>NZ_JBFEFI010000007.1:0-300000 GCF_040717535.1 Thalassoglobus sp. JC818
GGAAGGTTTCGGCCTGCGTTCTTCGAAGTGACGTCAGTTTTACCGACGTTTTCGCCTTCTTCCAATGCAGAATCATTTTCCAGTCAGGCGAGTGGATGCGGAACTGATAACGTTAGTTTCGTTGAGAAGTTGCCAGTTGATTGATGGGAGAAGTTGTGCTGAGTCTTCCGAGCGATTGAGATGGAAAGCGATGGGATTGAGCCGGTCGTCGATTCTTTCACCAGATAGGCAGTAACGTAGGCTGGGTTGGCGAGGTGGCTGAAGTTCCACCCCGGATATTGCTCCAGCTTTGGGAAGACGTAAGAATCTCTTTCGAGTGTGACACGACGATGCTCACAATTCCAGACAGAGCTAAACTTGGAAGACGCATAACTCCCTCGCCCGTGGTGCGTGATCGAAGAGCGGATGACGAAGCACTGTCGCGGGAGGCTCAGGCTCTCAAGGACCGACCGGTCAGGTGTTCGGAGATTCCGTGAGTAGAACGACCACTGACAACAATGAAGGTACCATTAAACCTTCATTCATGATGCCGACTAACTACAAATTGTGAGGGCCGGCAAGACAATTCCATACCGGTACTGATACACCAACTCCTGGCATTTCAAGGTGCCTGTCGAATGACATTTACAAAAAGTGCTGTCATCCTCCGATTATTCAATGTACTTGCATGGTTGTTTGCGGGGGCTTTGTGTCTTCTTCTAGTGTTCATTAGTGTTGGATTCGCGTTCATACTCTATGAGCATTCAACCTGGAATGCGTCAATTGTTCGTGAAAGCAAGTCGCGCGGGGATGTTGTTGTGGCATTGCTCGAAGAGCATTATCGCCTGCATGGCCGGTTTCCTGATGCACTTGATGAATTGCACAACGAGAACAATATTCGCTATGAGCAACCAACTTCCGGCGTCAGGCAATGGCAGTATCGAGTAAAGAATGACGGAGATGATTTTGTGCTAACGTTCTCGGCCAATAAGGACAGGTATCCGATATGTTTTTACGACAGTGAAGTGAAAGAATGGTACGGAGATAGTTGATCGTGTGAATCGGAAGGACTGTCTGCTGTGGTCGGTAGGGTCTCACTGTGGCATCTTGCGCGCCCTCAGTAGCTGAAGGGTAGACACTTGCCCTTCGTCAGGAATTTGATTGAGAAAGCCTGTCCATGCAAGTGAGGGCGTGGCACTCGTGCATCTGTAGAGGAGGTTGTCTTCCCGTTCGGGTCAGAGGCTTGACCGTTCTTTCGATTCCACGACGTCCAGCGGAAGCTGCCTGATAACAATGCTTGTGACGTTTTTCGGAAGGTCGGGCGAGAATGAGTCGAGGCAAGGGAATGTGCGGAACTCGATCACATAAGAGCCAGGCGAGAAATGCGATCCGCTGACAAAAGTCCAATACGGAGAAACTTCCACCGGAAAGACCTGCTTGAGGAATGGAGCAGTCACTCGTTGGCCATCTTTCGTAACACTGGATTGTGGGCGAGTTCCAGACGATGAGACTTCCAGCGGTCCGCGATATCCTGCAGCGTCAGAACGGGGAAGAGGAGCTTTGACGATGGAACACATCGGGCGATCGTTTGTAAAGATGGGTTCAGGGCCAAAGTGGAGGGCGTCATCGCCGGTTGGGATTGAGTCCTTCGGGTAAATCGTCGCAAGACAGGCCCAGCGACGGGGGTCGGTAATGATTTCAGAATCGAGATTCTGGTCGGGTGCCAGTTGAACTTCAAGGACCAGGTAAACTCCCTCGTCTTGGGCTAATGTGATTCCCGTTGATAAATCTTCTTTGGAATCGACATCCCAGATTTTGGAGATCGTTTGAAGGGTTGTTCCAGGAGGGCTTTGATACTCGATGAGTGGAGTTGTCGGCGCGTTCGCCCCAGTGTTCTCAGGACGACATCCAATAATCATCGCTGCCAAGAGAGAAACCGTTGTGAACAGAGCGAGTGACTGTCGACTAAAATTGGTGTTGAAACGGTTCATTGTTGCTTCTTGTTCCCAAAGCCATCCAGACATCAAGATCGACCTGGTTTTGGATGAAATGCAAACTGCCATCGGCGAACAGCACGTTGACACCACCTCGATGAGAGCTTGAAGGAGGAAGAATGGTTTCTTCACTGCTGTAACCCCATCTGTTCGAACTGACTGCGTTGATGCACGCCGGATGGTTCGGCCCCAGTAAGTGGTTATATCCGCGATCAGCACCTGTGAGTGGTGCGTGCCCACCGTCCCAGTCACTCGGGACCGTTCGGTGATGCTGACACTGTTCGCGCATGGGGAGCTCTGCTCCGGGGGAGGGCTGTGGTTCGGAGATGAACCAGGCGTATCGACCAGTTTCCCGGGCCAGTGTCGTCGGAGTAGGTTCGGCGATAAGGTACCGTGTTCCCTCTCGATACCTGAGACGTTCCGACAGAGCAGCAGTCTGAGAAAGTCCATCCGTGATCGCACTGGCAGGCGTGTTCAGGCTGACAAAAGATTGATCGAGAAGGTTATACGAATTGAACTTCTGAAATCCGTTGTAGTGTTTGTGCTGGCCTGACTGCTCGCCGAACTTCGTTCCTTCATTCAAGCGATAGCTCGCAAGTTGCCCAAACTCAGCGATAATTGGCATGGTGTCGCTCGGACAGCTGAACTCTTGAACGACTTCAGGCGAGGACACACGGGAGTTGTTAATGAGAAAATCGTAATTCGCTTGATGGCCAAGATGAGGCAGAATTTGTTTGTAGACATCTCGATTTGTTGGAAATGCCCGGTGAGCCGATTCGACATTTGCGAAAGCGAGGCCGAGTTGCCGCATCCGATTCTGGCAACTCGACTTTCGCGAAGTCTCCCGGACATTCTGAACGGCCGGGAGAATGATCGCCATCAGAATTCCGAGAATCGCAATCACAACGAGAACTTCAACAAGGCTCACGCCAGCACGTTGCGATCGATCCATGACAACTGTTCCCTAAGATGCGTAATGCCGAAGCACGCCACCGAAGCGGCGTCTAGCTGGTGCCCTTTTGCTAATCTCAGATTCTCCTTTTCGATTTGAAGACTGTCAATACAATCGCCATATGCCACTGCTAGGTTGTCCAGCGTGGCACACGGCGCCCGTCGAGGTAACGAGATTCGGTACGACTGAAAAGGAGTTGAACATGGAAAAGGAGAGCGACCGTGTCGAGTTGGCGCAACAGGCAATAGATAAATGGCTTGACTCAAGCGGTTTCGTTTCTATCGAAGTCCTTCGGCAGAAACAGTGGCTGGCCCTACCTGTCCCAGATATCCTGAATCCAATGGAAGCCGAATGGTTGGTTGACGCTATCCATATACAGGGTGCCAGGGAAGTCGTTGGAATCGCTTTCGAATATGAAGGTAAGCCTGATGTTGCGACAATACAGGTCTCGCAAGATTCACTGTTGGCGTACAATGGCAGCAACAGTTGGCGGTTCGTAATGTTGACGTCAACCGACGAAACATTCCTATATTACAAAGACGAGGCGAACAGGTACTATTTGCTTTGTGGTAGCGAGGAATTCGTTTCTCATGCGTATCGATGCACTTTGAAAACTGCAAAGACAATGTACTTTGAAGAATGGGCTTACCTTGACCATCACAGTGAGGAGGAAAAGCGTTTCTTGACAGAGGTCTGGAATCGATATGTTGGCGAAAAGAGTGCCGGTTGAGCAAGGTTTCATCGCTTGAACACCGGCACCCCTGGCGGAGGCGGCTTTGGCTTTTTGCTCAAGCTCGTGCTGACCTTCGAATCCCGTGGCGACGGTTCAAAGTTCGATAGCCAAATGACGGCGTTCCTGCCATTGAGCCACCAGCATTCGCTGTCAAGCACGACATAATGAACGCATTGAATGACGCAAGATCGACTGAGTGAAATCACCAACATCCGAGTGGACATCCAGAGGCGGAGAACCCGAACTATGACCCAATTTTCAATTGGGGCAATCCAACATTCGGACCGAGGTTTCCGTCACCGACACCTGCAAATTAGTTTCAGAGTGTAATCGACCGGTGAGTGCGACAAGAGAGAAACAGTGGACTATCGGAGTAGTGCACTTGATTGTATGTCTTGTTGGTGGGGCATTTGTTGCAGTTGGCATTTTCATTGCACCGTTTATACGAGAGAATGCGATCGCGACACAGCTAAGAAACAAGCAGATCTGGCACGAACAATACTGGGGACCCCAAGACGGTTTTGGGCTCCCAGTGCATGGGATTTTATTCAAGCTGAAGGACTTTGCCCCAATTCAGCACGTAGCAGTATATAACCGAGTGAGTACTGATGTGCTTGAGTTATTGTCCGGATGTCGGAAGTTGAACCGGTTGTCACTCTGTGAAATGGCTGTCGGGGTCGAGGAAACTGAGAAGCTCGTGCTCGTTGATGCAGTTGTGATTATGTTCTATAAGTGCACGTTTGACGAATCTTTCGATGGCTTTGTTGAGGAAAGTAACTTTGATTATATCTGGTTTGTCGAATGTTCTCCGGATTTTCTTCCAAGGAAATTGGAGTTCGGAACCATCATACAAGAGGGTGTTGCAACCAATGGAGAAAAGATGTTGTTTTGGAAACGAAGTGATGCCGTAAGCAAAGTAAGGTCTGCTGAGCGGACCGAATAGTGCGCCTCTTTGCTTGGATCGGTTCGATCGCCACGCGCCTGAGGAAGAGAAGAATGATGGAGATTCTATTCTGGGAAGGTGAGTTGTTCGAAAAGGTTTTGGTGTTGATGGTCTTCTTTGTTCCTGTGTGTGTTATTTCTTTCGGTTTGCTCTTCGTTGAAGAGCGTGACACGACGAGCTTTGACAACTGGCGTTTGGGTGAAAAGGATCCTTTTCGGTTTGTCTTCTATGACTCCAATCGGAATATCAGACCCTGGGTTCGACCAGTTGCTCTTTTGGCTGGCAGTGCTTGTTTGACTGGAGCAATTTGGTTTACTGTTATGTATTAGATTCACGGTGCTGCGTCGTTCAGTTTGGAATTCAGGAAGTTTAATCCTCGCGGTTACCGGCCAAGAGTGTATGTTTGGCTGATTGAGTATTTGAAGAGGACTTGCTGCCCAGTTTCGCCATGACGAACGATGGTTGTTGTGAAGCGAGCTGTCCCCGATCCGTCGGACGCAATTCTGGAACGCACGCAGGAGACTGCGCGACCGTCGGGAATCGCAGGAGTCACAAGATATGTCCACTCTGTCAATCGAGAAGACTGCTGTAAGCATCGCTTGCGTCTTGGCAATTGTAGCTGCGGTTGTGTTCGTTCAGGTGCAGTCATCACCGTTAGTTCGTGTTCGCAGAGCTGTTGATAAACGAGATTTTCGTGCACTCAAGGAGTTCTTGGGGCATTCAGATGCTAACGTTCGTTTTTTTGCTGCGAATGGACTTGGCGAAGTTCATACACAAGAAGCCAAAGAGTTTCTAGTTCGATCGCTCTACAACGAGCGTGATGAATACGTACGAGTAACGATTGCGTCAAGTATTCTGAAGTCAAAACAAGCTGACGAAGTAGAAAAACAATCGGCGATAAAGACGATCCAGCGGCATCTGGATAGTTCAATGCCGGCAGTCCGAAGGCACGCAATTGATTGCTTGTGTTCAAATAGGGCGTTGGGGGAGTGGAGCATCGAGGACGAAGTGCGTAACGTTGTGCTTCGGATGTCTACTGATGATGAGTACGACCTTGTGAGAGCATCGGCCTTTAAATGTTCGGTGAGATTCTTAGAGGTGAAAGATCAGGCGAGTTTGATTCGGAAAGCCATCGCTGATCCAAGCGAAGTCGTTCGGTACGCTGCGTGGAACATTGTTTGGCACAAAAGTATTGACCCCGACTACGTACTTGAGGCGGATGTCGCCGAACCTGCGGAAGAGATTGCGGACACGAATTCGGATAGCAGCAGAATCAATGAATTGGTGAAGTCGATTCTAAGCAATCTACACCGACCCACGTCACACTGATTGACGCTGTTATGGTCCGACTTTGGATCGAAGTGTTGTGAGGGATTCAGCAACAACAGGGCTCTTCTCTATCCTCGTCGAGGGGACGGTAGCTTCACTGAAGTTGTCGCATCCTGACCTGCGGTTGCTTAATCAGATTCAGTGCTCAATCAGGGCGATTGCGAGTAGAGCCGGTAGCCGTTGGCTTCTTTGAGGAGGTTCCAGTCGTTAGCGGGGAGAAGGTCTGTTGGGTCTTCCGGGCGGAGGAGGATGAGGTCGATCGGATTGAGCCAGTCTTCGATTGGCTCACCGGATGCCCAGGCGAGGACCTGTTTCTTTCGCTCTGCAAAATCGGGAGTGTTGAACTTGTGCCCGAAGTAGGGGCGGACTGGGGTGAAGGTCGCGGAGAGGTAGCTGACGTCTTCGTCGGCACACAGGAAGACGCCTGTTGCTTCGTGTTCGTTGAGAGTTTCGAAGATGTCGCGAACAGGTGTCGGCAAGGAAAGTTGCGGTTCCGGATGTTGAGTTGAGTGGCCGATGAAGCAGATGTTGTCAAAGCAGGCGAGAGGAACAGCTACTGCGATGCAGATGACTCTGAGAAACATTGGTTGAATATGAAACATTGAGTTCGTCAACGACTGAATCACAGGCAGGCCGAGCAGGAAGAGCGGCATCCAGACATAACCGCGTGTGAAGTGCAGCGGTTGATGTGGAGTGATGAAGAGGTCGTGCTTGATCAGCAAGAACGAGATCAGGCCAGCGACGACGAAGAACCAAATCTCTGGAGTTCGAGTTCGCGGCTGAAACAGTAGTCTCGCTGCGGCCAGCGTGGCGACCGGGCCATAAGCCAGCAGCAGGACGATTGTCGGCACGCTCCAATTGAGTGTCCACGTCTCGCGCAGGTCTCGGTGTTCGGGGAACGACTCCAGAAACCCGAAGTAATAAGTCAGGAACATTCCGAGCACGACGGTGAGCGTCAATCCTCGGAAGAGAGCTTGTCGATCTTTCCAGATGAGCAGTTGGAAGAGATTCCAGCTTCCCATGACGAGAAGATGTTGCACGCCGCTGAACGGATGCGTCGCTGCGAGAGCAGTCACGAGCGCGACCGCTGTCCATTCCCGTCGTTGGATCACGCAGTACCAGGCGGCAGCGACGAACGCATGATAGAGGGCTTCTGTCGGGAGCAGGAGGTTTCTTCCCCAGGAGAAGAACCACCATCCGCCGCCGAGATCGAAGTTGAGGATGAGGTGAAAAGGGTGTTCGTGCGTAATGAAATTGATCACGACCTGCGCGATCGCAAGTGCTCCGCCTCCCCACATCGCCAGCAGGAAGATGAGCTTTTCGTGTTCGTGGTTCGTCAGAAGTGAGCGGACAATCAGAAGTGTGAACCAGCTAGTGATCAGTCCTGCAACGAGACCGATCGCACAGAAGGCAACTTCTGGCGGAATCCCGAGCTGAGTGATCGCTGTTCCGAGCACCCAGGGAAACCATTGAGCGTAAACGACCGGAGCTTCGGGCTGCGGATCGAAGGGGTTGGCGCCTGCGATTCCGTTTCCGTTTTCAAAAACTTCTCGCCCGTTCGCACTGTAGTACGGCATGTCGTACTGAATGAACCCAGTCGCTCCTTCCGATTGCATCCAATGCGCAGCATAGACCGAATAGAACGGCGCCACGGCCAGAAGGACGACGAGAATGTCTGCGACACGCTGTTTCATCGTGATGAGGGATTTCACAAACAAAGGGGACAACTGACGCTAACACCGAGAACGCTACTGTGATTGGGGTTGTCGGAGTTCGCGAGCCAGATGTCAGTCGTCGTGTATTGAAAGAGAGGCTTGTTCCTCTTGTCCCGGATGCAGCGACGGTGTAGCTGGCAGTTTTTCTGACGATGCGTCATGATGTTCAAAACGTATCGGTAAGCATTTGTCGGACATGATGAACCCCTTGGATTGAGCGAGAGACTGTTGTTGATGTTGTGTATTCGATTGCTTTTGGTTGTGTTGGTTGCCTTCGCTGGGTTTGACTGCATTCAGGCACAGGACTTCGGGCAGCAAGTTCGGGAGACTGACCCTCTCACTCCGGACGAGGAGCGCTTGCAGTTTTCCGTTCCGGAGGGATTCGAGGTTCAACTTTTCGCGAGTGAACCAGATATTCAGAAGCCCATGAATCTGGCATTCGATGCTCAAGGTCGATTGTGGATGTCAGGGTCGAACGACTACCCGTTCCCGAACTTTACAGAAGAGGCAACCGACAGCATCCGCGTTCTGGAAGACACTGACGGCGACGGACGTGCTGACAAGTTCACGACGTTTGTCGAAGGGATCACGATTCCGATCGGATTGTACCCGTACAAAGATGGTGTGATTGCATTCTCGATTCCGAACATCATGTTTTATCGAGACACCAATGGCGACGGAACATCCGACACCACTGAGGTTTTGTACGGACCCTTCGACTACTCGCGAGACACGCACGGCCTGAACAATGCGTTTCGTCGAGGACTCGATGGCTGGATGTATGCTTGCCACGGATTTAACAACCAATCATCTGTCACAGGCAGAGACGGGAACACTGTTTCCATGCAAAGTGGAAACACCTATCGATTTCGCATCGACGGTGAGCGCATTGAGCACTTAACTCATGGGCAAGTCAATCCATTCGGAATGGCTTTCGATGCGTGGGGAGACTTGTATTCCTCGGACTGTCACACAAAACCAGTGACTCTGCTACTCAAAGGCGGTTACTACGAGAGTTTTGGGAAGCCGCACGATGGGCTCGGCTACGTGCCAGCAGTCATGGATCACCTTCATGGTTCGACAGCCATCGCGGGACTCAGCATCTATACAGATGATGTTTACCCGGAGGAGTATCGAGACAATTTGTTCGTCGGAAATGTGATGACCAGCCGCATCCATCGAGATACGTTGGAGTACGACGGGTCGAGTCCGCAGGTGATTGAACAGGCAGACTTTCTTGTTTCGGCAGATCCCTGGTTTCGCCCGGTCGACATGCAGTGCGGACCCGATGGAGCGTTGTATATCGCGGACTTCTACAACCGAATTATCGGTCACTACGAGGTTCCGTTGGATCATCCCGGACGAGATCGTTTCCGAGGACGAATCTGGAAAGTGGTCCGGAAGGGTGAGACGGAAGGCAGCCAACGTCCGCAGAATCTGACAAAGTTGACGGCGACACAATTGATTCCATTGCTTGCTGATCCGAATGTGCCGTACGTCAGCCGCGTCGTCGAGCAACTTGTCGAACGATGTGGAAAAGAAGCTGTTCCGGAGTTGAAAGCGGCTCTCAAGAACTCAAACGACGCCAGACAAACGGTCGGACTTCTGTGGTCATTGGAACGACTCGGGGAATTGTCTGATCAGGAACTGGCTGCAGAAGGTGAAAACGAATCGAGTCTGGTACGAGTTCATTTGCAACGCATCCTAGGAGCGAGGAAGAATTGGTCGGCAGCTGATCAACAGCTTGCATCGAACGGACTGAGTGATTCGGACCCATTGGTTCGCCGCGCTAGTGCTCTCGCATTCGCCGATCACCCCGATACGAATGTGATTGCCAAGCTTCTTCAAGCCTATTCGCAAGCTTCGAGTGGTGACGTTCAATTAAAGCACGCGATCAAATTGGCTCTTAAGTCAACGTGTCAATTGCCCGGCGCATATGAGGTCGTGGCGGAATTGAATCCGGGAGATAAAGAAGTCGAGTTGCTGGCGTCTGTCAGTCTGGCTGTCCATTCGACGGACTCCGCCCGTTTTCTCCTTTCAGCGATCGATCAGGTGGAATTACCCGGTGGAGAGTTAGAGACCGTCGTACGGATGGCAGCCCGAACGCTGGAGAGTCAGGAGATTCCTCGGCTCGTCGAGTTGGCTCGCACTCGATATTCCATGGATGTCAATACCCAGCTTTCGCTGCTGCAAGCGATGGAAGAAGGTCTTCGCCAGCAGGGGGAGAACATTCCGGATGCAATGAGTTCGTGGGGACGCGATGTGATTGCTCGCGTCTTGGGCGAACGCGGGGCAGGGCTGTCCGACTGGCAGCAGTTGGCGAATGAAGGGTCGGCAGTCGGGAAATGGGATGTCGAACCGCGAACTCGTGAAGACGCTCAACACTCACAACTTTTCCTCAGCAGTCTTCCGGGAGGCGAGCAGGCTCGCGGCGTTCTAATGTCCAAGCCGTTCCCGATTCCGGAAACGCTATCGTTTTACGTCTGTGGTCATCTCGGATTTCCGAACGAGGGAAGGATCAATCACAATTTCGTCAGCCTGTCGGTGGAGGGGGAGGAGAATCCGGTACGGATTGCTTACGCCCCGCGAAACGATACAGCTCGTCGAGTTGACTGGGATCTCTCGGAGTTCGCTGGAAAGACCGGTGTCCTCAAGGTCGTCGATGGACTGGATTTGTCGGCCTATGCTTGGATTGCAATTGGTGAAATCAATCCACCTGTCGTTCAGCTTCCAACCCAAAGTCTGACTCAAGACCGGCAACGAGTCGTACTCGCAGCAAATCTCAGCGGACGGCTGGGGGCAGGAGAGTTCTTCGATCAATTCGGGCGAATTGCCATGAACCCGAACGAAGCTGGTGAGGTACGGTACGCTGCACTTACTCTCATCGCTGCCTCGCAATCCGGAGACATCCCGGTCGGGCTGCTGGCTGTTTTCGCAGAGCCGGATGTGTCAACGGTGCTTCTCAACTCAATCGCCGATGCTCTCTCAAGTCAGGATGAAGAAGCCCAGGTCGCGGTTCTGAAATCCCTGCCGCTGAGGCTGCAGACGACGTTCGCCCGCACGATGTCTCGTTCGTCGCAAGGAGCGACAAAACTCGCCGACTTGATTGACTTGGGTATGATTTCTCCGGAAGTTTTGAGATCGGACGTCGTGATTGCTCAAGTCAAAGGGACGGGAAGCTCGGAGATCATTAGTCGGCTGGAAGCGATTCGATCGAAACTCCCCGACGGAGGCGATTCAATTCTCGCGATGATCGAAGCTCGTCGCAGCAGCTTCAACGCACAGACAGCCTCAATTGCTGAAGGTGCGAAGGTCTTCGAAAAGAATTGTGCGACCTGCCACACCATCGATGGCAAAGGAAAACAGATCGGGCCGCAGCTCGACGGAATCGGAAATCGGGGGATGGAACGTCTTCTGGAAGACGTTCTAGCGCCAAACCGAAACATTGATGTGGCGTTCCGGACGCGGTTGTACGTCCTCGAGAACGGTCGCATCTACTCCGGACTGTTCCGACGAGAAGAAGGAAATGTCATCGTTCTGGCGAATCAAAAAGGAGAAGAGATTCAGTTCGACAAAAATCTGGTCGACGACGAAGCCATTTCTCCGATCTCGATCATGCCTGAAAACTGGGGCGAGCTGATTCCCGCCGAGGATTTCAACAATCTGTTGGCGTTCTTGCTCTCGCAGAAACAAAAGTAGTAGGCCTCGAATAAGGACTGCCGAACCAGCATGAGGCGAAACTTGTCTGCAACTTCGTCCGTGTTGTGCTGGCTGATTTTCGTAGAGAATTCGGCTCGTGGGGTGGTAGTCAGCAGACTCCTCCCCACCGATTCGAAACCGGATTGATGCAGCACTTGCTGGCCCGTAAAGCACATTAGAGATCCGAGAATGTTCAAAAACACGAAAGGTTTCTGAAGAACTCGATCTCGCCCAACCGAACTGATCCGGATAAGATCCCATTGTCCGGTCCGGTGCCGCCATCACACTGCGTGGTTTCTAGCGAAGCACTCGGTAAGTCCTCAGCTCTTTTTGATGAATGTCATGAGAAGCGAAACAGAAGTCCCAGTCAGCGACAATCCGTATTCCATTCCCGTTGCGGATCGACTGAAAAGATTGCCGCCGTATTTGTTCGGAAAGATCAACAAGGTCAAGTACGAAAAACGCGTCGCTGGCATCGATGTGATCGATCTCGGGATGGGAAATCCAACCGATCCGCCGGACCCGCTGATTCAGGAAAAACTGGCTCAGGCACTGCAGGACCCCAAAAATCACCGTTATTCGGTGTCGAACGGGATCGGGAATCTGCGTAGCGAAGTCGCAAAACGATACTGGAAGAAGTATGGAGTTCGCCTGAACCCCGACGATGAAATCATCGCCTGTATCGGTTCCAAAGAAGGCTACAGCCATATGTGCCTCGGTTTGATGGGACCGGGAGACACTGCCATTGTTCCGTCGCCGACATTTCCGATTCATATGTATTCGGTGATGCTCGCTGCCGGAAACGTGATCGCTCTCGATGTTCGTCAGCCAGACGTTTTTCTGCGCAACGTGGCATACACATGTGAACATCTTTATCCGAAACCGAAAGTGGTTGTGGTCAATTTCCCACACAACCCATCGTCGACGGTGATCGAGCAGGATTTTTACGTCGAACTTGTGAAACTCGCCAAGAAGTATGGCTTCATGGTGATCAGCGACTTCGCATACGCAGATATCTGTTTTGATGGATATTTCGCACCGAGTTTTCTTTCCACTCCGGGAGCGATTGACGTTGGTGTCGAACTGACCTCAATGAGCAAGAGCTACAGCATGGCTGGGTGGCGAATCGGGTTCTGTGCCGGGAATCGCGAAATGGTCCGGGCATTGGCGACGATCAAAGGTTATTACGACTACGGGATTTTTCAGGCAATTCAAATTGCGGCCATCGTCGCGATGCGACACTGCGATGCCGCTGTGGAAGGCATTGCGACTGAATACCAAGGTCGCCGCGATGCTCTGTGCGACGGACTTGAGCGTTTAGGCTGGGAGATCGATCGGCCGAAAGCAGGAATGTTCGTCTGGGCGAAGATTCCTGAGCCTTATGCCCAAATGGGGTCCATCGATTTCTCGATGAAACTCCTCGAAGAAGGCGGAGTCGCTGTCAGCCCGGGGCGTGGTTTCGGAGAAGACGGCGAGGGCTATTTGCGTCTGGCAATCGTCGAAAACACTCAGCGTTTGCGGCAAGCTGTCCGAGAAATCGGAAAGTGTGCCCCACTGGAAGCATCACGGGCTGCCTCATGACGAAGCCGGTTAAGAATGAACTCGATGAGTTGGTCCTCTTGTCGGGGCTGACAAGTCGAGTTGAACCCGTTTTGTTCGGGATCAATCTCGTCCTCACCATCCTTGCGTCGATTCTTGTTGTCCGGCAGCGAAATGCAATTCTGCCGGTGATGGAAGAATTCGACCTAGAGATTCCCGGGTTTGCGGAACTCGCGCTTAGCCCGGGGGCGGCAGCCATTCTGCCGGTGCTTGGAGTGGCCGGGATCGCGGTACACTTTTCGAAGCTTGCTCTGAAGTCAAAAGTCCGCCTACATTGGGCCCATTTCACGATCATTCTCGTGCTCACAGGGATCTTCGTCGGGACGACAATTCCGTTACTGACGAAATTGATTCAGCAGTTGGAGTAGGCAGTCTTCACGGTTGTTCTGCTGGGCAAACGCGAAATCTCATTCCTCAACCTTGTCGCTAAAGCCGAGTGCTTGAAATTCCATCAGGAGCCACGATGGGAACTTTCAATGGATTTCCGCCGTCAGTCTTTCAGTTTCTGGCGGAACTCGAAGCCAATAACGACAAAGACTGGTTCGACGCCAACCGCGATCGATACGAATCGGAAGTTCGCAGTCCAGCCTTGGAATACATCGCTGCGATGCAGGGGCCAATCGAAAAGATCTCAAGCCATTTTCGAGTCGAGCCCAAGAAGGTCGGCGGATCGTTGATGCGAGTCCATCGTGACACGCGTTTCTCGAAAGACAAAACTCCGTACAAAACAAATATCGGAATCCAATTTCGCCACGAAGCGGGCAAAGACGTCCACGCACCGGGGTTTTATCTGCACATCTCACCCGAAGAGTGTTTCGTTGCAGCGGGAGTCTGGCATCCCGCGGGAGAGGACCTCGCCGCGATTCGCAAGGCGATCATCAAGCATTCCAAGGACTGGAAGGCCGCAGTCAGCGACGCAAAATTCGTGAAGCGATTTGCACTGACCGGGGACTCCTTGAAGCGTTCACCTCGGGGCATCGATCCTGATCATCCGCTCATCGACGATCTGAAACGCAAAGATTTTATCGGGCTTTCAAACTTCGAACCGGGCCTTGTGACCTCACCGAAGTTTGTCAACGAAACAGCCAAGGCGTTTAAGTCGGCTGATCGTCTGATGGCATTTCTCTGCTCAGCACTCAGTATTAAATACTGACACGTTCTGAGTAGGTCAGCACTCATTGTTTTGGGGGGGAGCTTTCGCGAGCCGAAAGCTCATCGAGCTGAACGGTCCCCGTCGTCTTATTAATCCCGAGCGGCAAACCGTGAAGCTGGACTGCGGTTGCATTCAGGTTGAATTCACAGTTGACAGGTTTAAGTTCCAACAACCCCAACGGCACCCATTTGCCGCTTTCTTCGTCATACAACTCGCCTTCGGTCATCACATTGAATCCGTTGATACGGACGTTTCTCGTGGCTCGATCGCCTCGCTCCCAGGTGAGTGGAGCCATGTTGTAGCGATGCTCGGGATCGACTCCGCGAATCGTCAGATTTGAAATCGTGGCGTTGACGGCTTTCGATTCTCCGCCCCAGCCGAATTGCAGTGGTGCTCCGTTTCGGTGATGCTCGATAACGACGTTTTCAATCGTGATGTCGTTGTAGATTTTGATCCCATCATCTGCAGTGCTGATCAAGCTGTCTCGAATCGACGATCCCGCAGCTCCAGCGAATCCGTCGCTGTTGTTGTTGTCCCCACTTCGGCTGTCAACGAGTGTGCAGGCATCGACGTGAATGACTGCTTTGTTTGCATATCCAGAAATCAGATACCCGCGCGGATCGCGAACAGTCAGTCCTGAAACGCGAACCACAGCGTCTTCGATGACGCTGATCGCGCTGTACTTCCATTTGTCGTTCTCAGAGATCTTCTGCTTGGCCGTCCATGCCTCTTCCCTCGTACCGAAAATGACGGAGGTCTCTCGATTGCGTCCCACGATGTACAGCGGATTCTTAGGCGCACGGTATTTCACACGAAAACCACCTGTGAATTGGACATCCTCACCAATCACAATTCGTTGAACGCTCGCAGGCACGTTCCAGAAGAAACCTTCCTTACTGAGCGGCATTGAACCGCTTGAGTTGAAGGTCATTGTTCCCGATTCTTCTGCCCACTCAACTTGGCCGGAGTATTGTATCTCCGGTTGAGCGACGGCAGCCTGTCCGGGGATGATTAGAGTCAGGCAGAACAGAGCGATGAAGCGAAAAGTGCGCACGGAGTCACCTGAAAGTTACCGCTGTGAATGTAACGAGTCTGATCGCAGTTCAGCCGAGCGATTAGAGCATTTCTCGATTTGGTGTGCACACTCTCGCACGAACAAACACAGCCTTTGATCTTATGAAACAGAGCAAGCGAGTGCACAGGAAAGAGCAACTTGCTCTAGGAAATTCCGAATCGGTGGACCGTTGTCTGGCGATAGGTTTCATCAGGGCGAAGTGTGGTCGTGCCGAATTCGGATTCGAATTCCGGATGATTGGGAGTGTCCGGAAGATGTTGGGACTCAAGGCAGAAACTCGTGTGCTGTTCCCAACCCGCACTCGCTTGTGTTCCGTCAAAGTGGTTCGCAGTGTAGAGCTGAATTCCCGGTTCCGTCGTCAGAACTTCCATCGTTCTTCCAGAAGCAGGATCTGACGCAATTGCCGCCGTCCGAAGTGATCCGTCTGCTCCGCTGATGAGGAAACAGGAATCGTATCCGCCGTCCGTTTCAGCGAGATCTTTACCGATCGGCTTGGGCGTGCGGAAGTCCCAGGGTGTGCCAGCAACATCAAGAATTGTTCCGGTGGGGAGAACGTCGGAGTCGTTTTCCAAAACCCGGTCTGCTGAGATTTGCAGGAGTTGATCGTCGATGCGCCCGGCACCGGCGAGATTCCAATACGTATGGTTGGTCAGGTTTAAGACGGTCGGAGCATCCGTCGTCGCAGAGTAATTGAGGATGAGTTCGCGACCTTTCAACTGGTAAGTCAGCTCGACGGTCAATTCTCCCGGGTAACCTTCATCACCATCCGGACTCACGAGTCGAAACGTGACTGACTCTCGACTCGGCGACAGTAGCTGCCAAATTTTGTGTGCGAAGGAAACTTCACCGCCGTGAAGATGGTTGGGGCCGTTGTTGATCGCGAGATTGTATTTCGAGCCGTCGAGTTCGAATTCCCCTCGAGCGATTCGATTCGCGAATCTTCCCGCTGTCGCTCCCAAGAACGACGGATTCGTGAGATAATCTTCTCGCTCCTGTGCAGTGACGACGATGTTCTTCCATTCGCCTGTTCGATCAGGAGATTCCAGAGAAACGAGCGAAGCACCTGCGTTCGTTACGACAGCACGGATGTACTCATTTTGCAGTGTGAGACCGCCATAAGAAGCTCCGTCGGCTGTGTCTCCCCAAGTCGTCCAGTTGTCTGGCATGCGTCTCTTCCGGTCTCAGATCATCAACAATTCAGTTGAGAGGTCACGTTCACAGTACATTGAAATAGCCTTCGCGGTTGCACGCAAGCAACCCGAGAGGAAACTATTTCCAACAGTACTGGCGAACGCCCATGCGAGTCCAGAGGAACGACCGAACGGTTTAGAACTTCGGAATTCGTTTGTTGCGATAGGCTTCGTCGTAGTAGCGAGGATCCCAGAATCGCTCTTCAAAGGTGATTCCAAAGCCCCACCGCTTTTCTGCACTGGCACGAACTGCCCACGGAGTTCCGGGGTGTTCTTTGATGACCACATCGTAGAGAGCGAGTGCCTGTTCGCGCTGAGAGTTGAGTTCGGTCATATCGACCTTGGTCCGGCGAATTTGTTCTTCGTCCGGTTCAAGCAATTTCTGTGTGTGCTCGAAGTACCACTCGTTGGATTTCGGGTCCTTCAGTTTCGGGCGAAGTCTCGAGTGTTGATCGAGCGCCAAGAGGAATTGAAACTGGCGGACGCGGTAAGACATCAACTGGGCGTAAAGAAGATCGTAAGCCGCTCGCCAGCGTGGTTCGCGTTCTTCTGCGCGCATCGGGGCGATCCGTTCGACTTCTTTCAGGGCAGCACTCACACGCGACATCGCACGGAGAGTTTTGTCGAACTGCTCTTTCCCCTGAGCATCGAACTCAGCCGGCTCAATCGAATACCCCCAGCGTTTGATGTTGAGCTGCTTATCGAGGTTCGGGTTCAGCATGACAATCACTTGCCACAATGTGTCGCGAAATTCGGATGACTTTCGAGACTGCTCATAGTCACGACGTGCCAGAAGGAGTGGTTCATATTCCTTCATGGCCAAATCGTCGAACTTTCGATCCGTCCAGGCGAGGCGTCCGGCGAGGTCTTGTTCTTCGCCTGACAGCATGAAGAAGATTCCGCCTGATTTCTTCGCAAGGCGCACCTGTCCGTACGGACCGAATCCGCTCGATTGAGAATCCCAGCGATCACCGAATCCTGTGTACTGGAGGCATTCCGGAAATGCGGTTTCCGGACCGCGATCGATCGAAACCCAGTGGGTGAGGTTCGGCGGTTCTGGATCTTTCCAGCGAACCCGAGCTTTGGGATGACCGAAGACCGCTTCGCGTCCGAGGAAGTAGACTGGTGAGCGAATCGTTTCTGACTTGCTGATCACTTCCTCGAGAATTTGATCGTCTGTCCCCGACTCATCGGTGACGACGATGATCATCAGTTTTCGGTCAGAGTTCAGGGCTGTCTTCCCGTACTCGTCGAGAACTCTTGAAATGGCGCTGAATGGATTTTCAATTCCTGAAGGATCATCTTCAACGCGATCAATTGCCTTCTTGATCTCTTCGATTTCGCTCGTTGGTTTCTGCGTCAATTTTCGAATATCGCTTCCGAAGCTGCAAACCATTGTCTCCAGCGGGGAATATCGGACTTTCCTCGACTCCGCCTGATTTTTGGCGATGTTGAGTTCGTCGTAGATCTTGTGGAAGTTCTCGCGAATCTCTTTGCGATCGTCTTGCAAGCTGTTGGAAGCATCGAACATCCAGACAGCGATCACCGGTTGCTCGCGCATCATCCGGATAATTTCCTGAGTGAGGCGATGCATGGCCGCCCCGTATCCTTCGACTCTCGCTCCAACTTCGCCGGAGACTTCGCCTTCGCCCAGATCGACAGCGATTTCTCCAAGTCCCGGCAAGCTGATGTCAGAAATCGCAGTGACTTTGATGTCTGGATCTTTGAGTGCTTCGGACTGCTCAATTTTCGTTTGAGCGGCGGGTTGAGCAGCTGCGGCACCGATGTTGGTCGAGATCGTTCCACCTGACTGCACAGACAAGCTTTCGGAGACTTGTGTGTCGACGCTGACATCCTGTTCGAACTCTTGCTGCAAACGTTCGTCTTCGATGATTGTTTCGACAGCGACAACGTCGAGATCTTTGATGATCTGAAACCGATAGAAGCCCATCGCACCGAGAACGGCGAAGTGGACGATCAAGGAAATAAGGAGCGCGGGAATATTTTTGGAGATCATGTTCGGATCGATGTCCTTACGTGATGTGGCGAAATGTCGGGCGATCACCTTCTTGAATTGTCGACAGACAGGTGATTACCGGAATGAGTCCGATGAAAGAGCATGTCGCTCTTCAATTCCTACCTTAGTGGCAGCAAGAACTGCAGGTTCGACTACCGGTTTGGACTCTGTTCAAAGTCTCAATCAATGAAAATGAATATGTGTGCAAAATCATATGCCATGAACTGGTAACGATCTATGCGCGATTTTGCATTGATCAGAATTGCTGATCGCTTTGAAATGGATGGCGTCAGGATTCGTCTGATCGCGACGATTGTGATGCGACGACGGAGACTGGTGAAAGTCCGTCCCCTCTGTTCACAAACAGTTCGCAGCGATGATCACAGACAACGTCTGCCGCGGCATTGAATTGTCAATCCGTGAGATTTGATTGGGGGGAGCGGTCTCAAACAGGCAAACACTCGACTTAGAGTTTAGGTTTGTCTCGTGGCTTCGAAGCTTTCTTACGTTCCATTTGCCGGCGTTCCTCGTCAGCCAGAAGCAGTCGAGCAACTTCTTCATCACTTGCACGTGTCACACCGTCAGATCCGGGAATCGGTTGGCTGAATTCGTTCCAACTCCATCCGAGCTTTGAACTGAGTTCACGTTCTGCAAGCAGTGCCCAGGGAGTCCCGGGATGATCGTCGATCACGCGTTTCAGATACTCTTGAGCCGTGGCGGCAGCTTTTCGCATTTCCGGACCAGACAAGATGTCGTCGGCTGGCACAAGTCGCCACATATTGCTGTCGTCTTTTTCGAACGACTTCGGAGAGACCTTCATGTTAGCGAGCATCTGGTTGTATCCGAAGTACCGGACACGCATGGCCAGAATACGTCCCATCGCGAGGTCGAATGCAGCTTGCCAGCGTGATTCGCGAATCTTGTCGCGATCATCTTTGCCAGCACTGAGCGCTTCGTAGAAGCGACGAAGTTTGTAGTCAATCTCCGCGACCGGCTTTTGGGCTTCGCCGATGTCGGTTCGCAGAATGTTGTCGTTGTAAGCTCTGAAGGTCAGTTCCGGCACAGGCAAGTCGTCGTCGTATGTCATTTGCGCGACGGTAACGAGCGAAGCTTTCGCGGCATTCTTTTTGACTTCATCCGCCTGCAGTCTCACAGGGCGATAGTCCGGTGAGTATTCACGCATAATGGCCGGATCGAACGTTGGTCCGCGGCTTTCCTGAGTGATGAGGAACATCCCCCCGGTTTCAGCACACAGACGCGTTAAAGCGTATGGCCCGTAGCTGGCGGACATCTGTTTGATTCGCCAGTCACTCTGGCTTCCAATGAACGGAAGCTGAACTCCATCCGGGAAAGCGCTTTCTGGTCCCTGATCGACTTGCAGGTACTCCACAAATCCATCGTCGTAGGTCCACTTCACGTAGCCCTTCTGCTGCCCGAAGATCGCTGCGTTTCCAATGGTGAAGAAACGGGTCTGGGATCGCTTGGCCAGTGAGATGACTTCTTCGAGGTATTGAGGAGCGTCATCTCCGCGTTCGTCAGTGACGATAAAGACGAGCTTGTTCCACGGGCCTTTGTGCTTGTGCCAGTTTCGATACTTTTCGAGGAGCAATTTCGCAGTGCCAAAGACATTTTCTACGCCAGATTTGTCTTCCTGGATTTTCTCGCGAACGGTCGTGCTGAGTTCCTTAATGTCCTGAAGAGGCTCAGGTGTCAGCAGCTGTGGAGTGTTTCCGTATGCAGCGACCACGGAGTAGAGGGCGTCGGTCGAACCCATTTCGCCAACTTGTCGATAGACGTTGTCAAAGCGATCGGCAATCGCAGATCGACGCTCGTTCAACGAGCTGGAGGCATCGAACAGCCAGATGACAAGCGTCTTCCGGTCTCGAAGCGAACTGCGAATCTCGAAAGCAATCCGGTCCATCGCCCCTTCGACACCGCGTTCAATCTTTTCGCTGGAACCTTTAACATCGACGGACGCTGAAATGTCTCCCTGTTGTTCGATGACCATCGAATCGGTCAGGGGACGAATCTGTGGGTTGAGGATTTCTTCGACCTGTTCGTCGAGCGGGGTATCTTCTTTCCCGACGACTGTCGCTGCGCTGAGCGATTGTGTTAGCGAAGATGCGTCGCCTTCGGTCCCGACTTGATCCATTGCGGTTTCGGTGAAGCGAAGTTCTTCCTCATGAGCCGAATCGTCGACGATACTCGTAATGCTTGTCTTGTCGAATTCCGCAGGGCGGTGATAGACGACAAAATGGAAGATCGCCAGAATCGACAAGTTAATGACGAGGCTGATGCCCCAAGCCGGCATGTCCTTCATCGCTTGTGTCATTTCAAGTCCCTGTCGATTCAAAGAAGCCTGTCGAGTCCATAAAACAACGAAGATCGAGCCGCTCGCCTTGTTGATCCAAAGTTGAAATAGGCAACAGGTTTGCGGTCGAAATCGATCAATTCAGTATAGGTCGCATTCGGACATCAATCAAATTGGATCGGTCAGAGTGCAAAGAGATTCGGTGTCGTGATTTACAGCGAGCAGACGCCGTTTTCGAGTGTGTATTCAAATCTAGCAATCTCGGTTACTTTCGTACCTCGGAAAAACTGCGAACGTTCGAAGAAAAAGTGGAGGAATTCTGATTCGAAGCCGCAAACCACTTCTGAATTCGTCGGATTCTTAACCAATTTCGAGACGTAACTTCGTGTCGTCAGTTGAATTGGACAGTGAACCTGTTACATTCCACGGCTTGTCAAAACGGAAAGTTTATCTGGTTAGGATTGTCGCTCCGGCGATATGTGGACGGCTGAGGAGCCGAATGGATGTCAATTACGAAAGAACGTAAGTCTGAATTAGTCAACGAGTTTCAGCAATCAGGCGACGATACTGGTTCGCCCGATGTTCAAATTGCCGTGTTGACTGAACGGATTAACTCACTGACGGAACACCTTCGTTCCCATCAGAAAGATCATGCTGGCCGTCGAGGGTTGTTGATGCTTGTCAGCCGCCGTCGCCGATTGTTGGATTACGTGAAAGAGAAAGATCCAGCCCGCTACGTTGAGTTGATCACGAAGCTCGAGATTCGAAAGTAGTCGATTGTTGTCGAATCTCGCTTCCCGAGTGTTGGTCGTTGCTGGTGGCCGAAGTGGCTCGAAGAGGTTCTGTCGACAAGATTTAATGTGCCTTGGTCCGCCCGGAAGACATTTCGTTCGAGATGAATCGTTCCAGTCAGGCGGACGCGGTGCAGCAAAGCATTGTTAAGATCAACAAGTTGTTGTTGGGTTGAGCAATGCGAGATTTTCAGAGAGTGTGAGCTTGTCAGTAGTTCGGTCACGTTGAAGTTGGAAGTTGTGATCAAATTCGAGCTCTGGGCCCCAAGTCGGGGAGGCCTTCTGGAATCAGGTGATATTGGACAGGATGTGAAGTCTCAGCGGATTTCTCCCGCTGTCCATCTGGGCTTTTGTAAGTGGAATGAATCTGTGGAGAGCTGAAGTCGTCGGGCGTTGCAATTTGCTCAGCTGCAATTGCTTTCGATCGTCAGCCGCAAGTCTCAGTTCGCACAAGAGTCTTCGAAAAAAGAACGAAAACGGAGTTGTTCAACGCGAATTGAGATGTCTTCTATGAGTTGCGGGTTGCTCTTCGGTTCAACCATCACTCAGCCGGTTTCAAGCGAACCGTGATCAAGAAGAGATTCGAAATTGGTGATGGTGTGATCGCTGAAGTTTGTGGAATTCGTGACATCGATTTCCCAATTGTTAGCCGGTTCACCGAAAGCGTTGGATTTTGTTGTTGGTTGTTAGAAAAGAGGTTTGGTAGATGAGTCAAGAATTCGAAGTGTCACGTGAGATTGCCGGTCGAACTCTCAGTCTTTCGACTGGAAAACTTGCGAAGCAGGCCAGTGGATCGATCCTTCTGAAATACGGGGAAACATCACTCTTTATTGCGTCCCAGACAGGTCCCTCACGGCCAGGCACCGATTTCTTTCCTCTGACTGTCGATTATCGTGAACGATTTGCAGCTGCCGGGAAATTCCCCGGAGGATTCCTGAAACGCGAAGGTCGTCCGACCCAACGCGAAATTCTGACCTGCCGTCTGACTGACCGTCCACTTCGACCACTGTTCCCGAAAAATTTTCGGGACGAAGTTCAGGTCATGATTAACGTCATGTCTTCCGACGGAGAGAACGACCCGGATGTCTGGGCGATTACTGGCGGAAGTGCAGCCCTGATGGTTGCTCCATTGCCATTCCAGGGGCCAATTGGCGGAGTTCGTGTTGGACTGATTGACGATGAGTTCGTGCTCTTCCCAACAGTTGAACAAATGGCGGAAAGCGAACTCGATCTCGTCATGGCGGGAAGCAAAGAGTCAGTGTTGATGATCGAAGGATTTGGAAATCAAATCCCGGAAGATCAAATGGTCGACGCACTCATGTTTGGCCACAAAGCGATCATCGAGATCTGTGAGCTTCAGGACGAACTCGTCGAAGCTGCCGGAATCGAGCCTTTCGAATACGAAGAACCAGCAGAGAATCCTTGGATTTCCATCGTTCAGGAAGAAGCTGGCGAGAAGATCAAAGAGGCTCGTCAGAGCACCAAAAAGCAGGAACGTTCAGAAGCGACCAAAGCCGTTCGCGATGAACTGATCGAAAAGCACTTCCCGGATGGACTCGAAGAACTCGAAGATGGCCGGACACTCGGCGATCTGAAAGAAGCTTTCTATCAAGTCGACAAGAAAGCATGTCGACAGCTGACCATCGCCGGTAAACGACTTGATGGTCGAGCAACGGATGAGTTGCGACACATCGAATGCGAAGTCGATTTGCTCCCAATCGTCCACGGTTCCTCATTGTTCACCCGCGGAGAAACTCAATCTCTGGCGACAGTCGTTCTCGGAACGGTTCGCGACGAACAACGGGTCGACGGCTTGTTCGACGAAATTAGCCAGAACTTCTATCTGCACTACAACTTCCCGTCATTCTCTGTCGGTGAAGTTCGCCCGATTCGTGGTCCAGGCCGACGTGAAATCGGACACGGTGCATTGGCCGAACGTTCAGTTGCTCCAGTCCTGCCAAGCCGCGAAGTCTTCCCATACACGATTCGAATTATCTCGGACATTCTCGAATCGAACGGAAGTAGCTCAATGGCTTCCGTGTGTAGTGCGACACTCGGTTTGATGGCAGCCGGTGTTCCGATTTCTCAACCCGTTGCGGGTATCTCGATCGGAATCGTCAAAGAAGGTGACGACTACACGATTCTGACGGACATCATGGGTGATGAAGATCACTTCGGCGACATGGACTTCAAAGTCGCTGGATCACAAAAAGGCATCACCGGGATTCAGCTCGATCTCAAGATTGACGGAATCAACGAAGAAATCATCCGTAAAGCACTGACTCAGGCTCGTGAAGCCCGCCGCGAATTGTTGCGGACGATGTTGATGACGATTCGTCGACCTCGCCCAGAACTTCCAGATTCTGCTCCACGCATTCTCTCGACCAAGATCAATCCAGAGAAAATTGGTCTGGTCATCGGACCATCAGGCAAAACGATTCGTGCGATCCAGGAAGAGTCCGGAGCACAGATCGACATCACGGATGACGGCACAATCACAATCTCTGGAGATTCCAAAGACGTTTGTGCATCCGCTTTGGCTCGCATCGAAGCCATCACCGAAGAGATCAAGGTGGGACGGGTTTACTCTGGAAAAGTCAGCTCGATCAAAGACTTTGGTGCCTTCGTCGAAATTGCTCCTGGCAAAGACGGTCTGCTGCACATCAGCGAACTCTCCGATGGCTTCGTGAAGTCTGTTGGTGACGTCGTCAAGATCGGGGAACTGATCGAAGTCAAAGTCATCGCTGTGGACGATCAGAACCGCGTCAAGCTGTCTCGCAAAGCTGTTCTGATTGAACAGAAGGGCGAAGAAGACGACGATGACGAAGTCGAAGAGGATGATGATCTCGTCGATGTCGATGAAGACGACGACGATGATGACGATCTCTACGATGACGAAGAGGAATAGGTCGCCGCAGTAGTTCACTCGGTGTGAGTTATGGTCGAATCTGATGCATCTGGCTCGAACGGGCGTCGCTCGTTCGAGCAGCAATTTACCGAGATTGCGACGCTCGCTGGCGGTCTTGCGCATGAGATTCGAAATCCACTCTCCACTATCCAGATGAACCTCGAACTCCTGTTCGAGGATCTGGAAGTGAGTGACACTCCCCAGTCGAAACGCACGTTGAAGCGCCTTCGGACAATTCAGGGGCAGTGCGAAAATCTGGAAGGCATTCTCGAATCCTTTCTGCAATTCGCTCGGGCGGGGCAACTTCATTTGGAAGAGGCCAAACTCAACGATGTCGTGACCAAATTTCTCGAGTTCTATCAGGCCGAAGCGGATGAGCATCAAATCGATGTTCGTCCGCATCTGCGGGCAAATCTGCCTCCGGTCTGTTTGGACACTCGCTTGTTCAATCAAGTGCTGACGAATCTGGTTAAGAACGCACAGCAAGCGATGCCAGAAGGGGGAGCACTCGAATTTCAGACGAGTTGCGAAGGCGATAGTGTCGTTCTCGACATCATCGACACCGGAGTCGGAATCTCAAAAGAGGCCTGTGACAAGGTCTTCGACATATTCTTCTCGACCAAACCGAGCGGGAACGGATTGGGTTTGCCGACTGCACGAAAAATCATCGAAGCTCACGGTGGGGCCATTCGCTGTGAAAGTGAACCGGGGCGGGGAACCAAATTTCGGTTAACGCTGCCTGCAGCTGAATCGAACGATGTGCCTTCGTAATACTGCTCCAGCTCAACAAGAAGCAGTTCAATCACTTCAGCATTGAGCGGAGTTAAGTTGCGGGTGTTTGTGAAAACTACCGCGAATGTCGGAACCCGTTTGCTCTTTTCGGCCTTGGGCGATATGATCTTTCCTTCGATTCTTACACTCTGGCGACGCCAGTATCTTAGAGCACGTTGCTTTCCGCGATGCACTCGGCCCACGATTTGAACTTGCAGGTTGCTGCGTTCCATCGTCCGAGTACTGGAAAACGCGGACGAAAAGGCTCTTGGTTGCGATCGCTGTCATCATCTGAAAGGTTGAAAATCTATGGCCAAAGAAGGGGCCATTGAAATGGAAGGGACAGTGCTGGAAGCACTGGCCAATACCCAGTTTCGAGTGGAGCTTGAGAACGGGCACATCGTGCTCGCTCACGTTTCCGGAAAGATGCGGAAGAATTTCATTCGTATCGTTCCAGGAGATCAGGTTAAGGTTGAGGTTTCTCCTTATGACCTCAACCGTGGACGGATTGTCTATCGGGCAAAGTAGTCCGAGACGCCGCGAATATTTGCCGAGCTTCGCGTTCGATCAGTCACGTCATAGACGTTCTGGCTGCTGCTCAGTTATTGGACGGAGGCTGCATTGAGACAAGACTCCGAGAGCGATGACTGAATCGAAGCCGCGTCCGTTTGTTCAACTCTTCACCGACGGCGCCTGTAGCGGAAATCCCGGTCCAGGCGGATGGGCGTATGTGTTGCGGCATCCTGCCAGCAACACAGAAAAAGAGGGAAGCGGAGGCGATCGTGAGACGACCAACAACCAGATGGAGCTGATGGCTGTCATCAGTGGATTGCTTGCGCTGACTCGCCCTTCTGAAGTAGAAGTGGTTACCGATAGCGTTTATGTCGCCAAGGGTTCCAAAGAGTGGATGCCGAACTGGAAACGCAACGGCTGGCGTCGGAAGGAAGGCAAGAGCTGGAAGCCAGTGAAAAACCTTGAGCTGTGGCAACAGTTGGACGAATTGCTCTCCAATCATCAAGTGCGTTTCACGGTCGTCAAAGGTCACAGCGGTCATCCCGAAAACGAACGCTGCGATGAACTCGCAGTGGCTGCGACCAAGGCGTTCCAATAGGTGAATTCTCGCGAAGAACGTGGTTCAAAGCTGGACGGTTTGGCTTCGATCGCATGTCGAGTATGCTCTTAAGAATCCACGAGTTCTCACGAGAATTTGTTGCTTTGACCGTGTGATTCGCTGAGAACGAAAAACAATGATGCTTTAGCCCGACGTCGCCACATGCCGGAACTGACTCTTTCCACCGATGTCCAGTTTCTTCCCGGAGTCGGTCCTGACGTCGCTCCGCTTTTGAGTAAGCTGAAGATTGAGACTCTCGAAGACCTGTTGTGGCATCTTCCTCGTGACGTACTCGATTTCACTCATGTCGCCCGTCCGGAAGACCTGAAACAAGAGACCGAGCAATCCGTCCAAGGGATTGTCGTTGACGTCGACGTGAAAACTCTGCGCAATGGTCGAACATTGACAGCTTGCCTGCTCGACTGCGGATCGGGTTATGTTCGCGGGGTGTGGTTCAATCAACCATGGATGCGAAAGAAGCTTCAAGACCAGCAGCGAGTTCTTTTCTCAGGCAAACCGAAGGTCAATCAAGGACGGTGGGAATTCACACATCCGGAAGTTCAGTGGCTGGATGTCGACGATGAAGGGACCGGTGGGTTAATTCTCACTCGCTATCGGCTGACGGAAGGGCTGAAGCTCCCTCATTTAAAGCGACTCATTGCGACCGCTCTTACTGAATGTGACGATCAAGTTTGCGATCGTCTCCCGGAATCGTTCCTGGAATTGCACCAACTCCCGAGCCTTCGCTCAGCACTTCGAAATGTCCACCAACCGGAGTCGATGGAGGAATATACTCAGGCTCGAAAGCGGATCGTTTTCGAAGATCTGCTTGAGTTTCAACTGGGTGTGGCTCTGCGTCGGCGACAATGGGATGAGCAGCGTGACGCTCCCGTCTTTCAAACTTCGGCCAAGATCGATTCAAGAATCCGCAGGTTGTTTCCGTTCGAATTCACCGACGGGCAGAAAGCCGCGATTCAAGATGTGGTGAGCGATGTTCAATCCGGCAACGCGATGCACCGTCTTCTGCAGGCAGATGTGGGAGCCGGGAAGACTGCTGTTGCGGCCTACGCAATGTTGCTCGCACTTGCTAATGGAAGTCAGTCGGTTCTGATGGCTCCTACTGAGTTACTGGCGAATCAGCACGCACACACGCTGCGAGACCTTCTGTCCGGGAGTGATGTGGATGTCGAGATTCTGACCGGCAGCTTAAGGCCCGCCGCACGGCGTGAAACGTTGGATCGAATTTCTTCGGGCGATGTGAAGGTGATCGTGGGAACGCAAGCGGTGATTCAGGAAGGAGTCGCGTTCGCGAATCTCGGGTTAGTTGTCATCGATGAACAACACAAATTCGGCGTAGCCCAGAGAGCGAAGTTCAGCCGCCCTGAGGGGCAATTGTCGCCTCACGTTCTCGTCATGACAGCGACACCGATTCCCCGGTCGTTGTGTTTGACTCAGTTTGGGGATCTCGATCTGACCGTTGTGAAAGATCAGCCGCAGGGACGTCAGCCGGTGGTGACGACTCGAATTCAATCAGCGGAACAAAAGAAAAAAGCATGGGACTTTCTTAAAGAGAAGTTGGGAACCGGTCGGCAGATGTATGTGGTCTGCCCACTTGTCGAGGAGAATTCCAACTCCGAACAGGCATCGGCTGAGCAGATTTACAAAAGGATGCAGCAAAGCTTGCCTGATTTTCGGTTGGGGCTGGTGCATGGTCGAATGGATAGAGACCTCCGCGAAGAGACGATGCTTCAGTTTCGTGATCATGAAGTCGATGTACTTGTCTCAACGACAGTGATCGAAGTGGGCGTCGACGTTTCGAATGCAACCTTGATGGTCATTCTGGATGCGGAGCGTTTCGGCCTTTCGCAGCTTCATCAACTTCGTGGGCGGGTGGCTCGCGGAAAATTTCGAGGATTTTGCTTTCTTGTCTCTGAAGCGACTTCGCCAGAAGCAGTTGCTCGGCTTTCGGTGCTGGAAGAAACCTCCGATGGCTTCGTTGTCGCTGAGAAGGATTTTGAACTACGTGGTCCGGGGGACATTCTCGGCACACGGCAGCACGGGAGTGTCCCGTTGCGATTCGGAGATTTCCTGCGAGATTCCCGACTTCTCACCGAAGCTCGCGATGAAGCGGGCCGGCTCGTCGAGTCAGGTGAGTTTGATACCGCTGAGTACTCTGCATTGAAGCATTCGGTTCTCGATCGATTTTCGCAATTGTTTGATCTTCCACAGAGTGGCTAACGCGTATTGCATAGTCTCAGAGATCATCTCCAAGAGTGACATCTAGAGAGAGTGGTGTTGTGTCCCTTGGGAGACGCGAACGGTTTTGTGAAAACTGGTATAGTCAGAGTATCGGGTGATTTTAGTTCGAGTTGAGAGCCTCAGAAGTGTCGAACGACGAGACTCTCGCACCATTGAATTTCCGCAGAGAAGAACCTGTCAATCAGATGTTGTTCGCGCGTCGCAGACGCAAACCGGTTACGTGAGAAGAAATCGATAATGTCCGACCCACTGACTTTTATGATGGGCAAGTACGAAGCCCGGATTCCCCAAGATCGCGTGTATTGCGAGAATCACATGTGGGCGCAGGAAGGTCCTGGAGGATTCCGAATCGGCTTCACTGCTTATTCCGTCCGCTTGTTGCAAGACGTTTACTTTCTGGATTGGACCATCGATCCCTACACGGCGGTCAAACGTAAGCAGGAAATTGGGGAGATCGAAAGCTCAAAGGCTGTTTCGACTTTGTATCCCCCCGGTGAGGGGAAGGTGCTGAACTTCAACGAAACACTGCTTGACGATCCTTCTGCGATCAACACGGATTCTTACGGAGCAGGGTGGTTGTACAATTTTGAAACATTGATGAAATTCATGACAGCTGATGAGTATGTCGAGTTTCTCGGGACGAAATGGGAAGAAACCCAGCGAGTTCTCAAAGGGCAGGTCAATCAGGATTGATGTTCGATCGCGGGATTGCATGAAGATCGGAACTTGTCGGGTCGGGGCGGGTTTGAATAGAGTGGAGGAGGCGGCGTTGATGGCAGTCTCTCTCGGCGTCTGATTGAAATGAAGTTTTCCTTCGACAAGACGAGCTATGTCTGACAAGAAAAAATTGACCGTCGTTCTCTCTCAAGGACAAAGCAAAAACCCCAAGCACCGCAAGCTTGAAGAAGAGATTGCGATGCAACTGATCCTTGCCGGAAACGTAGAAGTTTCGTTGGTTCCGCACTTGTACGATCTCGCAGCCGATCATACCGGAACGCTCTTTCTCCGGAACGTGCCAGGCGATCTGGTCGTGCTGTCGTGGCTCTATCCGAGAGCGGCTCGCTGGATTCTTGACCGGCAGCAGATTCGCGGCAAGGAAGGCTTCACGCTCATCGGATCGGATGATGAAGACGAAGACGACGAAACTCCTGAGCAGCCTTCGCCGGATGTCTTGGGATCAGTCGATGTTCCCGACCGGTCGATTTACTGTCTCGATTTGAGAGTCCATTCGGACGCACAAACTTATCTCGAAGAGATTCAGCGCATCGTCGAAGAAGACGCGAAGGAAACAGTCGATCTGCTTTCTTGGATCACTGGGCAACCGAATCCCGATCAGATGAAGCGGTATCTGGCACCGCAATCCAACGGTGGCGAGGAAATCACTCTTCCATCACCTCAGGCAGAAGACTCCCCGAAACGTCGCTGGTACCCGGTCATCGATTACAGTCGCTGCACGAACTGCATGGAGTGCATCGACTTCTGTCTGTTCGGTGTGTACGGCGTTGATACACTCGATCGAATTCTCGTCGAAGCACAAGACAACTGTAAGAAGGGATGCCCCGCTTGCAGCCGTGTTTGTCCGGAGAATGCCATCATTTTCCCTCAACACAAAACTCCAGCGATCGCCGGAGCTGCTGGGGAAGTAGCAGGCCTCAAGATCGATTTGACTCAACTGTTCGGCGGAGGCGGAGCAGGGGACGCCTTAGAGACCGCTGTTGCTGAGCGTGATGCGGAACTGCTCAAGGACGGTCGTGATGCTGTCGGAATGGAAGTCGGAATTCCAAAGCGTCAGGAGAATCGAGACAAAGCCCCGAAAGATGACCTCGATTCTCTGATGGACGACCTTGACGCTCTCGAAGTTTGAACCGTTGAAGCTGAGTGACCATGGCAACTCCTACAGCAAGAGATGTTAAATTCTTCGTTCCGACGAAAGACTTTGAAACATCCGTTGCCTTCTACCAGGATCTCGGTTGGAAGTTGAACTGGCGAGAAGACAAGCTCGCCGAAGTCGAACTCGCTGAGGCAAGATTCTTCTTGCAAGACTTCTATGCCAAAGAGTGGGCTGAGAACTTCATGGTGTATGTCGTTGTCGATTCAGCGGCAGACTGGTACCAGCATGCAAAGGCAATGCTTGAGACCGGTCGCTATCCGTCGATGAGAGTTCAAGAGCCGAAGCTCGAACCGTACGGAGCCACGGTTTGCTACGTTTGGGATCCGTGTGGAGTCTTGCTCCACTTTGCTGAGTTCCCAAATCGCTGACTCACTGCAATCGATGCGGTGAGCTTGCTTTTTTGAGAGTGACAGGATCGGCAAGTTGTTCATCGCACGGCGCCAGCAATTGAATCACTTCTGAGGAGAGATGGGCGCATAGAAAAATCTGACTGAGAACACGTTGTCCCCAGTCAGATTTTCGTCAGCAGCCTTGTTTCGTGGTCTCGTCAGACTTCGATCAGTTTGTCCATACGATTCGCGTTTGTTGAACGGTTGGGGTGACTACTCTTCGGCATCAGTTGCGAGGTCGTTGGATCTCAAAATTAAGCGATGCTGAAGAAGTGGCCCTCAAACTGTCATTGCTTTATTGAATGCTATGGGGATCTGATCGGCTCTGATTTAGAACTCTCCGATGACTTCTGCACCCTTCGCTGTACTCAGGGCTCGCCATGTGTCGAGGCTCAGGTTCTCGGAGATGAATCGGCATGATCCATCAGCAAGTGTGACCTGAACACCACCGACGTGTCGACTGCGTGATCCGAACATCGTTGGATTCGTTGTCGATGAGACATCGCAAGGAAGATTCTGTTCAGGCAGGTTGTTGCAGTAGGACGAGGAGTAAATTCGGTCTGGAATCGCACTGTTCGGAGGAAGATAAGTTGTGAACTGAGTTGCGTCTGCCCACCAGGCGAATCCTCGGAGGTCGCGATCGACACCTTGCAGCACTTCAGATACGAGGATCGTTGAAGTTGTTCCGTCCCTCAGGTCGCTGATGCTCTGGTTCCGAGCAGGGGTGCCGCTTGGCGTGTTGATGAAGGGAGCCCCGCCAAACTCAACGCCGTTGAGTTCTGCATGTTGCCCGAAAGCAGTGTTTCCAAAGTTTACAGCGTAGTTGTGCGATGTGATTTCGCCAATTGGCACGTTCGGTGAATCGCTGGGACATGTCAGAGAAACGAGTCGTGTGGTGGTGACTGGCAAGTTGGCCGCGTGTCCGTAGCGAGCTGTATCTGATGGAACCCCATATTTTCGATCGTTCACATAGATGTTGTAGAGGTTGGCCTGATCGATGTAAGGCAGAATTCCAACGATCCAAGTTCCCCAGCAACATCCAAACTGAGCAACAGGAAACCCTTTGTTGACATCGTGGTAGTTGTGCATCGCAAGTCCAATCTGTTTGAGATTGTTCTTGCACTGTGTTCTACGTGCCGCCTCACGTGCCTGCTGAACTGCGGGAAGCAGCAGTGAAATCAAGATTGCGATGATGGCGATGACCACCAGGAGTTCGATAAGCGTGAATCCGCGTCGACGTTGAGTCTTCATTGAGTTCGTTCCGTTATAAAATCTAAAGACGACCGTGCGAGAGAGATGTCGATGTTCGACGAATGCGGGGAGAGATTTTTCATCGCCTCTCTGCACTCGCTTGAACTCTACTGTTCTGATGAGTGCTGTGTTTGCCCTTGCGAATCACTGCAAGCCAGAGTCGAAATTGCTCTAGTTGGCCATAGTTGGGATTTCGACGTCAAAGACATTCTTCTGATCTGTTTTGACAGTCAGGTATAGCTGGCTTTTTACATTGAATTCAGGCGGGACGATTTGCTTGGCAACAACACCTCGTGACTCACCTGGAACGTCGTGCACAAGTGTGTCTTCATCACTTGCGAAGACACGGACGATGTAGCTTCCCGGAGGAACTCCACGAGATGGGTCAACGTAGTACGAACCATCTTTGATTGTTGCTCCCGAGATGGTTCCTTCGTCGCCCTGTGGATGAAATTCAATCGATCCACTCGTGATTGGTTTTCCCTGAAGCGTGACGACACCTTGAACCGCCTGTCGATTCAATGGATTTGACTTCGAACAGCCCACAAATGTCGTCAGTGATGCAGCTACGAGCAGTGCAGTCCATCGCGATCGGTTTTTGTAATTGGTCATGTCAGTTACTTTGCAGTTAATAAGGAATACGTGGTTAACAAGCCGTCAACAAACAGTGGACGACGAGCGCGTGTCGAACTGAAGTCGTCAATTCCATTTGACACTTCAACTCGGAGGTCCTCCGTCAGCAAAACGTGTGACGTTCGACAATTCTCTGCAAAGCAACAGGTGTGCCAATGGCCAGTTTGTTCGTTTGAGTAGGCAATCAGCTCGCCAAACGAGTTCTGCTTCAATCACGATCAAGCATGTGTTGAAGAGCATGCACAGAAATGCTTCGTATGCGACTAGAGAATACGCAAAGCACGATACATATGTATGAGTTCAATTCTTTCTCTGACCATCAAAATCAAATGATCCCGAAGCGGAAGTTTGCTTGGACTATTAGCGAAGTCCACGGGCAGTGAAGCGTGTCACGAACAGTGACGATTGATCGGCGTCAACCAGATTCAATGTGATCGATAAGCAGAGACGCATTGAAAAGAAGACGCGAGGGTAGAAAGAGATCGTCGATCAAAGGCTCATTGATTGCTCTGAAGAATCAGAGTTTGGCAACAGCCGGAAGTATCTCGTGTTGACGAGCTCGAGGAGATGAGATTGTGCGGCGGCGCGGGGAGATTCTGTTCTTAGTGATTGGCGCATACAACGCCAAACGGAACGCTCAAGCCACATGAATTCACTATCAACAAAACAATCCACGCCGCCGCACAAGATCACCTCGGTGATGTCAGGAAGCATCGTGTCTGCATCGACACGCATTCACGATTGTTCTTCGCGACGTTTCAGAGTCTCTTGGATCTTGGCAACAGGTTCTGTGAACCATCACACAGTCGGGAACAAAGAAGTCGGGGAGCCAGATACAAAAGTGCCAACCGCGCGAAGTTACTTCAGAGTTTGTGATGACAATTGTTCGAAAGCATCCGCTCTGGTTCATTCAGGATGAGTTGGTTTGGTTCGGTCGCTTTGATACTGTTCCAAAATCTCAAACAGTTGCAGGAGTCGTTACGGATGAATGTGAAGATCGGAATTGTTGGGCTTGGATTCATGGGGATGACCCACTTCGAAGCCACCAAGTCTGTCAACGGTGGCAACGTTGTCGCTTTTTGTACTCGCGACGAAAAGAAGCGGTCCGGCGACTGGTCCAGCATTCAAGGCAACTTCGGTCCCCGTGGAAGCGAACAGACGGACCTGACAGGCGTCACAGCTTACGCCAGTCGTCAGGAGTTGCTGGCAAATCCGGACATCGATCTCGTCCACATCTGTTTGCCGACCGATCAGCATGAAGCAGCCGCGATTGAAGCCATGCGTGCGGGTAAACATGTGCTTGTCGAAAAGCCAATTGCGATTGATCTCGATGCAGCAGAACGCATGCTTGCTGTTGCTGAAGAAACCGGTCGAATGTTGATGGTCGCTCAGGTGCTTCCCTACTTCCCGGAATTTCAATGGGCACATCAAGCGGTCTCTTCCGGAAAATATGGAAAGCTTGAAGCAGCTTCATTCCGTCGGGTGATTGCTCCTCCTGACTGGTCCAGCGATATCAAAGACTTCCGTAAACTCGGCGGATGGGGCATTGATCTCCACATTCACGACAACCATTACATCGGGCTCTTGTGTGGAATTCCAGGTCGAGTCTTCTCACGGGGAATGCTGCGAGATGGTTTCGTAAACCATGTCTGCACACAGTACTTATATGACGATCCAGATTTGACTGTCTCTTGCATCAGTGGAGGCATCGCAGCTGGGCAGTTGAAATTCGCTCAGAGCTTCGAGTTGATGCTGGAAGAAGCCACGATTCAGTTCGACTGCGGAACCTATGGCGAAGAATGGGTTGTGAATCGCCCGTTGACGTTGATACCGAACTCAGGGCCGATTGAAACACCCGATCCAGGTGGAACCGGGGAATGGTGTGCCGCGTTCACCAATGAGATTCAGGATGCTGTGCGAGCTGTCCAGGAGGGGGAAGTCCCGCGTGTGCTTTCTGCAGAACTGGCGTGTGATGCCTTGCGTCTTTGTTATGCCGAAGCGGAGAGTATTCGCACCGCGTCTCCGGTTGATGTTGGAAAGTAATCGACGCACCTGTGTTGAGCGTGAAAATACCTCAGGCCCTCGAAGGATAACGGCGAAATGAAACGGACTGTCCCGTTATTGATTACGGCGATTGCCGGATTCGTGTTGATCATTTCCTTCTTTCTTCCTGCCATTCAGGAATGGGGTGAAGGTGCGGCGATCTGGTTCGACATCCTCGCTGCGCTCGCGTTTATTCTGGGCGGTGGAAACCTTCTGAAGCTACACCTGAAAAGTATCAGCGATCAGGAAGCCGGCTGGGGGTACTCAGCGGTCACGATCATTGCCTTTCTCGGAACTCTGCTGCTCGGACTACTCAAAGTCGGGAGCCCACCGACGTCGAATGTGGAGTTCTATGGAGAGACATTTGTTCCGTTTCCCATTTCCATGATGCCGGAGTTCTCTGTCGATGGAGAACTCCCCCAGCGAGGCGATGGAGAGCCGGTTCCCGCGTCCGTTCGCAGGCAACTGAGCGTTGACGATGGAAAATTGGTCTTCCACGGATGGATGAATAAGAACCAGAAGGAAGACCTACTGAAATACGGAGAGACTCTCGACTGGAAGAAACTGGTCGAAGAGCTCTTCGATTTGAGTCAGCCGGAAAATGTCGGTGGCAAAGTCAAGTACTACGCCGATCACGAATCATTGGCCGTTTCAGGCGTGCTGACAGAAGAGCTGGAAGGCCAACTCCTCGAAGACCTGCCAAAGACAGAGTTCGCGAAAGAGGCAGTGGTGAGTCTGGATGAGTTGACCCACGCCGAAACGTCTATCTCCGTCGATCCGCCGGAGACGTTTTCGATTCCCGAATCGGAAGCGAGTCGTGTTCAATATGCCGATGGGAAATTGACAATCGTCGGACCGATGTCCACGGACTTACGCGACAAAATGGCGAATGTCTGGTCGGGATTCCTGCCGGCACTTCCGATGACGGATCAGCAAATTGCAGACGTCCGTTCCGAACTGGAGGAACTGGGCGCTCCATTGAATGATGAACAGGTCGAAGTTCTCGACCAAATTCTCGGCACCGATCCGGGATTGAGTGCACTTCCCCTCGTCATCAATTCGGCCGGAATTCGTCCCGCCAAGCCGAAAACATTCGCAGTCCTGGTTGCCGAACGAGACTCCGGAGTTTCCGACCTCGAACTAATGCTTCCAGCACCTGAACCAGTGTTGATGAACGCCGCTCAAGAAGATGCCATTAGTTCATTTATTGAGAGTGGAAGTGTCGACATGGCCGCCCTGATCGGTGAACTCGAGTCACTGGGGCCACTGCTTGATGAACAGAAAGTGGCAATCAATGTTTTTTGGAACGGACTCGAGCGAGAAGCTGCTCGAACGAAGAATCTGGGGATCGGTTTGTTGAAAGTCGGCCCACTTTCGAGAGACCAGCAAGAGTTTCTGTTCGTCCCCGGAGCGGAACTTTATGCGTGGCAAGTTGCTGTCGGCGAGCTGTTCATGGCTGCCCATCGGGTGAAGTATCCGTGGTCAGGAGAGTTCAGCGCTCAAGGTAACCCCTTCTGGTGGACCTACGAGTACGTGCTTCAGCCGTTGATGACAACGACCTTCGCTTTGCTCGCGTTCTACGTTGCATCAGCTGCATTCCGTGCGTTCCGGGCCAAGAATCTGGAAGCAACGTTGTTGCTGGGCACGGCTTTTATCGTGCTCCTGGGGCGAACGTATCTCGGGACGGCCATGACGAGCTGGATACCCGATCAGTTTTCAGCTCTGAGAATTGATCAGATGACGGTCTACATCATGAAGATTTTCAATACCGCCGGAAATCGAGCCATCATGATTGGAATTGCCTTGGGAATCGCGTCGACAAGCCTGAAAGTTCTACTGGGAGTTGACCGATCTTACCTCGGATCAAGTGACGACTAGAGCAAGTTGCTCGTGTGAGATCGTGCACACAAAATCAGAAAATGCTCTCAATGTCCGATGCGGGAATTTCTGCTCGCCGCTGACCGCAAATTCCATTGATCAGCGGTTTCTCGACGACTGGAAATGAGCCGAAATCGGCTCAAAAACCTCTTCAATCCAGGGAGTCCGGGCTTGTTTAGGGAGGGAAAGTGCTTTTTTCGGTCAATTGATCCGATAGAATACGTGAAGTGTCATCGAGTCATCTTTGACCCGGTGACAAGGCAAGCTATAATTCGCGGAGTTATTCAAACACACTTGTTTCGACTCGTCCTTTCCAGGCGAAGGAGACTGACAGATGGTCATTATCACAGAAAAAGCAGCTTCAGAAATCAAACGAGTCATTTCTGAGCAAAACATGCCAGAGACAACTGTCGTCCGCGTTGGAGTGGCAGGCGGCGGATGTTCCGGATTTCAGTACAAGTTCGGTTTCGACGAAGTCGCAAATCCTGAGCAGGATCACGTTTCGCAGCAGCACGGATTGAGCGTGGCTGTCCAGAAGAACCACGACTTGCACCTGGACGGAACGACAATCGATTTCTACGAAGGCCTCGAAAAACGCGGTTTCACCTTCGACAATCCAAACGTAAGCCGCTCATGCGGTTGCGGTAGCAGCTTCTCAGTCTAAGCTCGTCCACCGCCCGCCTTGAACGCCTTGAAACAGTGCGTTCGGAAAGATGGGAGAGTCCAGGTCGCTCAATCATTACACGATTGCTTGAGCACCGCCGGACGACTCACGGCAGATTGAGAAGTCGACTCAAAAACAAACGCACCTGTTGGTTCACCGACAGGTGCGTTTTCTTTTGACTACTGGCAAGGAAAGCAGTTGATTTAAGGTTTGCACTCACTCGCCCGAGCAAACTCAACCTTCTTAATTGTTGAAACAGCACATGCGAGTGCAGAAGAAAGAGCAACTTACTCTAGTCCCAGAGGACGTTTTCCACAGTTGAAGCGAGTTGCTGCCTCTGATGATCGGGGTCCGGGCTGAGGGCGAGTTGCATCACCGTCAGGTAGAAGCAGAACAGGCCAGCGGGGAAAAACCACGCTGCCAGTGACTCGTTCTGGGCGAACTGCAATGTGCTGACGAAGATTTCGCTGAGTAGAAGCAAAACGATTCCCAGCGAGAACAAGACCTGACGGCCCCAGTTTGGATGTCCGCCCGAAACGCTTTCCAACTGGTGGATTCCAATCGCTGCTCTTAAGAAGGCTGCCAGCACCGGCGCGACGACCGCAGCAACCACCTGTACAATGTGTCCTTCCCGGAAGCAAATCGCGACAAGTGTCGGACTCGCTGCAATCACGAGGGGAAGGAACCCATCCAAAGTGACGTGTTCCCAAGACTCGCTCTTCATCCGTGTGCCTCTCTACGAAAGAGGGGTTATTGTGGCAGAGAACATCGGTTGTTGGGGGAAGTCAGTTTTAGCGGACGAGTGCCGCTGAAAAGTTGGTTCAACTCGATTGAGCAGAATCATTTTCACTCTTTCGAGTGCACTCGTCAAACGTAATTGGCATCCTGCGGAGAGTGATCAATCACTCCGCATGCGACAAGGGAGACGTCGAGAAAGCGTCTACCGATTTTGTTGAGACGTTTCGTCTTCTTGATTCGGAACAGGTGAGAGTTGAAGACCCGATTGAGAAGAAGGGACTTCGTCGATGGTCTCCTGCTGAATCGGATAGTTGAACGGTGTCGAAATTGGCCCGAGCGTCTCCACGATGAGAATGTCGGCGATCGTCACGCACAACAGTCCGACACTGATCAGTGCGTTGATGTGAAAGAAGGCGACGTTGACGCGGCTCATATTCGAAGGGCTGATGATCCAGTGTTCGTAGATGAGGAGCCCGCTCACAAGAATCACGCCGATCAGAAAGATCGTGCCGAGTCCCGAGACAGCCCACAGTGCCAGAAGACAGACAACGGTGAGGACGTGGCTGAAGAACGCGATCTTCAAAGCGTTCTTCACACCGAAACGAGAGGGGATTGAAAACAGGCTCTTTTCCCGGTCGAACTCAGCATCCTGAGTCGCGTAAATGATGTCGAAGCCACCAACCCAAAAGAAAATGACGGCCGCTAAAAGAATCGGCGGCCAGGCAATCGTGCCCGTGATTGCGATCCAGGCTGCAATGGGTGAGAGCATTAAAGCAGCACTGAGCCAGTAGTGACACAGTGACGTAAATCTCTTCGAGTACGAGTAGCTCATCAGGAAGAGCAAGACGGGCACGGACAGAAACAGCGGCCAGCGGTTCGGCCAGAACAGCAGCGTCGACAGGATAAATCCCAGGCTGCAGACGATGGTGAACGCGATCACGATCTTCAATGAAATCGTCCCGGCAGGCAGATGTCTCCCAGCAGTTCGCGGGTTTTCCGCGTCGATTTTGCGATCAGCGATTCGGTTGAAGGCCATCGCGGCCGAGCGAGCAAAGATCATGCAGAGCACGAGGCCGATCAGGTCGCGGAACTCAAACGGCACAGTCCTCCACGCCAGCAATGCAGCCATCAACGCGAATGGAAGTGCGAACAGTGTATGGCTGAAACGAATCAGACTGAGCAGTTCTTTGAACTTAACCCAGAACGATGTCGCGTCCGACGGCACAACTTGTGTGGATGGAGGATTCATAACGATGTTGAGGAAACCGGAATGCAGCGGAAGTGTTCACTGAAAGAAAAAGAGATTCGTCTCAATTCTGTTGCGGCGAAGAGAGACGTCGCTGACGGAAGTAAATCACGTTTCCGGCAATGATCAATCCGATCATCAAGAGGTGAGCGACAAGCTGTGGCCCCATGCGTCGTTTGGCTTCCAGGTAAAGCTGATCAGGGTCACTTCCCAGATACTCATTGACGACCAACGCTTCGTACTCAGCCGCTCCTTTGATCGCACCGAGGAGGCCTTTTAGCTGACCGGGAATGTATGGGTAGAGCAGGGGAGCTTGAACTCCTGTGCAGCCAGCCACCATCCGGATCTGATCCTGATGCGGCGTCACGGCATACTGAACCCATTCTTTGCTACCGGGATAGGAACCGCTGACGTTGACGATCAGGTCCATTTCCTGAACGCTGCTGATCGGCTTGCACATCGGAATCTGATCAATGTTGGTGCCGCGAGCGTCAGTGGTGTAGAGGCCCTTCAAGTCGGTGACGATGACCTTGATGACTCCCTCGTACCCGGATTTGTAGCCGAGGTTCACGTAGTCCTGCCCGTAGACGAGATCGGGAAAATCCTTCTGGATGACTTCAGTGATCGCCTTTTCAATCATCTGCGGACCGACCGGCAGCAGTGTGATGAAGAACATGTTGACCTTCTTCTCACAGCAATGTCGGGCGAACGCAATCGCCATCGGTCCCAACTCCCCTTCTGTCGACGGGTCGTAGTCCCACGCCATGAGAACGTTGTCACCTTCTTCGAGCATTTCAATCTCGTTGAAGACGTCCCGGGCGAGTTGGCTGGGAGACTCCGGGAACTGGAGTCCAAACAGAATTGGGACTGCCACAGCAATTGCCATCAACAGGAAAATCCATCGACGGTCCAAATTCTGCAATCCCTGCATCGGCATGAATCGAGTCCTTTGTGGGGATCAGTAAAAAGGTTAAATCATCAATCCCGTCAGTCGAACGCCACTCATCAGCTGAGCACTTAAAGAGTGGCTCGGGATGTTTCAGAGTATAGAGGGGACCTCCTCACGCTGTCATCCGCCCGTCCATGATTGCAGATTTTTCTGTGAGACAATTTTCATGGTTTCGCGAAACATGCATTGACCACGTCTGTTCTGAGTCGCGTGCTAGAACTGAGATCGAAGACCGGGGCCGGGGCTTTCGCCGAGATGATCATATCCGCGTTGTGTCACAATGCGCCCGCGTGGCGTCCGCTGAATCAACCCGGTTCGCAGGAGGAACGGTTCAATATCATCTTCAAGTGTATCTGCCGGAATTGATAAGCTGTGAGCAATCGCTCGCAGCCCGGCTGGTCCGCCCTGAAAAACGTCGACGATGATCTTGAGATACCGGCGGTCCTGCCGTTCGAGCCCGAGCGAATCAATCTCCAGCATTTTCATGGCATGGGTTGCGATCTCGGTGGTGATTTCGCCATTCGGATCTTTGAGCGTGGCGAAATCTCGAGTTCGGAGGAGGATGTTGTTCGCTTTTCGAGGAGTTCCCTGGCTGCGTCGTGCCACTTCCGAGGCTGCCTGATCGGTGATGTTGGTTTTCAATTTGACGGCATTTCTTCGGACGATTTCGATCAGGTCGTCTGGTTCGTAGAAGTCGAGATGCTCCCGATAGACGAAGCGGTCGCGCATGGGAGCTGTCAACATTCCCGCTCGTGTTGTCGCCCCGATGATAGTGAATGGCTTCAGCTGCATGTTAATTGTGCGGGCATTGAGTCCTTCTCCGAGTGCGATATCGATCCGGAAGTCTTCCATTGCTGGGTAGAGAAACTCTTCGACGGCTGGCCGCAATCGATGAATCTCGTCAATGAAAAGCACGGACCCATGAGAGGCGTTCGTCAAATACGGCAGCAAATCTTTGGGAGCATCAAGAGCAGGTCCCGCAGCGATTTGCAGGTCGACTCCCAGTTCATTCGGGATCACCGTGGCGAGGGTTGTCTTTCCGATTCCCGGAGGGCCGTCAAAGAGAATGTGGCCTAAGGTGTCGTTTCGCTTACGGGTTGCGTCCAGCATGACGCGGACACGTTCGACAACTTGCGTCTGACCAATGACGTCTTCCAGCCTTTGCGGTCGAAGACGTTCGTCGATCTCGCGGGCGTCGACGTCAAAATCTCGGCGGATATCGAGTCCTTCGCCCAGATCATCTTCGTCGTCATCGCCATCGGCAGAGAATACTGTCTCCCGAACCATTGGTTCCCTCCATGTTGAGAATAACGGAACGGTACACAAAAGGTGTTCGTCCGTCCATTGGCAACGCACGGTGAGTTCGAAGTTGGTGTGACCAGCGAGATTTGCCGAAGCAGGCGGGGCAAGGGGCCTTCTGTCGGCGATTTCGGCTCGAAACTTCAAATCAATCTGCCGAAGATTCAGAAGTTTTCATAGTTTCTCGCCATCACATCCGGCGAAGCGGTCCTCGATTCGCCATTTGAAATGTTCAACTCCACTTTGGAAGGGAACGAACATGTCTGACTGTCGCCGAACGTCAAAAACATTCACTGCTGCCGCAAAGAGCAACACTCACGTGCAAGAGCACCTGAGATGGAACCTGTCGCGATTTGGAATCGCGATTTTGGCGGTCGCGTGGATCACATTGTCGTCGGCACTGTCCGGTTGCGGAGCAGCCAACGGATATCTGATGAATCGCTCCGGACAGCGATACTACAACAAAGGGAACTACGAGTTCGCTCGCTACGAATTCGAGCGAGCGCTCATGGATTCGCCTCACAACGCCAACTATGCGTTCAACGTCGCCAAAACGATGGAAAGACAAGGAGAGATTGAGAACGCGGAGGAAATGTTCCAGCACGCACTCACAATCGATCCGAGCCATCAACCGTCATATCACGGACTGGCGTCGATGTTGCAGGAACAGGGGCGAAGTGATGAAGCCAGCCAATTGCTGACAGCGTGGGCTGATACTCAACCATACAACCCCGGAGCCCGACAATTTGCGGGTGCTGGATACGGCGGAGCGGGTTACGGCGGAGCCCAGCAGGCTCAGTTTTCTGCTCAGCCTCATTCTGCTGGCTATGTTTCACACCGTGGACCGATGGGACCACCTCCCGTCGTCAGTCAACCATATTCGCAGGGGCCTCAATTTGCAGGACAGCCCATGATGAGTCAGCAAATGGCGAGTCATCAGGGCTTTCAAGGACAGACGTCTTCCCACTATCTGAATCAAGTTCCTCCATCGGTTCGGATGGCGAACGTGATGCCTCGGACCGACCCGACCATGATGGGGGGACCAGTTGTTTCGCCGCAGTACTCAATGGCGAGTGCTCCAATGTCCGGCGGATTCTCGGGACCTCAGCCGACGCAGGCCGCTCCTCAAATGTGGACTCCAACTGCCGAACCAATGCCGACTCAGACAAACGGGGCATTTCCAGAATTGCGAGTTCCAGAGCCTCAGTTGATTCCTGAAAACGGTAACGCCAGCTATCACCCGCAGTCAGGGAGTATGCCGGGACAGAACCAGATGCCTGGTCAAAACATGGTCTTCCACTCAACGGGCTACGCCCCACAAGGAGCGTTCCCAGGTCAGCCGGTTGAGCAACCACAGATGTCTTCCGGAGACTGGGCTCCTGTTCAATCGTCAGCCCCAATGCTTCCAGCTTCAGCGAGCACCCCGCAAGGCTCTGCTCCCTCAGTCGTGCAGGTTGTCCCAGCAGTTCAGGCGTTTTAGTTGAGATTCTGAAGTTTCAACCCACTCACCCAATCGGCATTTGATGGTGAGTGGCGCCTCTCGTCGTGCGAATCAATTTCAACGCCTGCCAGATAGGTGAGAGTTGAATCGAAATCTGTTAGAAGTGACTTTTCAAAGTGTGAATCGGGCAAGGTCTCGATCGACACCGTGAGTCACGAGCCGCGTTCGGACGAATTCAAAGTCGACGCGGATGACAGAATCGGATCAGTATACATCTCTCATTTGGAAGAACTTTCATGCAACGCCGAGAGTTTCTGGCTGCTGCAGGCGCAGCTTCAACAGTGATCGCAATGACCAACACTTCCGCTTCAGCTCAGGACGGCGGAAGTTCCGCGCCTTTCAAATTGAAGTATGCTCCCCACTTCGGCATGTTCAAAAACTCCGCCGGCAATGATCTGGTCGATCAATTGAAGTTCGGTGCTGACCAGGGATTTCGTGCCTGGGAAGACAACGGCATGAAAGGTCGTTCAGTCGAGGATCAGAACCGCGTCGCCAAGGCGATGACAGATCTCAATCTGGAAATGGGCGTCTTCGTTGCTTACGCGAATTTCGATGAACCTGTCTTCGCAGTGAAGAATCAGAATCGCTGGGATGAAGTTCTTGAAGAAATCAAAGCCTCGGTCGAAGTGGCCAAACGCGTGAATGCGAAGTGGATGACCGTCGTTCCCGGGTCGGTCGATCAGCAGTCGGCCAACTCAGGAAATTGGAACAAGTACGGCGGCCCGCGTCTCGCGGAAGGCTATCAGACTGCCAATGTGATTGAACTCTTGAAGCAGTGTGCCGGAATTCTGGAACCGCACGGATTGGTGATGGTGCTCGAACCGTTGAATTGGCATGCCAATCACGGTGGGACCTTCCTTCGCGATTCCGATCAGGCATATGCACTGTGTAAGGCAGTGAACAGTCCGTCATGCAAGATTCTGTTCGACATCTATCATCAGCAGATCACAGAAGGCAATTTGATTCCCAATATCGATGCCTGCTGGGACGAGATTGCTTACATGCAGTCCGGCGATAATCCCGGTCGAAAAGAACCCGGAACTGGCGAGATCAATTACCTGAATGTGTTTGGTCATCTCCACAAGAAGGGTTTTGAGGGCATCATCGGGATGGAACACGGTAACTCTCAGAAGGGCAAAGAGGGTGAACAAGCTGTGATTGATGCTTACCGCCGCGCGGACTCGTATTGATCGCGCGTTGAGAGGATCGAATGAAGCAATCGGCCCCTGCATCTCGTAGTCCGCGATGCGGGGGTCACGCGAACTGTTTGGTCTTCAGCTGTGTCATCGTTCTGAAGTGAGTTTGTCGACGGCTGAATCCATCGCTGGCACTCCTTCGAACTGGCTGTGATTTGCTCGAAGCTCGCAAAACTGATGAGTATTGTTGGAAGAGGTGCGGAATTGAAATTCACAAAGATGCACGGCGCCGGAAATGACTATGTGTACGTCAATTGCTTCGAGGAAACACTCCCCGAAGATCTGCCGGCACTGGCTCGGGCTGTCAGTGATCGGCATACCGGAATCGGCGGCGACGGGTTGATTCTCATTTGTCCCACGGATGAAGCCGACGTTCAAATGCGAATGTTCAATGCCGATGGGAGTGAATCAGAGATGTGTGGCAACGGAATTCGTTGCGTTGCCAAATACGCCTACGACCATGGAATCGCTCCCCGCGAAGAAATGAAGATTCTGACCGGGAATGGAGTTCTCACAGTTCAACTTACGATTGAGAATCAGAAAGCGACCCAGGTTCGCGTCAACATGGGTCAACCGATTCTGGAAGCTTCCAAAATTCCGACAAAGTTGGAAGGTGCTCCCCCGTTGCGACAGCCTCTCCGCGTTGGCGGCAAGACGTTGGAAGTGACGTGTGTTTCAATGGGAAACCCGCACTGCATTACCTTCGTCGACGAGATCACTGACGAATGGGTTCACGGAGTCGGCCCACATATTGAAATTCACCCGGCGTTTCCGAACCGCGTCAATGCCGAGTTCATTCAGATCGTCTCACCAAGCGAGATGATCATGCGGGTTTGGGAGCGGGGAAGCGGCGAGACGCAAGCCTGCGGTACTGGAGCCTGTGCATCTGCCGTCGCTGCCGTGTTGAATGGTCTGACCGAGCGAACCGTGCTGTGTCATCTTCCCGGGGGAGACCTAACCCTCGAGTGGGCAGAGTCTGGAGACGTCTACATGACCGGCCCAGCGACTGAAGTCTTCTCTGGCGATTGGCCACTCGAAAACTAGTGCGAGTGGCTCTTGCCGGTGCACTCGCTTGTGCTGTTTCATCAAACAAAAGTCTTTGTTTGCTCGTGCGAGAGTGAGCAAACGAAATCTGAGGATGCTCAAGATTCAAGAACTCTTCAAAACGCGGACGCAATTCGTTTTCCGAGTTCGCGCAGGGAGTGCGCGTAAATTCCGAAGAACGCATGCGCAGTCTTCCCCCATTTCGAAGAAGTGCTTTGCGCTTATTCGACGGTCACGCTCTTGGCGAGATTTCGCGGTCGGTCGACATTGCAGTCTCGGAGAATGGCAATGTGATACGCGAGTAGCTGCAGTGGAATTGAAGCGACGAGCGGTTGCAGGCATTCATCGACATCAGGGACGTAAATGACATCGTCTGCGAGTTCCGCGACGCGATCATCGCCTTCGCAAGCGATAGCAATCACGGGACCTTTTCGGGCTTTCACTTCCTGCAGGTTTGAAATCACCTTCGGATAGATTCCGCAGCGCGGCACGATGAAAACGCTTGGGGTTTGTTCGTCAACGAGGGCGATCGGTCCGTGCTTCATTTCCGCAGCTGGATAGCCTTCCGCGTGGATGTAGCTGATTTCTTTGAGCTTCAGCGCACCTTCCAGTGCAACAGGGAAGTTGTAGAGCCGACCGAGATATAGGAAGTTGTTCATCGACGCGTATTTTTCCGCGATCGACTTCACTGCGTTATGGCACTCGAGTGCCTTCTCGACCTGTCTCGGGATATCTTTGAGCTTCCGAATAATGTTCTGCCCAGCACTGTAGGACAGGTGCCGCATTCGCCCGAGATAGAGTGCCAGCAACGTCAGGACAGTCACCTGTGATGTGAAGGCTTTCGTCGACGCCACTCCGATTTCCGGTCCGGCGTGCAGGTAGATTCCTCCATCAGCTTCGCGGGCGATCGTCGAACCGACGACGTTACAGATCGCCATCGTGGTGTGGCCTTTACGTTTGCATTCCTTCATTGCAGCCAGTGTGTCGGCGGTTTCTCCACTTTGTGTAATGGCGAAGACCATTGTCTGATCGCTCATCGGTGGATTGCGATACCGCAGCTCAGAAGCGTATTCGACTTCGACGGGAATACGCGCGAACTCTTCGATGAGGTATTCACCGACGAGGGCTGCGTGCCAACTCGTTCCGCAAGCGGTCAGAACGATCCGGTCAATTTGTCGCAGCTGTTGAGAGGAGAGGTTGAGGCCACCGAAGATGGCTGTCGCTTCATCGTAGTTGAGACGGCCCCGCATGGCGTTTTCGATCGTCGTGGGCTGCTCGAAGATCTCCTTGAGCATGTAGTGTTCGTATTCGCCGAGATCGATATCAGCAGAGACCTGGTTCAGAGTCTGAATGTTTGGAGATTGCCGACCGGAATCTCGATGAATGACCTGCATTCCATCGGAATTAAGAACGGCGATTTCGTGATCCGCGAGATAAACGACTTCATCGGTGTAGCCAATCAGCGGACTCGCATCACTCGCGATGAAGAATTCGTCATCGCCAATTCCGAGCACAAGCGGGCTTCCGTTTCGGGCAGCGATGAGAGTGTCTGGGCAATCGCGGAAGAGGACGGCAACCCCGTAAGTTCCCTTCAGCTTTTTGAGTGTCAGTTCAATCGCAGCCAGGCAAGTTTCGACTTCTGCCGGATCTGATCCGAGTTTGACCTGTTCTGCCAGATGGTGTGCCATCAGATGGGCGACGACTTCGGTGTCTGTCTCGCTTTCGAAGCGATAGCCCAGCTGGCACAGTTGTTGTTTCAGCGTGGAATAGTTCTCGATGACACCGTTGTGCACCAAAACCAGAGATCCATCTCCTCCGATGTGAGGGTGGCTGTTGCTGTCGTTGGGCTCACCATGAGTTGCCCAGCGAGTGTGGCCAATTCCGACAGTTCCAGAGATCGGCGAGGTGTCGACAAGCGCTGCCAGTTCGCCAACTCGGCCGGTTTTCTTGCGTACGGAAATCTGTCCATCTTTTCCGACCGCGATCCCTGCACTGTCATATCCGCGATACTCCAGCCGGTGCAGTCCTTCGATCAAGAATCGAGTGACATCACGTTTGCCAAGATAGCCAACAATACCGCACATGTGATTCCTCGGTGTTCACTGAAGTTCCCCAAACGAGCGACCTTCGTTCAGAGAGAATTGATGACGTGTGTTGAGATGTGTGAGCGTCAGAGAATCGGGGTTTCTGACGTTATACCACTTTATAAGGTACTATGAAGGATTGTGCTGGAACGGGCTCGGAACTTGATAGGGAACTCGCAAAATCCTCTCTTTTCCCATGTTTAGTGTGCACATTGTGCGGACGAGATGCTTGCCTATTTTGCCTGTCTTTCGGATTGTTCGTGAAACGGTCCCGAACGATCGAATTGCTCCGGATATTCGAATCATCCTCAAGTTGAGTATTCCGAAATTGCTGGAGGGACTCGACAAAATGCTTGACATTCTCAAAAACGCTATCCACTCCACCCATCGCTTTGGCCGATCTCCTCTGAGTGCTCAACACTTCTCAGGAGGAGGCCCACCAAACCCATCGGACGGGTTTCATGACATGCACAAAGTGTAAAACGGTACCAACGTCCGAGGATTGACAGGCTATGTGGTTTTTGCAATTGAGAGTGCCGACGGAGAAGTCTGAATTGGTAGGGGCAACAGCGGGTGAGATTGTTGGGATGAAGATCGGTGCAGCGAGTTCCTGTCTCCGTCAACGGGTGTGGGTCATCTGCGCCTCGTTGGGCTTCATTGGAGCCATTGGCAGCCCAAATCTCTACGCTCAAACCAGCTCTCCAGCAGCGTTGCCCGCAGCCAGTGCGGCTCAGGTTGATCCTCTCAACGAAATGGTCGATCGAACAATCGCGCTGACAAGTCGGCGATACCTCGACGCAAACGCTCATACTCCCTGGCAGGTTTTGCACGGGCTTCTGGCTCTGCGAGGAGACTTCATTGTCCGCGATCAGGGACAGCAGGTCAGCGCTCTCGACTGGATTGCAGACCGTGGAAAATTCCGCGGAGTCCCTTGGATTGAAAAGACCAAAGACGGTGGCCGCATCCATCCGTACAACGGAACTCCGTACGAGTTTGAAGGCCACGTCAATCAGAGTCTGGCGATTATCTCAATGTGTAATCTCCCGCTCGATTACAAATTCAAAACCGCATCCGGTCAGCACATCACCATGCAGGAAATGGTTGACCACGCGAAAAAGAATGTGAATTCTCTCGAAGAAATCACCTGGACCCTCTGGTTCCTGTCACGATACGTCGACCAGGATGAAGAGTGGATGAACAACGATGATGAGCCCTGGAGCATGGAACGACTCGTGCGAATGCAGGTTGCTGCCTCTCCTTACAATGCTGCGTGCGGCGGAACTCACGGAATGTTCGCTCTCGCGTTTGCCCGTAATGCTTACCTGAAAAAACATGGCCAGCTGCGTGGAGCTTGGCTCGAAGCCGATCAAAAACTGCAGCGATACATTGTCACCGCTCAAAGAATGCAGAATCGAGATGGCTCTTTCGCGACCAACTGGTTCAAGTCAACCGGTTACAGTGCCGACGTGAGCGAACGACTCACCTACTCCGGTCATATGCTTGAATGGTTGATGGTCGCACTTCCCAAGAGTCGCCTCAACGAACAGTGGATTCGTGTCGGAGTTCAAACGCTGTGCAATGATCTCGTGCAGAGTGCACGAGTTCCGATCGACGGAAAGAAAGTCGGCGGTTTGTATCACGCATTGCATGCACTCGTGCTTTATCGAGAGCAAGTCAATCCAGCTTACACACCAGGCCCAGCACCGGAACTGGCTGCGAGCACGAACGAGCCACACGGCGAAGATGTCTCAGCGAACCATCCAATGAGAGTGGCTGAAGTGCCTCGTGAATCCGCTACAACTCAGCCTCAGATTGTCGGCTCACGAACTCCTGAGCCAACGCCGGAAACGACGCCTGCTCCGACACCGAATGCAAACGGTGGATTCGACGTCGCGATGCCGATTCGAATCTCTGAGATGAACGGCGAGCGGACAGCAAATCGCCGCCGAGAACGTCGAGCACTGCGGTAGGCGGAACTGATCGTCTCTCTTAAGTCATTGAAATGGTCTTCGTACTGCCTGAGTGCAGTCTTGCGAGGACCATTTCTTTTTTGGTTTCGGCGATGACCACGTCTGATCGCGACGCATTACTTGAAAGAGAAGTCTTCTGCATGGGGCAAATCTTCAGTCGAAGCAAGGCCGAACAGGTCGAGGAATCTTGGCGTGGTGGTGTATGCGTCTTCGCTGGAGTCGTTTCCACGGACCAGCTGAATCAATTGACGGCGAAGCAGTTGGCGAATGAATCCGCCGGCTCTCTCTTTTCCGGTTTCTTCAATCTGTTGACGAGTAGCGGGCTGGCGATAAGCGATGAAAGCCAGAACTTCTAACGCATCCTGATTGAGTTTCACCTCTTTCGGTCCCTGTCCGTAGACCCGCTCACGGACAGGTTCGAAGGCTTTACGCAACGACATTACATAGCCGCCTTCGACGAGATGAATTTCGTACGGGCGCCCCTCAGATTCATATCGTGCATTCAGCGAGCGAATCTCCTGGTCGACTTCTTCCGGTCCATTCGATCCGCCGAGCGTTTCACCAATTCGCTTCGCAGGCGTTGGATGATCACTTACGAACAACAGTGCTTCAATCACTTGGGCCACAGTTGTCGGAGTCGAAGAGTCTAACTCGACGGTCTCGCTGAGATCCGGTCGAGGGTCGTCGACTGCGTTGGGCTGAGGCTCCGCTGCTGAAGTGGATTCAGCAACCGCTTCCGCAGGAACGGAGTCGTTCGTGTCCGCTGGAGCGATGCCGTTGTCTAGTGAGTCTGGGAACATCGCGTCCGCAGCGTCGGCCGTTTCGAGCGCCCGCAGGTAAGCTTCTTCGATTTCTGTGAGTGACAAGTCGTCGCTGTCTGCTGGAAACAGTGGATCGTCGTCTTGTTCTTCGTGACTGGGGAGCACTGAAAATTTCCGTGGGTGAAACTAAAGCAGATGGTGCGAAATCGTTGTGGCTGCTATCGAATGATTGGGCTTAAGCCAGGATCGGTTAGTTCCGTAGGAAAGCGGGCTGGTGGGGACGTATCCCGAGGAGTTGGATTTCGGAGGGCTTCCGAGAAGTGATTCGCGAGGAAGGTTCCGAGTCGATGTGTGTAAGCAGCCATTTGCTCGGCGGACATTGGTTCACCTTTTCCCGGAGTGGCCAGGGAAATCGCCGCATTCGGAGCGTCGTTTTGTGCATCGACGTACAGGCTATTCTCGAGCTGGAGATTTGTGATGGCCTGTTGTAGTCGGGCGGTCAATTCGCGTGCCGGCTCAGGGACTTTATCTCCTGTCGTAACATCGGAAGAACTATTCGGAAGAACGGAAACGAGAAGCTTGCAGTCAAACGCAGCAAGCAGGTTCTGCATTTCAAGGAACGCAGAGATTCCGAGCTCCAAATCTTTGGGGACGACTGGTCGAGCGTTGTTTTTCGCAGGCGGATCGAAGCCGGTGATGGCTGCTGAGTTCTCGCTCAGCCAGGAGGCAATCACAAACTCTTCGGTCAGGGTTGCGAGTAGATTCTCTTGTTCAGCACTGCAAGTCGGATGACGAGCAAAAGCCGGGTGTCCGTTTTCGCAAAGAGTCAACCCGCCAGTCAGGTCACTGTCGTTCGGCAGATCGGACGGGGAAATCGCGTAAACGACGAGATCCGGTTCCAAGATGACCAGCGACTGGCGAAGTCTCAGGTAATTCGTGAGCGGTCCGCTCCCGGGGCAACCTCCGTTCAAGACCTCCACATGGTTGAGTCCAGCCTGATGAAACAGCGTCTGCAGCTGGCCGGCTACGGTCTTCTCTTCCCGAATCGTGCTTCCGAAAACATCGTCAGCTCCGAGGCAGAGGATGCGATAAACTCCCGCTGGTTTCGGGATGGTTACGGACGCACCGCGCAAACCAAACTCATTGGTTCGAATTGTGAATTGATTGGTCGAGGGATCGCCAACCGTTTGTTCGATCAGCGGAATGACTTCGAGATAAGTCGTCGTGTTCGGTCTCGTCAACTGGACAGACGTCGGAGGTGGTTTCGAAAGAGCGGTGCGAACGCGTTGAGATCGCAACCAGACTTCGCCCGCGCACAAGATGAGCACCAACAGCACGCAGGCTGCCACGAGTCGCATGAGGCTTCGGGCAAAGGATCGAAACATAGATGGCGTCGCAGTTCATCCTGAACAAGCAACTAAAAGTGACGAGGGCGGGAGTTTACTGCAATAGCTGTGTTGTCGGCAAGATGAACTGTGGCCGATGGTTACGAAGCATTCGGCAGCAATTGCGACATCGATCGCTGTTGCATCGATTTGCGTTGACCAGAGATGCAAAATCGGGGTAGAAACCGCTTCCTGTCCCCCTGTTCTGAGCGTTTTGATCCCAATGCAGCACTCCACATGGATGTGGACTATCGCCCGACTCTATTTGCTGGCCGTCATGATGATCGCCGGCGGGGCGGGCTGCACTGCGCTGTTTCCGGATTCGTCGAAGGCGCAACATCGTTTGCCACCGTTGGTTGGGCCACGGAACGCGATTGAAATCGAAGTCTATTTCGTCGATCGCCGAAAGGGTGATCCGATGATCGGGGACCGGCTCTGGTCGTCCCTCCATTCGGTCCATACTCTCGATCCTGATTCAGCACGACAACTCGAAAACGACGGGTTTCGGGTTGCGATGAGTGCCTCTCGTCCACCGAGACCGCTGGCTGTGCTGATGTCACTCTCCGACGAAAATGATCCAACTCGACGTGTGGTGATGCAGCGGTACACAATCCCGGCTGGTCAGGAAACACTCGTCGTTGCGTCCGAAATTCCTGACGGGACGGTAATTCATCGCCCGGATCAGGACACCGCACGTCCACTCGAAATGCGTCTGGGGCGTGCAATTTTCCGAATTCAAGCAGACAAGGTCGAGGACGGATGGACTCGGCTCGTCGTGATTCCTGAAATTCAGCACGGCCCAATGGCAGCCCGACCCACACCAAGGGAGCAGGATTGGATTTATCAGGAGAGTCAACAGCGAGTCACGCTCTATTCCGATCGAATCACCGCAGAACTCAACGAGCAGGAAATTCTCGCTCTCGGTCTGGGAAGCAGCGACGAAGGCGACATTGGAGGGCACTTCTTCGTGGCCGACTCCGAAAACGGCCTGGAACGCCTCATCCTGATCCGCATCTCCGGCATGTCACGCATCGAACCCGTCCGCTCCGACCTCGCGGACAATCTGAACTAGCTCTCGCATAGTCCATTTGACTTCGTCGAGGTTGCAATGAGAGAGATGAGTTCTTCAGTTATGGGTCGATTTTTCGACTGGGCAAGACGAGACTCAATCTGGCTCGGACATTGTGCCGGTGACGGAACAACAATTGAACCTTTGTATCACAGGGAGTGCTGGAATTTTCATGAGTACGCCTCCAGAACGACAGGACTTCACCATGGTCTAATGTTGTTGAGGCTCAGGTCGTAGAGGTAGATTTTGAATCTTCGGAAAATTGCGAGAGCGGTTTGAACGCGGTCCCAACTGTCACCAAAACGATCAATATTTTCGAGCTCCCATTCGATATGCTGATCCTCCGTCAAGTCTTTTGGGCTGTCGAGAGATGCTCCAGCAAAGTCAAGGATGTATGGAGGTTGGACGATCTCCATTTCGATGATTCCGAGTGTGTCGTCGTACTCCAAGAGTGTTGGGATGTTGAAGTTCTCCTTTCCGATGAGATCTGCGATCTTTTCTTCAAAGATTCTCGTGTAAACCTCACATTCTCTTTGAAACAAGTTCTTGTATTTGAAGACTTTTACCGCAGTACCTTCTGACGTTTTGAAGACATCTCCATCTTGTCCTCCTCCGAGTTTCTCATTAATCTTTTTGGTTCGTTGGGCGCAATAGTCGTGTGCCCTTTCCAAATAACTCTCGTCGAAGTCTCCCATGAACCGCCTGCTTCGCTCCAATTTTTCGGCCGATGTTCAGATGGAGTTGCATGTGAACGGCGTGCAATACAGCGTTGCGAGAAGTGGCCCTGGTTATGTTGTCTTGGCGGATCACGCTGAGATTCAAGGTGGACCAGGGATGGTGAAGATTGTGGTCGATGGTCGCGAAGACTGCAAATCGGTGATCGTTGACGACTATTTTCCATTCGATGAGTTCGTGAGATATCAAGTCATCGAAGAGTGATCGCCGTCTGAGTGCTTTCGCGAGTCACCCGATGTTTTTCTATCTACGCGACAATCTGTTTAGCCCAATCTGCCCGATTCTTCGAGAGATCGGATTTCCGACTCTGCTTTCGCTGATGTAACTAGAAACATCACGAAGTCGATGAGTTGAGGCTACTGAGGATGAATCTGCATTGTCCATCCGTCTGTGACTCTTTGGACAGTAGCGGGTGAGTCGTGGCTGGTGGTTTCGCTGAGGGCGGGGTGCTTGATGATTTCCTGGATGGGTAAGAGTTCCGGGAGGCTGGCTGTCATCAGAAGCTGTTCGTTCTGTTGCTCTGTTTGGGCGGACTGCATGATCGGAGCGGAAGTGCTTGCGAACACAGCTTGCGGTGTTGATCGCGCTGTTGCACCGATCGGGGATTCCCTTTCCGTAGTCGTGCTGAGCTGTGGCGAGAGGATGCCCTTGTGAGGCTGCGAGGCCGGCAAGTTTGGGAGTTGTTTCAGGCGGGCGACGGCGCGGATTGTTTCCGGGATGCGTTCAGATTCGAGGACGATTTCACGGCGGAGTTGTTCGAGTTGTCGAACGGTCGCCCGCGCTCGGGCGACTTCTTCATGTTGCGACTTGAGTTGGCTCAACAGGTCGTTCGTTTCCGAGAGTGAGTGTCGATGGTCAGCGACCTCGGAAAGAGTCGAATCGACGTCGTGAATTTCGGCTTGCAACCGGTCGACGCGTTCGACGAGCGGTTGAACGACGAGCAGATGCATCGTGATGACGCTAATCATGAGGGCTGAGACTCGCAGGGGAGAACTCAGTCGAGAGGCGATTGCCATCAACTTCGATTGGTGGCTGGGTGAATCTGCAGGCGGGGTCCAAAGTTTCACTTTTTTCTCGTCAGTCGATGCCACGTTGTCGGTCCTCTGGTGTATTTGTCTCCCCTGTTTACCTATATCGCCGGATTCGGAGCGGTTCTACCGTGAGAATATGGGTAGAGAGGGCGATTTTTGAGGTGGCATTGGAGAATGCGTTTGATGTGGGAATCTGGAGAAATGCGTTCCAATTGCGCACTTGATTCGATGCGAATAATCCGAAAGATTTGACAGGAAGAGTGGTAAGTGACTGTGGAGTAAGGGGTTAAGTGTTGAGGTTGTTTTTCGGGAAATCCTGCCTGTTTCTTCTAATGTTCTGGCGAGCTCAGCGAATTACTTTTTGTGATACGGGACAGCTGGTGAGTTGGCCCTGATTCAAGAGTTGACCAAACAAGGAGATACACATGCTTAAGAAACTCGCACTCGGAACAATGACAGCCGCCGCAATCGGTGGATTGGTGTTTGGAGGATCAGCCTTCAGCTATCTTCGCACCGGAATGCATACCGCTCAGAAGCGGATTCGCAGCGAAGTGCCGCTTGAGTTTGAAATTGAGCGGGCTCGTCAGGAAGTCGCGCAGCTCGTGCCTGAAGTTCGTCGCTCGATGCACCTGATCGCAGAAGAACAGGTGGAAGTGGCATCACTTCAGGAATCGATCGTCAAGCGAGAAGAATCACTCGCCAGCCAGGAGGAAGCCATCCTGTCGCTTTCTGCTGACTTGAAGTCGGGCGATTCGCACTTCGTTTACGCTGGCCGAGCTTACAAGCAACGCGAAGTTGAGAAGGACCTCGCAGAACGCTTTGATCGGTTCAAAGTTGCACAAGAAACTCTCGATCGAGAAAAAGACTTGTTGCGAACAAAAGAACAGGCGCTCTTCGCTCATCGCGAAACGCTCGAGGGAATGCTCTCACAGCGTAAGAGCCTCGAAGTTGAACTGGAACGATTGGAAGCTCGTTTGCGAACGATCAACTCACGTAAGCAGATTGCCAGCATCCAGGTTGATGACTCAAAATTGAACCGGGTCAAGTCATTGATCAGTACAATTGACAAGCGACTCGATGTGGAAGATGCCGTGCTTGCCGCTGATGGAGAGTTTTCGGGATTGATTCCGGTCGAGAACAACATTGAAGTCGACAACGAGAACATCGCCAATGCTGTGGAAGATTACTTCGGAAATCGCCACAAAAAGGACTTCGTTCAAGTGACCGACTAAAGCTGGTTGCTCTGACCTGTGCACTCACCTGAAGCATTTTCAAAGGCGAGTCCCACACGAAGTGATCAGGAAAGAGTGCTATCAGTTCGAGAGCAAGATGCTCACGGTTCAAAAAGATTTTGGTCAGCTCAACATCCGCTCGATCACTTTGATCGAGCGGATTCTTCCGCAGACTGAGTTGGCTTTCGAAGGAAGGTAATGTTGGAGAAGATGGATCTTGAGCAGACTGGAACGTTGAGACGCCAGTTGTTCGATGAGCTGCAATGTTTGGTGTTGAGTAGTGCGAGTTAATCTGATGAGCGTTCTCAACGGTGTTGCACTCAAGGCGGCGATTGGATGGAAGAGTGGCAGGCAAATGGATTCGCGAGAGGGTAGCGGTTGGCGAAATGGAGACAGGGAGAATGGTGAACTGATGCAGAACGTTCGTCCGGCCGTTCGCCTGTGGATTGACGGAGTTGGGTGCTGGTTGATCAGTCGATCACAGCATCTCACGGTGGGAAGTATGCAGCCCGTCCGTCCAGTGGCCCTGGACAGCGGGGAAAGTCAGTCATCAGAACACGTCGGAATTTTTGCGGATCTGCGATCAAAACATGCGAGTTTCTCGCGAGAGGATGGATCGTTCATTCTGGAACCACGAGGAAACGTACGGGTTGGGAATATTGATCAGGTTTCAGCAGTGCCTCTCTCAAACGAGACAACAATCCAATTGGGCGATGAAGTGTTGATGAAGTACTGCCTCCCATCTCCTCTCAGCGGTTCAGCCCGTTTGACTCTGGAGAGTGGACATCGCTTCGCCAGCAGTCTCGACGGGATCATTCTTCTGGAAAAGACCTGCCTGTTGGGGGCTGGGAGTCAGAGCCATATTGTTTGCAAGAACTGGCAGCGAGACATCGTCATCTTTGAACGTGGAAGCTCACTCTTTTGCAAAGTGTCTGCTCGCGAATCATCGGTGGCAGACAGTTCAGGGGGCGGGCGTGAGACTCCGCAAGTTGTAGAGTGTCATCCCGGTGAAATCCTCAGTGGGGAAGACTGGTCGTTCCATGTGGAAGCGATCGACCTTCCTGAAGTTTGAAACAAGACATTGCCATGCAAGCAGGACGCAAAAGAATGATCCAGGGAGCCTGATGAAACGTATTAAACTAAGAGCGGAGTTGTGCAGGCTTGCATTGTTGAGCACAGCTTCAAACCGGTGAGTCCGGTCAGATGAGTTCGTCCCGGATTGCGAACGGTCACCCCTCGAGTCGGCGAGCGGAAAGAGCGAGCAAGGATATGAAATTCACTTTTGCACCAGAGTCAAGACCCCTCGAAGGATACACGATCAAACGTGCGATCTATCGAGGTGGATTCGGAGAGGTGTACTACGCGCTTTCTGATGCTGGACGGGAAGTGGCTTTGAAGTTGCTGCAGCACAATACGGATGTCGAACTCCGTGGTGTACAGCAGTGCCTGAATCTCTCGCATCCGAATCTCGTCACCATCTTCGACGTTCGTCAGGATGGCGATGGAGATCATTGGATCATCATGGAGTACATCGCGGGGGAAACTCTCGACACAACTCTTCGACGTCAGTCTTCCGGGATGCCTGTCGAAACCGTTCGAAGTTGGCTGCGGGGATTGACTGACGGGATGACCTATCTCCATAGTCGTGGGCTTGTTCATCGAGACTTGAAGCCGGCCAACATGTTTATGGAGAACGGGGTCGTCAAAATTGGGGACGTCGGGCTCTCAAAGTTTATCGCTCCCAGTCGGCACAGCGCTCAAACTCAAAGCGTTGGAACCGTTCACTACATGGCTCCCGAAGTTGCCAAAGGACGATACGGACGTGAAGTCGATATCTACGCGATTGGAATCATTCTCTATGAAATGTTGACCGGGAAACTCCCGTTTGATGGCGAATCGACCGGGGAAATCCTGATGAAGCATCTCAGCGAACCTCCGGATCTCTCGCCACTTCCACCGAGAATTCGGCCGGTCATCGAGAAAGCACTTCAAAAAGATCCCAAAGAACGCTTCTCTCGTGTTGAAGCATTGCAGCGAGCATTCGAAGAAGCAGTGCTGGGAGTCTCTTCGCCGAAGTCGACTGAAGAAGTTCCTGATGCTCCTGGACATGCCCGTGTTCCAGATCGCCTGCGAAGTCCAACCGCTGGTTACGCTCAGCTTCGAGAGGGGCAGACTCATCGAAAAAAGGGAAGCAAAGGATGTGGAACCGCTTGTGGTCCGACTCCTGCCTGGGTGAAAGGCGTGGCCTTCGGCGGATTGGGACTGCTCGGCATGGGAACCGTTTTCGGATGGGATCTCAGTTTCCCCATGGTCGTTTCCATCCTCTTCTTCAGTGGGCTGATTGCGTATTCCAACAGCAAGAAGGCGGAGAAGAAGTCCAAGCTGAATCAAGTTCGTCAAGCTGCAGCTGTGAAAGTCTCTACGCCACAACCGCAGCCACCGAGAGTGCGGCAATCATGGGGAACGACCGGCGATTTGTTGGGATCGATGTTCCTCACGGTTCCGATTTCAGTGATGCTGATTACCTGTCTCGCAGCCCTCAAACCTTCCTTGCTGGGCGGGGCGAGATCGTTGAGTGAGGTTGACCCGGCGAATATCGGATTGTTTGCACTCGCTTCCATTCTCTCCAGCTGGGTGCTGATTTCGATTCCGTTTTCAATTCTCAGAGCACCTGAGAATCGGTTCCGAAGGATTTCCCGATATCACTACGGCCTGGCTGGTTTGTTCGTGGGCGTCGTGGTGTATCTGATTGAGCAATTCCTGATGGTTGCGGATCTCGGCACTCCTTCTCGAGCGATCTTCAGTCGTTTGGGAGACCAGTCGCTGTTCATCGATGGCGTTCCATCATGGATTGGATTCATGGCCTTCTTCGCCGTGCTGTTTTCGTTTGCGAACTGGCAGCAGTTGTCTTCCCCTCGCCGGAAAGACCGCTTCAGCATCGCGGCAGTCATTGGAGTCGTCTTTGTTGCATGGCTGACAACGACGGTGTTTGCCTTCCCGACTCAGTTCGGAATGGCTCTGGCTGTGATCATTGCCTGTGTGACACAACTCTCGAGTCCGTTCGATGACTGGCGCTCGAAGCAGAAGTCTCGCAATATTGCGTAAGAATCAATGCATCTTGAGGGGACATTCAGGTGTTTTCGATGATTGAATTTCTCATTGTTATGGCAGTTGTGAGCGGCGTCATCGCCTGGCTCGTGAAGTCTGTCAATTCGACCGGAGAGTCACGTTGGCTGGGGCTGATCGTCACTCTGTTCGGACTTCAAGTGGTCATCGGCATCGGGGCAGTCGTGCTCTATGCACGGCATCAGACTGCTGATGCAGCCAGGCACGAGGCAGCCCTCCAACAAGCGATGGCGGCTGAAAAACTGGCGCTTGCCGTCAATCGCTCGTCGGCGGATTCTTCGCTTAACGAATTGTACGAAGCCTCGAATCCCCCCACTCCACCGATGCCTGAGACACCGCAACCTCTTGAGGAAGTGGATGCTTCTGCCGAAGAGAGTCTGGACTCGAACTCAACAGGAGCAAAACATCCTGCCACAGTCATTTATCAGGATGTTTCCTTTACCTGGATCGGTTTGATCGCCGCATTTGGAGTGTTTCTGCTCGGTGTTTCGGTCGTCTTCTGGGGTGCAAGAAAAGCTCCGGCGCTCGTGTTTGCAGCTGTTTTGGGACTGCTGCTGTTCGGCACGATGTTCGGCATTTCAAGTACGAAAATGAGCCCGAACATTTCGGGAGAGCAGTGGTCGACCGGGCAGTATCAAATTGCGCGCCCGGCAGAATGGGATGCTTACGAAGGTGGAGTGATTGCCCCCGATCCGGTGATTGAGGGCAGTCTCGTTACGACTCAAATTCCCGTCACCGAAGAGGAAGTCGCCTCGCTCGAAAGAATACCGGAACCCAAGGAAATCCAAAGAATTGAATACACCGGACTCCATCGGCACGTCGAGCGGATGTCTGAATTGCCGGAATGGGCTTCCAGCACCAGTCAAGACCAGCAAGTGATCCCGGCTAATGACGAAGTCCGACTGACGTCAAAACGGTATTCAACAGTGGAAGAAGCAGAGAGAGAACTCTGGCCGATTGCGACTTCCATGGTTCAGCAAGTGCTCCGTTCGAAACCCCACGATCGGTATCCGACGGTTGTGACGCGTGAATTGCTCGCGAATGCGTTTGCTCTGAAGGAAGCAGTTGTTGTGACCTGGCCATTCGAAGTTGATGGGCTTTCGTCAGAGGTCTATCAGGTTCACTGGAAACTCAACGTCGATAAAGAGGTGCGAGAATCGCTTCATCGGCGATGGTCACGTCAAGAAGTGGCTCAGCGGCTGTGGCTGCTCGGAGGAGGAGTCGGAATCCTGACCTTGCTGTTCGGGACAGGAGCTTCGATCGCCAGGCTTCGAGAACGTCGGCACGTGGCCTGATTCGCTTTGCCGTAACAGTGATCTCTCTCTGAATCCTTTTGATTGCTAAGCGATCACTCGGCGGCCATGAGTTTCCCAAGATTCTATTCAGAATCTGGTTCTCGTGCTTCGACCAACGTTGAGTGAGTCTTCTGGTCCCCTATAATGCCCGCTTCCCCCGGAAAGGTCAGTGTTCGGTTGAACACGTTGGTCCGGGATGAGTGGGAATTTCAAAGGATACCAGTTTCGTGCTACGAACAGCGACTTGCGGACAACTTCGGGCCGATCAGATCGGACAAACTGTGACCCTCTGTGGATGGGCGGATAAGTATCGCGACCACGGCGGTGTTGTCTTCATCGACCTGCGTGATCGATACGGGATCACTCAAATTGCCTTCCGGATGGAAGAGTCGAGTGAGATTCAGCAGCTCTCGTCAACGATTCGTCATGAAGACGTGATTCAGGTGACAGGCGAAGTAGTAAGCCGAGGGGAAGACAACAAAAACCCTAAGCTTGCAACCGGCGAAGTTGAGCTGCGAGCCAACAATCTGGTCGTGCTGAACAAGAGCAAGACGCCTCCATTTGAACCTCGCGGAGAGTCGTTGGCGAACGAAGAGTTGCGGCTGCAGTACCGATTCATCGATCTGCGACGACCCGCTTTGCAAAACAAAATGGTTCTGCGTCACCAGCTGACCAAATCAGTTCGCAATTACTTCGATGAACTCGATTTCATCGAAATCGAAACTCCAATTCTCGGTCGCAGCTCGCCTGAAGGGGCTCGCGACTATCTGGTTCCCTCACGTGTTCACGAAGGGGCATTTTACGCGCTTCCGCAGTCTCCCCAGCTTTTTAAGCAGATTCTGATGGTCTCCGGATACGACCGGTACTACCAGATCGCGAAGTGCTTTCGCGACGAAGACTTGCGAGCGGATCGACAACCTGAGTTCACGCAAATCGACATCGAAATGTCATTTGTCGAGCAGAACGACATTCTCTCTTCGATCGACGGGCTGCTGGCTCGAATGGTCAAAGACGTTCGCGGTGAAACGCTGCCAACACCGTTGCCACGCTACACACACGCCGAAGTGATGGAGCGATTCGGAACCGACAAACCGGACCTTCGCTTCGGAATGGAACTGACGGACATTTCTGATCTCGTTACCGAATCAGGATTCGGCGTCTTCAAAAACACTGTTGGAGGAGGCGGGAAAGTTCGCGGTCTGTGTGTGCCTGGCGGAGCAGAGAAGTACTCCCGAAGAGTCCTCGACAACGATCTGAAGAACCTCGTCGGAGAATACGGGGCGAAAGGTCTCGCTTACTTCAAAGTCGCCAATGGCGGGCTCGATTCGTCGATTGCGAAGTTCTTTGACGAGACAGAACAGGCTGCCATTGTTGAACGCATGGGAGGCAACGACGGCGACCTTCTCGTATTCGTGGCCGATACTTATCCAGTTACCTGTGCTGCACTCGCGGCGCTTCGCAATCACCTTGCGAAGGACTTGGAACTGTACGATCCGAAAGAGTTGAACTGTTTGTGGGTCGTTGAGTTTCCGCTTGTGACGTGGAACGAGGACGAAAACCGCTGGGATGCTGAACATCACCCATTCTGTGCAGTCCATCCGGACGATGTTGAGTACTTCGAAAGCGATCCTTCCAAGATTCGGGCGTTGTCGTACGATCTCGTGTGCAACGGGTACGAAGCGGCCAGTGGAAGTATTCGTATTCACGATCCAGCAATTCAGCAGAAGATCTTTGACCTGCTGAACATCGATGCAGAAGAAGCTGAGGAACGCTTCGGGTTCCTGCTTCAGGCGCTGCGATACGGGGCTCCGCCGCACGGGGGAATCGCTCTCGGTCTCGATCGATGGGTGATGTTGATGACCGGAACCGACAACATTCGCGACGTCATCGCGTTCCCGAAAACTCAGAAAGCGTCTGACCTCATGATGGGAGCACCTTCCGAAGTCGATCAGAGACAGCTTCGTGATCTGCACATCAAGATCGATCTTCCGGAGTGACATTCTCCGACTCGAACCTTCCGTAAACCCTGAATCGCTCTCGGTGCAACATTGAACGCCGTTTGAGAGTGTGTTGACGGGAAGGCGCTCGATTTCTGTAGAATTGAAGGAACTTTTTCGCGATTCATGACGCAGTTATGGATTGATTGGTTGATCCTGCGCATAATCCGGCTTGGATGGAGAGAAGAATCATTGCCGAGGTGGATTTCATGGTCCAAGATTGAGAGAGCCAGCGGACGAACTTGGTGAACCTCAATCTCGACCAATTGAAATCCTATGAACGTTGCATCTAACTCGATTCAACTCAACGGAAACACCGGAATGTCAGGTGACAGGAAATCGACGGTGCTCGGGGACTTCCTCCTGAAAAGGAAGCTTGGCAAAGGCGGGATGGGGACTGTTTACCTCGGGCATCAGGTCAGTCTCGATCGTGATTGTGCGGTCAAAGTCTTGTCTAAAGAGTTCGCTCAAAAGCCGGGGTTTGTGGAGCGATTTATCCGGGAAGCTCGAGCGATGGCCCGGATCGATCATCCCAACGTTGTGACGTGCTATGCCGTCGGAGAAGAGAAGGGCTACAACTATGTCGCCATGGAACTCATGGACGGGCAGAGCATGCAGGACTGGGTCGATCAACTCGGTCGATTGAGCGTTCCCGATGCGGTTCTCACCGCTCTTATCTGCGCGGATGCTTTGGAACACGCCCACGAAATGGGCATGATTCATCGTGATGTAAAGCCTGATAACATACTCGTCACGAAAAAGGGTGTTGTTAAAGTCTCAGATCTTGGGCTCGCGAAAGCGGTTGACGATGACGAAGAACTTGGGCTGACACAGAGCGGAACGGGTCTCGGAACACCGCATTACATGGCTCCTGAACAAGCCCGGAACGCTAAATACGTCGACCGACGTGTCGATGTCTATGCCCTCGGTGGAACGCTTTATTATCTTTTGACAGGTGAAAACCCATTCACCGGCGATTCGGTCCTTGAACTGATCATGAACAAGGAGAAGGGGCAGTTCACTTCCGCACGGCGACATAATCCGGAGATCCCTGAGCGGCTCGATTTAATTATCGACAAGGCATTGGCAGCGAAACGCGAACATCGGTACCAGACCTGTGCGCAAATGATTTCAGACCTCGAATCGCTTGGTCTGGCGGGCGACTCGCTTTCGTTCATCGATGAGGCTCAGCGAATCGTTCCGCAGAGAGGGGGAGCAGCTGTATCGACGAGCAAAGTTAGCACACCCAAAGTTCCAAAGCCGTCGACGAAGAGGACTCCGTCCAGAGCAAGCAGCACCTCGGAGTTTGAAAAGTCTCAGACGATGATCAATCAGTCGGGACAGTGGTACGTCAAACGTATCGGCTCGGACGGCCGTGTCAAAGTCGGCAAGATGACTGCTCCGCAGATCGTCACAGCTATGAAGACCGACAAGCTGAATGGTAAAACGACAGCTGCCACGAGTTCAAAAGGCCCATTTTTGCCGCTCGCTCAGTTCCGTGAGTTTGAAGAAGAAGCCAAGCGGATGCTGACGCGACAACTCTCGAAAGAACGAGACAATAATCTGGCAGCTGAGTATCAGAAGCTCGCGCGTCAGTATGAACGCAGAAAGTTGTGGCGTTCGCTTTGGAAATTGACGAACAGCGCTGTCGGCTTTTTGGGGCTGCTGTTATGGATCGCACTCATCGCGGGTGTGATCATCGGTTTGTATTACATCATTCCGTGGGCATTCGACGAAGTCGCCTCGCAAGTCGGCGTTCAAGAGTCTTAGTCTCTTCTTCAAAGTTATGAATGAGAGAAAACCAAGCCCGTCGGCAACACGCCAACGGGCTTGTCTCGCCGGTTTGCGGGCATGCTGGTGGCGAGTGACGGATGCGACCGTCATGACTTACTTCGTCTGAAAATGGCCTGCTCAATTTGCTCATTGGCCAATCGATTCTGATTGAAGAGAGAGACGGCAGATCTGCCGAGATTCCACATCGGGCGAGTCACCACCACCGTTGTTTTACCCCACGATTAGAGAGTCATTAGCGGGGATAACGGCGTTCTCGCTTTCGAAATCTCTGCAAAGTACTCTTGCAAGCTTTGCAACTTTGGTCTCACACAGCCAGTTTTTATGAACACGGCATCGGCGAGTCCTGCCGGTTGGTCCGGTTGCAATTGTCTGTTCAACGAGGCGAGGAAGCTTGGGCAAACTTTGCGGGGGCCTCAAGCTTTTCGTAATCATTACTTCGCAATGAATTCGTGGTTTGGGCACAGCTTCTGCCTGAAGAACTTAACACCTGCTACCTGGCGACTTGTATTGTGGAACTCAAAGGGGTTCAGGGACTCAAACCTGGAATTCGAGTAAGAGCTATGACCAATCAGACACCTATGAGATCGACGATTCTAGCTTTGATGCTTTTGCCCGGAGCGATGGCATTCTCGCGCGAATGCTTCGCTGACGAGGACGCTGTTGCTGCTGAGGAGCCAGCTGCAGTCACGACGACAGAGACCGCCGCGCCAGTCGAAGCACCGGCTGGGGTTTTGTCGGGCGAGAAAGACGAAATCGCTGAAGCTCTTAAGAACGAAGAAGCTTTGAAGACCGCTGTGGCCTTGAATTATTGCCGCGCAGCCTTTCATCGCATTCGTAAGAATCCGACAGAAGAAGTGCTGCGTGAAGAGGAAGCCAAGATCCTCAACAATCTCAATCTGACACGGGTTGAAGATAAAGAAGTCGTCACGCTGTACTCGGCAGTGCTCGATGAAATCTCGCAAATCGGTCTGACGGAGACGGAAGAAGATCTTGTCAGTTCGCATCACGGTCGATCCGTGCGTCGTCAATTGACCTGGGACGCACTGGCATTCGGAACCGAATTGGCGACTGCTCAGTTTGGAAGTGCGATTCGCACAGGAGCCAACAGTTGGTGGGACTACCGAAGTAAGGGCTATCAGCGCGATATGGATCTCCTGAAATTGGAGAAGTCTCGCATTGCTGGTATCTTGAAGCGGTCGAACCAGCTTCTCGACACCTTCTGGGAAATGGCGCGACGAAAAGAAATTCCGGACCGCTGGCTGGTGCGTGGTGACGATCTCGATCACCTCGAAGAAGCAGCCAATCAGGAAGATGCCGAACGGCGTTTGCGAATCCTGCAGCGGATGAAGTCTTACATGATTGCCTATCCGCCGTATTGGTATTACCTGAGTCGCACACAGCAGGAGCTCGGACAACTCGACGAAGCTCTCGAGACCTATGACTACCTCGACAAAATCGGTCGCGATCACTTCCGTAAGGACGATATGCTGGCAACCGCGATGGCGAATTGTGCAGCGATTCAGGATTACCGCGGCGACTCGTCAGCTGTGGTCTATGCGCAGAAATCATTGAACTACTCGCCGGATGTCTGGGAAGCCAATCTTGTCGCAGCGAGGGTTCTCCAGCGACACGGACAGATCGCGATGGCTGAAGATGCCATCCTGCGAAATCTGGACGTTGGACTTGAAGAGCCGCGCAGCCATGTCTTTCTGGCGTCTCTTTACTATTTCGCACGGGAAGAGGAAAAGCTGGCGAAGCTGATTCAGGACCCTCGCGTCGTGGCACATCTTCCCGCGCCTGTGCTGCTGCGTTGTTCGGCTCTTGTTGGTCCAGACCGAACACCGGAGTTCGTGATGAGAAGCATTCACGCGTCTCTCGCAGCTTATCCACAGAGTTCGTTCGGTCGAGACCAATTGACGCTCCGCGTCGGTTACGCGTGGCAATTGCATCTCGCCAGCTTTGAAGTTCGGCAGGGCGGAACCAAACTCGCCGATCCGAGTGTGCAGCCTGGCAACGGTTTTTACGACTTGCGTTTCGCAGAAAACGTCAACTGGGGATCTCCGATTGGATCAAATACTCCAGCACCGGAAGTCGAGATTGCTCTCACCTATCCGGATACGACTGTCGTTCGCGTTCAGTTGATCGGTCAGAATCGTACCTTCGGCCGCGGTGCCGTCGCTGTTTCGAGTCCCACAGCTATGACGATTTCTGCGGTTCAGGTCGGCGATGATCAAATTGCGTTTCGCACTCGTGAAGCTTATCTGGACGACCCAGTGACCGTCACAACTGCTCGGCCAGTTTCGATGGAGTCAATCGATGGTGAGCCAAATGCATCCTTCAGAGATGACGCGAGCTACGCTGACAGCAACACTGAGGAGAACAGCTACTAGAGCAAGTTGCTCTTTCCTGTGCACTCGTTGGCGCGGTCTCGCTCATTCGCAAGCTCTTCGGACCCTCTTGCTCGAGACTGAGAAGGCGGGATCTGATTGATCCCGCTCTTTTGACGCGATGGGCAAATCCCATCCTGGTCGATTGACTCAGCGGGCTGGCTTGGTTTCAATGGCTGTCCGTCAGTTGACGCAGCCGTCAATTGTGGTCAGGACACGACGCGCCGTCGGAACGCAGGAGAGTGACATGTTTGGGTTGTTCGGTGGAAAAGACTGGAACATTATCGCCGTAATCTTTGAACGGCGTGACTTGTACACAGTCAGCGGACAACGCGTGAAGGGTGGCGGAGCCGTGAAGGCCCGAGACGGCGCCAAGCGACATCCAAGGACCGTCTACTGGGCTGTCTTCGACCAGAAGGGCAGCTATCTCGAAGGCGGAGAAGGGGCTGGCTCGATCAACATCCCCGGAGATGTGCTTAAGAAGTTGAAAACGCAACTTGCCAAGAACGGAACGGTTCTCGGGATTCTTAAAGGTCTGGAGACCAAACAGGCGGACAAGTTGGCGAAACCTCTCGTCTGGGCTGGCTATCCTCCTCGCGAAATGCACGGACAAGATTAAGCGTTTCGCGGCGTTTCTTTGACTCTCTGGCCTGATATTGCATCGCAAATCTCGTCACGACTGTGTGAATTGCGCTCTTGAATAAGACGAACCGGAGAATTCCGGACGTGCGCCGCTTGTCGGTTCCACTTCAATCGACAACACTGGTGATTGATTGCCTTATTCAACACAAAGAAACGCAAAGTCGACCATGGAGATCATTCACTTCCCCCATCCAGCCCTGCGATTCCAGTCCGTCGACGTGCAGCGGATCGACAGTTCGTTGAGAAAAACAATTCAACGAATGTTCGAGCTGATGTACGAGGCGAATGGAATTGGTCTGGCTGCCAATCAGGTCGGGCTGCCTTTTCGTTTCTTTATTGTCAATCTCGCTGCGCGTCCTGACGAACCGGATGAAGAGCTCGTTTTCATCAATCCAGTCATCCGAAAACGTCGCGGAAATGTTGTTGGCGAGGAAGGGTGTTTGAGTCTGCCTGGATTGTTTGGGGACGTCACACGGTCGGAGCAAGTGACCATTGAAGCGTTTGATCTCTCCGGTCAAGGGTTCACGATGGACTTAAGTGAACTCCCAGCCCGTGTTGTTCAGCACGAGTCGGACCATCTCGACGGAGTCATGTTCACTGATCGAATGCGAGAAGAAGCAAACAGCGAAGAAGTGGACCTGATTCTTCCTAAATTTGAATCGAATTTCCGAGACGCTCAGCAGGCTGGTCATTTCCGCACAGATCAAGAACTTGAAGAGAGCCTCAAAGAGATGGCAGCCAGTGGAGGCGTTCCCGCAGGATTTGTGGAGACATCCGTCTATCGTCTGACTCCTCCGAAACTGGACTCCGAATAGCAACCAGCATGGGCATCGAAATTGAACGCAAGTTTCTGGTTGTCGGAGACTTTCGCACCGGGCGGTCGGTCCCGTTCAAACAAGGCTATCTGTCTCGTGATCCCGCGCGGACTGTGCGAGTGCGTATTGCCGGCGATCAGGCTTGGCTGACGGTCAAGTCTTTGACGAACGACACCACTCGGCAGGAATACGAGTACGAAATCCCTGTTGGCGACGCGGAAGAGATGTTGGCACTTTGTGATGGGCCGTTAATCGAGAAGTATCGCTGGTTTATCGACTTTGCGGGAATGGTCTGGGAAGTCGACGAGTTTCTGGGGGACAATTCAGGTCTGATCGTGGCAGAGATCGAACTCGACTCAGACGATCAGCCGTTTGAGAAGCCCCCTTGGCTCGGAGAAGAAGTGACCGGTGATCGCCGCTATCACAACTCCAGTCTAGTCAAAACGCCGTTCAAGGACTGGCCTCAGTAAATTCCACGGCGTGTTTCTGATCGCTGTCATTGAGTTTTTGAGGGTACTTCCGTTATTTTCCGCGTTGGGACTGATTTCAAAGTTATTCATCTTTTGTCAGAGAGAATCGGTAATGCCCGTACGAGGGGTGAGAGGCGCCATTACAGTTGAGACAAATTCCAAGGAAGAAATTCTGCAGGCAACGCGGGAACTTCTCGAACAGGTCATCGCGCGAAACGATTTGCAGGACTTCACGGAAATCGTTTCAGCCATCTTCACAACGACATCAGATCTGAATGCAGCCTTTCCGGCGGAATCGGCCCGCGAAATCGGAATGGGGGCTGTCCCACTTTTATGTGCTTCGGAAATCAACGTCGACGGTGCATTGCCGCGCGTGATTCGAATTCTTCTGCACGTGAATACCGAGAAGAAGCAAGCGGACATGGTTCATGTTTATCTGCGAGAAGCAATGAAGCTTCGCAAAGACATCACCAGCGCCCAATGAAGGACCGGAGAGAGTTTTCAATCGTTTGATTGAAAGTGACAGCCCGAACAATTCTTCAACGAAGCAGTAGAGAACTTTCGGAATTAGTCGGCGGGTGAAAGTGTCAGCTCTCAGGAGTTACCTGGCTGGTCTCCGTCCACAGATCAATCTTCGACTGAATACGTTCCGCGTCGCCAGAGTCCGGGTTCTGTTCCATAGCCCTTTGCAGGGTCTGAATCGCCAGGTCGCGGCGTCCTTCGCTTTCGAGTGTGATGGCCCATTGAATCTGAACGACGGGCAATGTCGGTGTGATTTGTCGCGCGTGATTCCATAACGTCACCGGGTTGGCCCAGACGTTGAGATAGTCGAGTGTGCGGAGCGTGTAGAGCCCACACAGCATGACTCCCAATGTCACTGCAATGGCTGGGGTTGGAATTCGACGCGCGAGTGAACTCGATTCAGTGCTGCGGATTTTCATCCAACAAACACCAGCGACATTGAAGACTCCCACAAAAAACGGGATGAGCGGCAAGTAGAGATAGCGATCGTTCATCAGAGTTGTGATCGGGAACAGGTTCAAGACTGGAAAGAGAAGGAACAGCCACGTGACGAAGCAGAAGAGCGGAACCGGATTCGAATGACGGGTGCGGAACGTCCAGACTCCGACGCCGACCCAGCCGATGACGGAAAGTGCAATCCAGTGAGCGATTCCGGTCGTGGCGGGATCGTAAAGAACACAGAGATTCGTCGGGTACAATGACATTCCGACATAACGCCAGAGAATCGTGGCATCAATCGCGAGAATCCAGAGCTTGCTGGCTCCAATGTGACCACGAACGCCGCCGACAATTGTCGTCTGGGCTGACATCGTCACGAGAATCAAAAGAACCGAAAAGAACATCGGAACGACTTGTTTCGCGAAGCTCTCCGCGAATGATCTTCGGGCGATCAGAACATCGTAGGCGATGACGATGGGAGGAACGACGACGGCTGAAGCTTTGCTTAGGAGGCCGAGAATCAGCCAAAGCGTTCCGAATCCTTCATCCCGGGATGTGCGATCGGGGCGAAGCCAGCATATAAAACTGGCGAGCATGAACGTTGCGGAAAGAAGTGACTTTCGGGATGAAACCCAAGCGACTGTTTCCACCTGAACGGGGTGTAACGCAAAAATCAGACTGACTGTCCAAGCGAGGAGTGAGCTTCCGGTCAGGCGTCGCAATAGGGCGTAGGCGAGAATTGCGTTAATGGCATGCAGAGCCAGATTCGTGAGGTGATAACCTCCCGACCACATTCCCCACAGCGTGTGCTCAATCAAGAACGTAAAGATCGTCAGCGGGGCGAAATTGCGAGCGACCGGTTCCGTCGCGATGCCGTAAAGCCCTTCAAAGCTCCATGACTGAATGAGCTCATTGTTGATGATGTACCAGGTGTCATCCCAGTTTAAGAATTCGAATCGGATCACCGGGGAGTAGACAGCGAAAATCCCGCAGAGTAATCCCAGCACTTCCCAGCGATTAAGTTTCAGCCAGCTCACGAGCGACTGCGTCGCACTGGGAGAATTGGTTGAATCGTTTTTGGAGGGTGTTGACTTAGTTTGGGCTGGGGTGAGACTCGGTTGCACGAGAACTGTCCTGATGGGGAGTGATCGATCGCGCAACCTTAGCCCGCAAATGATTGATGCCGAAAAGCAACGAATCGGAAATGGCGACTCAAGACGATCAGTTGACCGTTTCGATCAATTGTGACGATTGTTCGGACACGGGAAGCATGACTCGGATGAGTGTCCCACGACCGGTCTCGCTCTCGACTTCGATTTCGCCCCCGAAGACACCCATGCAATGTTTCACAATCGCCAGCCCGAGTCCCGTTCCTCCCATCCCCCGAGAACGCGCTTTGTCGACACGGTAGAAGCGTTCAAAAATTCGGGATTGATGCTCCTGAGGAATTCCGATTCCGTTGTCTTCCACCTCAACGATGGCTCTTCCGTCGTGGCAGAACCCGCGGACGGTCACTGTCCCCTGATCTGCTGTGTAATTGAGAGCATTGTTGATGAGATTGTCGAAAACGGTGCGAAGTCCTTCTCGATCTGCGACGACTGGGATTTCATCCGCAGGAGGATCGTATGTCAGACTGACGTTTCGAGAACGAGCGACAGCCTGGCGAGCGTCGACACAGCTTTCGAGAACTTCGGAGAGTGAAATCGTCTGCAACTGAAAAGCATCCGCCTGGGATTCGATTCTCGCCAGACGCAGCATGTCGTGAATGAGCGTTTGAAGTCGGCCCGCTTGCTCAAGAATCCGGTCCACGAACATCCGACTGTTTTCGACGTCTTCCAGACCGCCTTCGATTAGGGTGTCGGCGTATGCCTGAATTGCTGTGAGTGGTGTTTTCAACTCGTGGGAGACATTGGAGACGAATTCGCGACGCATTTTTTCGAGACGGCGAAGCTCCGTAACATCGTGGAGCACGATGAGAAGTCCCTGGCCGTCGTTGACTTCGATCGGAACAGCACTGATTCCGATGATGCTTTTCGTGCGAGGGTGTTCGAATTCGTTGCGGACAATGCCTTCGCTTTCGAATGCAATCTCGATGGTCGATTGCAAATCGGCGTTGCGGACAACTTCCCACAGGTTTCGACCTTCGATTGCCTTCCAGTCGCGGTCAAGGAGCTTTCCTGCTGACGAGTTTCCAAACGCGACCTTTCCGTCACAATCGATGAGCAAAACTCCTTCCGACATCGCTTGGAGAATAGACTGGTATCTGGCATCGCTCTTGCCAAGTTGAGCGTTTTTCTGGTGGAGCGAATTCGTCAGCTCGATGACTTCATCACTCAACTTCTGAAAGAGTGAAACTGTGGGCGATAGTGAGCCTGCGTTGAGGCTGGCCTGTGAAGCGGATGACTTGATCGAGTCTGTCGAAGTTGAGTTAGCCTGAAGGTTTCGCAGACCTTGTGAAAGTCGGCGGAATTCGGTTTCGAGTTCTTGTTGTTGTTTGCGTTCTGTTCGAACGAGGAGCCAGGCGGACAACGTGGACAACAGAATTGCTGTGGCAATCGTACCAATGGCAATTACGGAAGAGGCCAGCGCAGCGACGATCATCACTCCTACAGCAGGAAGAGCGACGAAAAGGAATACGCGCAGAATGTCGGACATTTTTTGCATCTCGATCCTTCTCCGCAAACAATACCAGCCACGGCATTCTTGCGTGGCACTCGCCTGAAGTCATGTCTTGCGTTGAAAGCTGTTTGATTTTGCAAATCGCTTTCAACACGTCCTTGAAATGCTCTCAAGCAGGTTGCTCATGCCAGTGCACTCGCTTGCGCGGTCTCACTCACAAAAAGCTGAGTATGCCATCGCGAGTCAGTGCAAACCAATTTGAAAACATTCAAAGAGTCAACAGTTGATCAATTCACGTCATCAATCACTTGAAGGAATCATATCCCATCCATGAAACTGCTCTCAATCGATTTGCTCAAGTTTGTGTTACCAGACGACTGCAAAAATTCGTTGAAACCCCGGTGAAGAAAACGTTTAGAGCAAGTTGCTCTTTCCTGTGCACTCGCTTGCACTGTTCCATGGTCAAATGGCTGGGCTTGCTCGTGCGAGATCGTGCGTACAAAATCAGAAAGTGCTCGAGTGAGCGTTGCTTTCGACTCCAAAGTTGCTCGAACTGCTGGTGAGACATCCCGTGAGAGTCTCCACTTCGATGAGTCAATCACCCGGAAAAAGAGATAAGAACACTCCATGTCATCTCAGCAAGTCAGTGACGATCCCAGTGCTCTCGCCAAGTTCGGACGGCTTGAAGTGGTGGCCAAACTCGTCGTCGAGGGGTTCATGATCGGCCAACACAAAAGCCCCTTCAAAGGCTCAAGTGTTGAGTTTATCGAGCATCGACAATACTACCCGGGAGACGAAGTTCGCCACATTGACTGGAGAGCATACGGAAAAACCGGAAAGTACTACATCAAAGAGTTTGAGGAGGAAACGAACCTCCGCTCATACGTGATCATGGACTGTTCTGGAAGCATGGGGTACGGCTCGAGCACGATTTCGAAGTTCGCCTACGGAACTCAACTCGCAGCATGTTTTACGTATTTGCTGCATCGGCAACGCGACGCTGTGGGCCTGACGACTTTCGACACCAAGATCCGCGATCGGATTGAACCGTCGACAAGTCCAAAAATCGTGCAGCACATCAATCAGCTTCTTGAATCGAGTAAAACCGGGAGCGAAACGAGCCTCTCTGCGGTGTTTGAGAAGTTGATTCCGACTCTTAAGCGGCGGAGTATCGTGATTCTGATCAGCGACTTCTTCGATGATCTCAAAGCATTGCGGACAGCTTTGAGTTCCTTTCAAAGACATCATCATGAAGTGCTTCTGTTTCAGATTCTGGCTCCCGAAGAGCGGGACTTCCCGTTCAGTAAGCCGACGCAGTTCCGCAACCTGGAAGACGTGCAAGACAAGCTGCTGGTCGACCCCCACCGATTGCGAACCATTTACATGGAACAGTTCGAGAAGTTTGAACAGGAACTGACCGATCTGAGCGCCCACACCGGATTTGATCTGCTGACGCTGACGACATCGGACCCGTATCACAAGGCTCTGGGCGCATATCTTTCGTCACGATCACGTCGCACACGGTAAGTCGTTTTTCAATTCGTGCCAAAAAATCAGGGCGACTCAAATTCAGGACTCAGATCGTCAGCCGATTCGGATTCCAACATCTCCAGTCTCTGCAAGATCCTTCGGGCTGCAGACTGAGACTGAGCAGGGAGGCTGGGAGAGTCGAGAAGGTCTCTGAGAAGATGTTGCTTTCCGCGGAGTGCATCAAAGTTGTCAAGCAGAGCTTCGTAGGCTGTGAGTCGAATACGGCGATTTTCGTTTCCCAATTCGACAGTTAGCACGCCGATGGCTTTTTCATTGCCGGATTGTTTTTGAAGCAATGCTTCTGCGGCCAAGACTCGGGTAAGTGGGTTCTCGGACGTGAACTGCTGTTCGAGAATTTCAATCAGAACCGGAGATGATCGAATCCTGCCGATGGCTCGGATAGCAAGCTTCTGAACTTCCGGATCGGGATCATCGATCAACTGATCGAGAGCCGAAATGCTCGCTCCACCGATGTTGCCCATCGCATCTGCAGCAGCTTCGCGAACTTCGCCAGCTTCATCGAAGAGAATGATGTCGACGAGAATGGAAATAGCGATTTCCGACTGCGGCCCGATCTCTCCAATGGTGGTCACAGCTGCCAGACGCAGAGGAGACCACGAAGAACGTGTCGCTTGAATCAAATCCGGCAAGGCCACAGCGGCGTCCGGTCCGAGGTACCAGAGAGCTTCCGATGCAGCCATTCGAAGTTGTTTGCCGGATGTTGAATCTGTGTCCGGTTGGGATCGTAAGACTCTGAGGAGAGTCGGGATTGCCTGCGGATGTTGACGTCCGACGCGTCCCAGCGTGTCCATCGCGTTGACGCGCACCTGAAAAGGCATTGCCTCGTTTAATACGATCGCGGCGATTGTTGGAGTCGCTTCTTCGGCGACGGTTTCAAACAAAGAGAGTGCCTTAAGCGCCCACAAGCGAGTTCCTAACTCGTTCTTTCCGGGATTCTCAACAAGCTGAATCAAATTGGGAACGACGCCTGCAGCCGGTTCACCCACGCGAGCGAGTGTCTGCGCAGCCATTCTGCGACTCGACTCCGGAGCTTCATCGTCGGTGACGATCGCATGCATTCCGCGGACGTACCGTTGATCGGCAAGCGTCGAGAAGTCGAGTGACTTCATGACATCATGCCATTCCTCGAGCGTCAGATGTCCGTACGTCTTTTCAGTGGGCTGTTGCGACGCTTCAACTCTTCCCGCAGACGGTGCGAAGAGGAAACTCATGCCAATACTAAGGCACAAAAAGTTGGCGACACATTTGCGACTGACTTGGTGCATCCGTTTCGACGTTCGGAGTTTCCACGTGGATTGCTCTATTACGGGATGATTCTCATGTCGCATGACTCGCTGCCAGCTGCCGGAAGGTATGCACTCTTGACGTAATCCATCACCATTCGGTCCGCGTTAAACCGCCAGCCCAACGTTCTGACAGCTCGCTTCATTTTGTTTATCCACTTCAACGGCAGATCGTCGTCGTTCCGCGTGTAATAGAGAGGGATGACTTCTTCCCTCAAGGTTTTCATCAGGAAGTCAGCATCTCGCTGGTCCTGAATCTCCTGATTCGCGTGAATCTGACCATCGCCGATGGCGAATCCGTTCAAGCCATCATACGCTTCAGCCCACCAGCCATCCAGAACGGAAAGATTGAGACCTCCATTCAAAACGACTTTCTGACCGCTCGTTCCGGACGCTTCGTAAGGGCGGCGAGGATTGTTCAACCAGACATCGACTCCCTGAACCAGACGTCGGCCAAGTTTCATGTCGTAGTCTTCGAGAAAGACGACTCGTCCCCGGAAGCGTTTCTCCTGAGTCATTTTGAAGATGCGCTGCATGATCTGTTTTCCCTGTTCATCGGCAGGGTGTGCTTTCCCGGCGAAGATGAATTGAACGGGACGATCATCATCGCAAACGAGTTGTTCGAACAACTCAAGGTCTCGCAGCACGAGATCGGCCCGTTTGTACGGGGCGAATCGACGCGCGAAACCGATGAGCAAGTGTTGCGGGTCGAGTGTCGACTGAGTCGCTTGAATTTGTTCGTCGCTTAGACCATTTCTTTTGGCTTGAACAAGCAGTCGATGGCGTGCGAAAAGGATCAGGCGATTCTTCAGCGACTGATGAGTTTCCCAAAGTTCGGTCGGACGAACTTTGTCAAACTTTGAGAAGACAATCGGATCACCGCTTCGTCGGGACCAGTTCTCAGGGAGAACTCGATCGTAGAATACTCGCATCGGCTGCGCGAGCCAGGTCGAGACGTGAACGCCGTTAGTGATATGACCAACGGGAACTTCTTCTTCGCTCCGCCACGGCCACAGGCTTTGCCACATTCGTCGACTGACGATGCCATGTAGATTGGAAACTCCGTTCGCTCTCCGCGCAGTTTTGAAAGCGAGGACTGTCATACAGAACGATTCGGAATGGTTCTGCGGATCGACTCTGCCCAGTGCCAGCAGATCGTTGTACTCGAGGCCGAGTGAATCGCGAATCGGCCCGAGATGTTCTTCTACGAGTTCCCCATCGAATCGGTCATGGCCAGCTGGAACGGGCGTGTGTGTTGTGAAGACTCCCGATGCTTGTGTTTCGCGATGAGCGTCGTGGAACGAGAGACCATCGTTAACCATGCGTGAGCGAATGATCTCAAGCCCAGCGAACGCTGAGTGACCTTCATTCATGTGAATGACGCGAGGGAGGATGCCCACCGCGTTGAGAGCTCGAACTCCGCCGATTCCAAGCAACAGCTCCTGGCGAATTCGCATGCGATGATCACCGCCATAAAGGCGGGAAGTCAGCTTGCGATCTTCGTCGTTGTTTTCGTCGATGTTCGTATCGAGCAGATAGAGAGGGATGCGGCCGACATCCATCTGCCAGACTTTGGCATGAATGACGCCGGTGCGCGTTTCGAGTTGAATGCGAAGTTCCGAACCATCCGGGTTGGAGACTTCATTCATCGGCAAGTCGGCAGGGTCGGCATGGATGTACTCTTCGCTTTGCCAGCCATCTTCTTTCACGACCTGTTTGAAATATCCCTCATTGTAAAACAGTCCGACTGCCACGAGAGGAATTCCGAGGTCTGAAGCACTCTTCAAGTGGTCACCGGCCAAAACTCCCAAACCACCGGAATAGATTCGGAACGATTCGTGAAGCCCAAATTCAGCTGAGAAGTAGGCGACCGGGCGAAATCCCAAAACGCCAGCATGAATGTCGCCCCAGGTGCTCGTCGAGGACATGTAGTCCTGCCAGTCTCGATAAGCAGCATTCACTCGCGAGTGCAGCATCTCTTCGCGGGCGCGTTCTTCGAGTCTCTCTGGCGGATACTCGCGAAGGAGAAGAATGGGGTTGTGAGAAAGTTCGCTCCAGCGAACTGGGTCGATTTCTCGAAAGATGGCGGTCACGTCAGGCTGCCAGCTCCACCACAAGTTCCCGGCCAGTTCACTGAGTTTGTCGTGGATATCTTTTTTGGGGGACATGACTCACACTTTCTCGATCAATCCAATGTGTAGACCACTCGAAATGCGCCATTCGAGGTGATGCATCATAAACAGTTTTCTGGAAAAGTAATCTGACTCGCTGACTTTGCATGTTCGCGATTAAGAAATTCTGAAGGTGTTCTGTATTCTTGTGGTTCTCCATGCACGACATGTCCGCGGAATTCGACTGGCTTGATTTCCTTGTTCGCACTTTTCGCTTCAATACGTCACAATTTTGAATCAACCCATGCTTATCAAGTGAACGTTGAAGCGTCGAAACGGTTGATGTGAATGCTTCAAACATTCATCGAGATTCAGATTGTATGTGACATCACGATCCGCTGATTATTGTTGAGCAGAACGAGAGAAAACGTTTAGAGATGGGGCAGTGATGTCCACGAAGTTAGACAAGTGAGAACAGCCACGGCATGATTGGTTTTGCAATTCGAAATCTTGCGAGTCGACCCATGCGGACGCTGCTCTCTGTCTTAGGGCTGGCAGTCGCGATTGGCGGAATGGTCGGGCTGTTTTCAATCGCCGGCGGGTTGGACGCCATTGTTCGGCGGACTTTCGAGCAGATTCCAGGGCTTCTTGTTCAACAGGCGGGCGCTCCGATTCCGCTGTTCTCAAGCCTTCCGGCTCATTGGGCTGACGATCTGAAAGAATTGCCAGGAGTCAGGACCGTGGACTCTCAAGCTTACTTCCGTGTGAATCAACTGGACGGTGAAGTGATCATCAATCCTCCTCGACTCGCGGTGGGAGTGGATATTGCCTCGAATCTTCGACTTGAACGTGGAGCGTATCGAGAGAATATGCTTGATGGTCGCTTTCTCGATCTTACAGATGTTGGAAACAATCACTGCCTGATCAGTCGGGAAATCGCAGACCAGCTGGCCAAAGGTGTCGGTGAAAAGTTCTCGTTGAACGGGAGCGAGTTTGAGGTCGTTGGAATCTACTCCACCGGCTCGGTGCTCTTGGACGTCAACATTCTGATGAGTCTTGAAACCTGCCGCACGGTGGGACGCATCAGCCCGGACACGGTGGCCTGCTTTTATGTCGAGAGCAACGGAACGCAGACAGACGAAGAACTGAAACGCTCGATCGACGAGATACTGGCTGGGCGTTCTCTCGCAGAAGGAGGCAACTCCGGCGGGACGGGACTGGGCAATCTGTATCGCGCTCTCGAGCAAACACTCTCCGGTCAATCACAGAAGTCCGGCGAACCGGAATCGGGCAGCGAACAATCCCCGGTCGAGATTCGGACAGCCGACGACTGGGGGACCCGCGTTCGTGAATTCAGTCAAGACCTCAATTTGTTTCTGACGATCATGACAGCGATCGGTGTGTCGATCGCCACACTCAGTATCGTGAACACCATGATGATGAGTGTCTCCGAGCGAACAACAGAGTTTGGAGTCCTGAGAGCGAATGGCTGGTCACAGGCAAACATCGTCCAACTGATGACGATCGAAAGTGGATTGATCGGGTTGTTGGGAGGAGCTTTGGGAGCCTTCTGCGGTTGGCTCGGTACGTTGATCGTCAACGGTCTTTGGCCCGACCGGTTGCAATTGCATGCCGGGCTGGGGCTGCTCGTGTCGAGCATCGTGTTCAGCATCATCCTCGGGTTGATTGGTGGACTCTTCCCAGCTTGGTCAGCTGCGAAACTTTCTCCGATGCAGTCGATTCGAAGAGGAGGAGCCTGACAGTGAATCGATCGGTTCCAACAATCTTAATGATGAGACGGCAAACAAGTGCTCGAAGGAGTTCGCTCGTATGATTGCTCTGAGAGGGGTCAACAAGTCCTATGCAAGTGCAGCGACGACCGTTCATGTTCTGCATGATTTGGAACTGGAAATCCCGCACGGGGAATTTGCGTTCATCCTCGGACCATCGGGCAGCGGGAAGAGTACGCTTCTGTATTTGCTGGGAGGACTTGAACAAACGACGTCCGGCGAGATTTCGATCGACGGAAACTCATTGAGTGAAATGTCCTCTTCTGCGATGAATCAGCTGCGGCGGGATGAAATCGGTTTCATCTTTCAGAGTTTCAATCTCCTTCGCACCCTCGATTGCCTTGATAATGTTCTCGTGCCGTTTCTTCCGACCGGACAAGCTTACAAGTATCGTTCAGCAGCAAGGCAGTTACTGATCGACGTGGGCCTCGGCGATCGCATTCATCATCGCCCCAGTGAACTCTCCGGCGGCGAACAGCAACGTGTGGCGATTGCTCGCGCTCTTCTGAAGAAACCGAAGCTGATTCTTGCGGACGAGCCAACCGGAGAACTGGATTCTGAAACCGGCGAGCGAATCTTCTCGATGCTTCGTGACTTGAATCAGAATGAGGGAGTGACCGTCGTGACGGTGACTCATGACCACCGCTACCTGCGTGAGAATGATCGTATCTTCAGAATGGAAGACGGCAGACTTGTGAACTCTTCGAATTGAAGGGCTTTTCGAGCATTTTGGGGTTGGTGTGCACAGGAAATGGCAACCTGCTCTAAAACAGCTCTTCCACGAGTTCCTGCTGGGCGGGCGGAGCCAGAAACTCAGAGACGATGTTCGGATACTCTGCCGCGAGATCCTGAAGCTCTGCGGAATCATCTGGGAGATGGAACAATTTCATCTGATTCTCCCCGGGAAGTACGATGACTTTCCAAGGGCCTCGACGGGCAGCTTGTCCGCCATCCGAATTTCGCCAGTAGAAAAATCGTTGGTCTCCGATGCTCTGATTTCGAAGCGCTGGCAGCAGTGACTGTCCAGAAAGCTCGTTCGGTCGACGTCGCGCAGCTCCGATTTCAGCAACGGTGGGAAGCAAGTCGACGACGGAGCAGGGGGAGGAGTTTTGTGATCCGCGTGCGACATTTGTTCCCCAGAAGACAATCATCGGCGTTCGCAGATTTCCTTCGTTCAGCCCGCTGACTGTGGATGTCAATCTCCCGACGGACTCGTATTCGTGCTGCTCGGTCTCGCTGTTAGATGTGATTCCAGCGACGATCAGGCACGTCCTTCCGGAGAATCCAGTTTCGTTGAGCGAATCAACAATTTCGCCAATCGAGCAATTGTACTCGATGAGCATCTCTTCGCGGTCAAGTCCTGCGAGTGTCGGCAGTGCGATGTGAACAAACAGGGGGCGTGTCGATTTCTTTCGTTGATCAAAAAAAGCGATCGATTCGTCGGTCAGGATTTCGATTCCGTTGATCCTCGATTGCTGTTCAACTTCAACGTTTTTGTTCGAGACGATCTCCGCTCGTGTCAGCTGAGTGAAGAGTGCATCCGGAAACTCGGGGATCATGCTGTTTGCAGATGCGAATCCGGTCCACTGGTCAAACCCGGACTCCAAGGGATGTTGTTCAAACGGCCAGACACCGATTAAAGTTGTGTCGTACCCAGACTGCCAGATCGTCTCGGCGAGATTCATTTCATTTGAATACCCTGAGCTGTCGGCGGAAAATCGTCCGGCAAGTAGTTCTGAGCGCGACGCTGAGTAATTCTCGGAGGTGACATAGCAGTCGGTGAGCAGCATGCCACTGTTCCGAATCCCAGCCAGTCGCGGCATTCTCTCGACTTCTGAAAAGTGAAGCGTCGGCAGTGTGACGAGAACCAGATTCGGACTCTGCTGTGCCCGCCCGATTCGCACTTGTCGATTGGCATTGGCGATCGCGCGGCGGTTCGAGAGGCGGATATCTCGGAGATCCTGCTCAGCCTGTTGAAGTTGCTGAATCAAGCCGTCTCGAACATCTTCGTCCTCATAGACGGGACTTCCCTCGACGAGGCTCTTCAAGCTGTCGATGAAACCAGTTCCACTCTCATCAGCTTCTGGGGGAGTGTTTTCTTGTGCAGCAGCGACGGGATATGAGTCACCGAAAACTGTTGGTGCATCTTCCCTGTAAGAGACGTCGCTTTCGTTTTGAGCTGACTGCAGCGGCAACTTGGCTTGTGGATGATCAGAGAGTTCACCTCCGCATCCGAAGATCCAAAGTAGAGACCAGCAGTAGAACAAGCGGTTCATGAGTTGCTCGGAGTCAGTATGGGCGTTGCGGACATTTGAAGTCTGACAACACTATGTCGCCGAAGAAGTCGAGCCGTTGTGACTTGCCGGGAACGCAAGGAAATCGCCCTGTTCATTCCGAACAATCAGTTCGAAAGTCACTCACCGTAGAGAAGATCTTCGAGGTTGGGAATCTGGTCCGTATCAGGAAGCCAGTCCGTTTCAGTCAGTGGAGCAGGTGGATAAGTGGTGGCGTACATCTCCTCGTAAACTTCGTCAAAGACCTCGGTCGAGTAGGGATGGTTCCGATTTTCTCCAAGTCTTAAGCCAGTCTCGCGTTGCTCAAGAACGTTGACATAGTTGTACGGGCGAAAATAGTAATACCCGTGATGTTCCGGTCTGTATGGATAGTGCGGATACATGTCACCCGTCGTCCAGACTCGACACCACTTCAGTTTCCCATTGGCTTTTCGCTTGTGGATGCCGGGCATCGTGCAGCACTCGTGTCCACAGCAGCAACAACGATACGGAATGGCGAACCCGTCGCAGCAAGTGGCACCCGGAGCGTACGGAAGCTCGGAAGCTTCCATATGCGGTTCGGGGATCAATTCGTCACTCGAGTGTGTCGAAAACAGCTCTTCGGCGTCAATTTCGTGTCCCGATTCGAGCGGTGCAGAAGGAATAAGTGCCGGTGCTGGTGCGAGCGACGGAGCCGGTTCGAAGTCGTCATTCAGCTCTGGGCTGGGCGGAAGGGGAGCCAACTGCTCTCCAAACAACTCCGTGGAGATGAGACAGGCAAAGAGCATCAGGGGAATGCAATAGGTCGAACTGATTTGCATGGCAGGCCTGAACAGTCGTTGTTCGCGCGGAAGGTCGAGATTGGGAATTGTGTTCTCAAACTCTTTGTGCAATTCGTCGCGCAAATGGTCCGAGATCGCCGTATCAAAACCGCTAAAGATGTGATCGGCCGTCATGACTGGAAACGTGTGCTCTTCTGCTGAATGTCGAATGAGCGCTACGATTCGCACAATTCGCAGAGTCTTTCTGTTTGACCCAAGTTGCCACCCGTGCTGTTTCTATGGCATTCCCGAAATTCTTGAGAGATTGGTCCTGTTCAGTCTTGAGGCGAAGCGGAGAAGCTGGCGTGACAGAGTTCGACCGCGATGCAGTCCGCTCCAATTCGCCCCCGACGATCGGTTGTCGAAGCAGCGATCGAATTGAGAATCGACCAGTCAGCATCGAAACGCTTCCGGCCTGATTGCGAGGCTTCGGCAGGTAAATGCTCTTGAAGTCGAAGCATTTGATCTCGGAGAACAAGAGAACGAACGAGTTGAGGCAACGCGAGGTTCGGTTGAGAAACAGAATTCAGTGTCCCTGCAAATTGATCTTCCGAGAACTGGCAAGCTGCCGTGCAGAGGCGTTCGACCTCCGTGAGCCTCTCCGCATCGAGAGCGTTCTCCAGTTGAAGAGCATTGACCGAGAGTTGGGCTGAAGAAATCGCGTTGATGGCTCCAGATTGACGACCATTGAACGATGCTGATTGCCACGCGAGATATTTCGTCCAGGGGGCGATCTGCTCAGCCAGCGGCAGCTGACGGGATTTCGCTAATCTCGCTTCTGCTGAAGCGAGTTCAAACGGACTCGCCAACCCGAGATTCATTCTTTGACGGACTGTCGAGACCCAACGTTCCGCTTCGCCAATCTCGCGAAGGCGTGCAGCTTCGATGTGAGAAGAGTCTTCTGTCAGTTGAGCAATTTGAACGGCAGACTCGGCAAGCGCGAATCGGATTGCGCAGCTTTCCTGTTCAAAAACTGAAGGGCCGGACGAGCCGGAGGCCATGTTGAGACGTTTGGCGATTTGTTGAATCTGTGACTGATAGTGCTGCCAGATGATTTGCACTTCGCGTTTTGAGCACTTTCGATGGCTCAATCGGGCATCTCTCGCGAGCGACTGGTAAAAGAGAAAATCGCTGGCGGACATCAGTCCTCGTGAACACGCAGATAAGCTAGTTTGCTCAAGTCGATCCGGCAGATTGCCTGGCGACACACCGCTTCGCGTCAGCTTCGGAAATTGGGTTGGAAGCTGAGCGGAAGTTGGGTGATAAGCAGCTGTGCGAGACTGAGTTGCGAATCTGGATTGCGCGTGGCAGGTTGAGAGATTGCCACTCAACACGAACATTGCCAGAGAAGCGATGAATCCCCAGAGTTCCGGCCGCTGAATGAATTTTGGCGACGCTTTCAAAATTCGTCGACCGTCGGAATTCTGGAGGTGATGATTCATCCCGCTCACATCTTCGCAACGAGAATTAGCAGAAGAGCAACGCACACTGGCGGGGCGAACGCAACGGTGTGAGGTTCATTGTTGCGTGCAGGATTCGTGATTTTGCGAAGAAGACTCACGATCAGAAGAAAGAGCACGACTACTGCCGACATGACGATCACTGAGATGATTGTCTGAGCACCGAGCCACGTCCCGAGCCCGCCCATCAGTTTCACATCTCCGCCTCCACTGCCGCCGGTTGCGAAGAGGAGGAAGAAAACGCCGAAGCCAATGGCAAATCCCAGGAGTGACGATTGGAAACCGGCCCAACCGAACATCAGTGATTGACAGACAATGCCGAGCGGAATGGCGGGGAGCGTCAGCCAGTTCGGGATTCGTCTTTCCCGGAAGTCCCAGATCGTCGCGGTGATAACGATCGAGAGAGCCATGATCGTGAGGAACATCGTCATGAGGACTTCGCCTTGTCGGACGAGATACGGGAATTTGAGGATTGATCGGATGCCGAGTCGGACTTCGAACGACGGCCTCTTATGAATCGAGCAGCGAGATGGGTTGCGAGAAGAATGACTGCCGAGACGCCCAGGAATCTAGGAAACCATTCAAAGAATCGCTGAAAGACCTCTTCCATGAATGCATTCCTTCCAAAGCAAAAAAAGTTCGCGACGGTTCTATTCTCCCGAGTCACGCTCGATTTCGGTCACACTCGCTCAAACCGACGGAATTGGATCAAGTGGTTTGCGTGAGATCACTCAAGGCGTCCACGAGTTGTCATTTGAAAATGGCTGCCATCGAGATCAAATCCAACGGGAGCTAACCAGTTGGGAACAGGTCCACATGGCTTGATCGCATCTGGGTTTCCAGTGAGGTGGAATCCAAGTGTGACGACGACTTCGTTTGCATCTGAAGGGGGAGGAGTTGTGCGTTCCGGGACAAATTCCGCATCTGCAGGACGAACTATGGGGGCCTGCTGATAGAACTCCACCACGATTGTTGCATTCGAGATTTCAGGATCGTCGGGAAAGCCGTTGGCCTCATCAGCGATCTCGAGGCAATGGATTCGCAAGTGTTCGTTAAACGTCGAGATCACTGTGTCGACGCGATCATTGGCCGCCCCGACCGAATCGAGAACGAGTTGGCTCGGTTGGGCCAAAGTTGCCTGTCGAGTTCCCTCGATGAGCGCCGACGTCGCTGCGAATTGAGCGAGAGAATAGAACCAGAAGGTGAGCACCGCGAGGAGCAGGATGAAAACCACCGGGACCGATACGATAAATTCAAGCGTTACCGATCCCGACCGCTGTGACGCGGAAGAGGTGGTCAGTTTCAGGCTTGAACGCCGGTTTCTCATAACAATTCGTGCAGGTTGCTCACGGAAGTTCCCAAATTCGGAAGGCTGCCTCAGCAGTTGATTGCTTCAATTGCATTTGCCAGGTCAATCAGTTCGTTGACGAGTGCCGTTCGGATGCATGCCAGCCCGACGAGCACACCAATTCCGACAATTGTGAGCAGGAGAACGTATTCGACAAAAATTGTCCCACGTCGAGACTGCTTTCGCTTTGGCCGAGCGATTGTATTTTTCAACGATGTCAGTTGTTTCATGGGTTGTTGATCCGAAATCGAATGCTTCGAACCACTTGCGTGTATCGAAAGCTTGGCAGAACTGTCTGAACAGGATCGTGCAAACCGCTCAGGTTCGACTGGAAGTCTTTGCGGAGTTGCCCAACCAAACTCAAGCTGCAATTCCCAATCCGATTCGTCAGTCGCTGCACAGAAGATCGATGAGAACTCTTCCACTGACTGTCGGGGAAGTGATTAGTGCGATTGGTTGTCAGCTGATCTGAGAATTTCCGGGATTCGCACGAAGCGCATCGGAATTGGTTCAAGTCGGCGATTGAACATTTCCCAGCAGGGTGAATGGCTTCCTTCGCTTAGTTGCGGCTGAGTTTTTCAACGCCCGAAGTACAAATTCCAATAAGTTTAAGAGGCAGCATTTTCGCTTGTTGAATGTTTCCGGTCGGACTCAAGTGTGAACCGGTGTTAACAACGGTTTCTTGTTGTACTTGCCAGTGAATGCTGATCGGCTGAAAGCCTTTCATTTTCTGAAACGGGCATTGATTCTGCGAAGTTGCGAATTCGATAAGGAAGAAAAGCCCGCACGTTTGGGAACTTACCGGTCAGAACTTCCTTCCTTTGGTGAACAGCTCGTTCGAACTGGATTTTTCTTTGAATGAGGATGAAGGTTTCTGGCTGATTGCCTGACTGAGTGAATTTCATGATGAGTCAACTGAGCATGTCCGATCGAAGAACTCCTGTCAGATCCGGAGCGGGTTTTGCGCTCACGTTCATCGTGGCGCTGTCACTTTGCGGATGTGCCAAGTCGCCAGAGGAATTGCTCATCGGACGCTGGTATTCGGGCGAAATGACGATTCGCTTTCGTTCGGACCGCTCAGTTGTCTGGAACAGTTCCGCTGGAATGGCCATCGGGCGCTATCAGTTCGCGGGTGAGACCCGGCTCTCAGGTACTTCGTCAGGGACGCCGAACCTTGTCCTCGATGTGGTTCGAAGAGGGGAGTCAGGGCGATATCAGTTTCAGGCGACCTTACTCGGAAAGGATCGGTTGCAGCTGAAAACCGTGAGCCAATCCGAGGGATCATCAAGTGGGCAATCGCGAACTGCGATGGTGCTGCGTCGTGCTTCTGACGATAAACTTGGGGGCGGAGTCGCTCAAGCAGCCAGATATTAGTCGCGGTTTGATGAGCTCTCTGAAATCAGGTCGTCAGGATCGCACGATCATCGAATTTCACCCGCGAACTCTGTCACGGAATTGATTGTCATCTCAGTCAATCGGTATGCATTCACGAAGATTGTGAGTTCGTCCGAATTTCTCACACACTGGACTCAAACTCCCCGAGGATTGAGTCCATGCCCCTCGATTCGTTACACCACAATCCCAGCGTCTGGAAAATCGATTGATTCTTCTCGACAATGCCGGGCGTGAACGAAAAACTCGTCCACGTACAGCCTTCAAATATTCAAATGAGTCCGAAATGTCAGAGCGAATTTTCAATTTCTCCGCCGGTCCTGCAGTTCTGCCTGTTGAAGTGCTCGAAGAAGCTCGCGAAAGCCTGTTGAACTTCAAGGGGACGGGCATCGGAATTATGGAGCACTCCCACCGTGGGAAAGCGTTTAGCGGAGTGCTCGCTCAGACCATCGCAGACTGCCGGAAAGTCGCCCAAATTCCGGATGATTACCAAGTTTTGTTCATGCAGGGAGGTGCATCCTCTCAGTTCTTCACAATCCCGATGAATCTTCTGTCGACGGATGATACAGCCGATTATCTGGTGACAGGATCCTGGTCGAAAAAGGCGGTCTCACAAGCGAAGAGATTCGGTTCCGCTCACAAAGCTGCTTCGAGCGAAGACCGCAATTTTTGCTATATCCCCACGGAAGTGAGCTACTCGGATGCTCCCAAGTACGTTCACATGACCTCGAATAACACCATCTTCGGGACCCAATTCGCGTCGGAACCGCAAGTTCCGAGCGGAGTTCCGCTGATTTGCGATGCCAGCAGCGACATCTTTTCGCGGCCGATCGACATTCGCAAATACGGAATGGTGTACGCCGGCGCTCAGAAGAATCTCGGACCTTCCGGCGTCACACTTGTGATTGTCCGAAACGATCTGGTTGAACAAGCCAACTCTGATATCCCGGAAATGCTTCAGTACCGGACCTTTGCAGAGAATGATTCGTGCTACAACACTCCGCCCACGTTTGGCATTTTCATCATGGGCCTCGTGTTCCAGTGGATCCTGAAAAACGGCGGGTTGGAAGAAATAGGGCGCAGCAACGAGAAGAAAGCTTCGATTCTTTACGACTATCTCAAGACGAGCGAACTCTTCAGTGCGACTGCAGATACTGACAGCCAATCGTTGATGAATGTCACATTTGTCACAGGCAACGAGTCAACCGACAAGAAGTTCATCGAAGCGGCCACCGCGGCTGGCTTTGACGGGCTCAAGGGACACCGAAGCGTCGGCGGGATGCGAGCGAGTATCTACAACGCATTCCCGGAGCAGGGCGTTGTTGAACTCGTCAAATTCATGAAAGACTTTGAAGCGAAAGCTTAGACGGTCCAGGGAGATTCGCATTCCTTTATTTTTGCGAATGTGAGGATCGCCCGGGCAAATGGCTCAAGATCGCACGGATGGCAGTGATCTGGTCAGTCGGGAAATAAGTACGAGGCGGAGCGGAATGATTTCCGTTGTCCGCCTTCTTTTATGCAGATGTCGGGCTTGCGGTTCACTGTCATTAATCTGCAGTGAACTTGACCTGCTTCGTGAAGATGTGAAATCGCACACCAGGGAAGCGGATTTCTCTTCCATTTCGTCATATGTGTGATTCATGATCGATCATTGCATGTTTGCAAATCCTTCTCGAAATCAGTCGCGCTGATCGACTTGATTACAAAAGACATCGACTCTGTTGCGCCGGTGCAACCGCTGGTGCGTAAGTCTCAATCTTGTGTAGACGTACATAACCCTTGATCTGCTGGGGGGTTGTGCAGTCCTGCCTCTCTTTGGCCCGAGAGTGCTCAAATCGTGGCACGACTTGTGCAACTCATCTGAGCATTGAAACGCCCAACAAAGCAAGAAGTCGTCGATGAGTCGCAACTCTAGGCGAGTTTAATGCGAGGTCGGTTCAAGGTCGAAAGACTGACTGAACAACATGCCTTAGGTCTCTCCCACAAATGCCTGAGTGATTGAAATGATGTGGTCGGTGCTTTCGGGAAAGTCTTTTTCTATGGATGGAGAAGAACATCACCCCTTTGAGAACGCTTGTTCGGCAAACGGATTCCGATCACCGCGTGACTAAGGAAAAGGCAAGCAGAATTTGAGCAATCTGGTCAATGTTTTCTGCAATCTCCCTTTTGAGCACCTCTTGAATGGTGCGACTGAACTTTTCGATTCGAACTCCAGCGATTCGGCAGACATCGCTGGTGAAGACTGAATCTGAGTCCTCGTCCGGACCGAATCCCTAATTGGGTCTTTTGGTCAACAGGTACGTACTAAGCGACTGCGCTCTCGGTACGCGCCGCTGATGAGGTTCAGGCATCAATCAAAAGTTTGAATATTAGTTCGGGTTGGATCGAAAACTCCGATTGTATCGATTGGTTAGCAGAAAACGCCCGGGATGTTGCCTCTGTTTAACAGAGTGATAAGGGATCTTAGCGCGTGTTAATCAGGTGAAATGTTTGGTTCAAAATTGTTGGTTTTACCGTTTTTTATGCCACAAAATCCCAATCGTTGCAATCCGGATAATCTGCAAAATCTGACCGAAAAGTTGTTGAGTGTTGTGGAGAGCGTCCTTTAAAAGAGTCGCGTGGCACAAGTAAGTCAAGCAGCTAAGTCAATACAGGTTTAGCTGCTAAGTCGAAACACAAGATTTAAGAATGGAGAAAGTTATGTTGCGTCGATACGGTTTTGCTGCACTGTTTGCAGCGCTTATCGGAGCTGGTTTTTGCAATCAGAGTGAAGCTGGATTCATCATCTTCACTGATCGTGCGGCATTTGATGCTGCGATTGCAGGTGGAATCACTACCGATAGCTTTGAAGACGGGTTTGCGACTGGTGACAGCGTGACTCGCGTTGGTTTCTCGATGAGCGAAACTGGCGGATTGACAAACTCGATCATGGCTTCCGATGCAGCAATGCTCGGATTCCTCGGACTTGGTGGTGCGAACACCGAAGGTGCACTGGCTGGAACATTCGCCGATGACGGCAACAGTGTTCTGACATTCAACTTTGACAGCCCAATCAATGCATTCGGCATTGATCTCACCAGCAACGTCGCAGGCTCAATCACCATCGGGGGCGATGTGGCTTCTTCAGTTGCTGTCGGAGCTGGAGGTTCTCAGTTCTTCGGTGTGATCAACACAACCGGAACTTTCGACGAGCTGACCGTTGGTTTCAACGGCGAAGCGAACATCGGATTCGATGATCTCGACTTCGGAAACGCAGACCTGAACACAGTTCCAGAACCTGGAACAATGGCTCTCTTCGCATTCGGAGCCCTCATGATGGCTGGTGGATACGTCTACCGACAGAAGGGATTCAACCTGTAAGCGTTGAATCGTCACCATCGACCGTGAAGAATTCGTTGATCGTGAGAGTGAGTGAGCTTCAACGGTCGTTGGCCTTCAAGAGTGAAAAGCCTGGTCGAGGAGAGACGTTTCGCAGCTTTTTCGACCTTTGGCGATGCAAAGAGTTTCTCCCCTCGAAACAACATTGCCACTACAAAGGTTTGCTTCGTTCAAAGTACTCATGACTGGTGTCAGGTGAATCCACGATCAACTCGTGACGCTTGACCGGACCGTTCAAGAGGTGCCGCGAACAGGCAACGTTTTTTCAGACGTAACATCGGACTCCTCGATCAGCCCTTCTGGTCGAGGAGTTCTTTGTTTAACGAAGAGATTCTCTGCGATAGGCAGGAATTTGGCACGTCAAAGAAGCTAGAGAATTCGGTCTTCGACCTGAGTTGAAGCCAGTTAGCGTGGGACATTTGACCAACCAGTTTAGCGACGCTGGCATCGACGGCAGTAGAACGTCGATCGTTGGGCTTGAACAATGCGGGTAATCGTCGTGCTTTGACAGTTCCGGCAGGTTTCTCCTTCGCGTGCGTAAACCTGGTGCTTGTTTTGATACCCGCCGTCTTTGTTCAGAGCATTGCGATAGGTGCCATCGTTGAGGGTTGAGCCTTCGTAAGCGATAGCTTCGTTGAGAATCCGATTCATTGCGGTGTGGATTTTCAAGAGACGCTGTTTTGAAAGTGTCGCACTGACCTTTTCGGGGTTCACCGACGCTTCGTGAAGGATCTCGCTTGCGTAGAGGTTTCCGATCCCGGCAACGAGTCGCTGGTCGAGCAGGGCGACTTTGATCGGGCGTTGAGTTGCTCTGAACTTCTGAGTGAATTCTGCTACGGAAATCTCGAGGGCATCCGTCCCTAACAAGTTCGAACCCAAGTCGTTTTCGAATTGCTCAGGTGTGTATAAGCGGACTGTTCCCAAGCCCCGGCGATCCCAGATGAACAGTGATCGTCGCTGGCGATTCTTTTCGAGATCAAACTGAAAACGAAGGTGTTCCACAGATGGAGGATCTTCCAGCAGCACGAGTCCAGTCATTCGTGGCTCGAAAACAATGCGGTGATCGGTGTCGAGATTGATCACAACGCGTTTGGCTTTTCTCCAAACTTTTAGGATTGTCGATCGCTGAACGGTTTGGGCGAACGAGTCGAGATCCGGAGAGAGAGTCATGGGTCTGCAAGAATTCGGGCATGCATCGAATTTTCGTATGCGAGTTCCGACAACCGCCTGCCGGATTCCTCGGACCATTGTTTCAACTTCGGGGAGTTCGGGCATGAAAGCGAAGAGAGGTATTGACTTGTAAGAAGGAGTGATTCGGTCGTTGTCGGTGCCGATGGAATACGTTCTCGTCGGAGATCCGGAAGAACTGTCAGAACCGGCACGGCCAAGAGAACTTATGAACTTTCTCTCAGTGTTGTAGCGACTGTTCTTATTCTTTTGCCATCCACGAGTGAGGTTTCTGAGATCATGAACATTTCAACGAAAGTTCTTGACGCCCAACCCGCGTCAGACGATCCTAGATCTGAGACTCCAGCGTCGTCACTCGAAATTTGGATTCGGTAGCAAATCAATTGACTGGACGATTACGACTGGGCTGGATTCGAGAGCACATCTTCCGTGGTTAATGAAAGTGCCATCAGGCATCACTCTCATTGATTATCGTGACAAACATCCCCGTTGGAGTGACGTAGATGATGATTTTGGAAACGTGGAATCGACGCAACCACTCAATGCGGGTGGATCGTGTCTTTGTCGCGGCAATGGCGTTCACGTGCTTGACACTGACGCAGGTCTCTGCCGCCGAACCGAATGACGTAGCAGGGCTTCTTGCTGCCGGTGAACTCGATGCGTCAAGCCAGATGGTTTCCGATCGAGATACCAACCTTGAGAGTGCTCTGCAAAGTGCCCTTCAAGGGGGAACCGGAGCTGATCCGGATGCTTTGATCAATCTGATTCTCAATCAGACTGAAGGACCCTGGCAGTCAGTTCAAGGGGAAGGTGCTGCAGATCCGGAATTCTTCGAGAGTGGAGTTCGTGTCGATCCGAATGGTGTGCTGACTCTCTCCTCACACAAAGACCTGACCGGCAACCTGGCCGCAATGGGCGTGACTTCACGAGTGGCTGCCCTCAACGAGGACATGGCACAGAGTTCACCGCTTCGATTGGTCTCGCTGACCCGTCTCGAAAAAGCAGTTGCTCAACGTCTCGAAGAAGGCAAGCCTGTCGTTGAATCGATGAAGCGACTGGCCGGACTTTCGAAAATCGAATACGTCTTCGTTTATCCAGAGAGTGGCGAAATCGTTCTCGGCGGACCAGCTGAAGGATGGCAGTACGATGAGTTCGGAATGGCCGTCGGAACAGATTCCGGACGTCCAATCCTGCACCTCGACGACTTCGTGACTGTTCTGCGAACCTTCAGCGAAGACGGAACACGCATCTTTGGCTGCTCGATTGATCCTCGCCAGGAAAACTTGAAAGCTGTCCGTGAATTCGCAACCGCCAGCCAGCAGCAAGGTGCTCTCTCGGCTTCGCGAGTCAATCGCTGGGCTCAGCAGATTCGAAACTTGCTTGGTCTTCAAGACATCACTGTCTACGGAGTGCCTGTCGATAGCCGCGTCGCTCGCGTTCTCGTCGAAGCCGACTACCGAATGAAGCTCATCGGAATCGGTGAACTCGAAGGTGGAGCTGAGATTCCTGACTACTTTGAACTGCTCCGTGAAGATCCACAATTCGTTAGCGGCGGACTCGATGCTCTTCGCTGGTGGATGACCATGCAGTATGAATCAGTTCTGCACTCAGAAGATCACGATGTTTACCAGATCGCTGGCTCAGCAGTGAAATGTCAGTCTGAAAATCAGTTCCTGGCAGATTCAGGAGAGCGAGTGAGCACCGGTCAATCGGAACCAGTGAACCGTCAGTTTGCTGAAAACTTCACTCAGCATTACGCCCAACTCGCCCAGCAAGATTCAATCTTCGCTGATCTTCAGGGGATCTTCGATCTCGCCCTCATCGCAGCTTTGATCGATCGGGACGAACTTGATCACAAAGCCGGATGGGACCGCGGAGTGTTCGCTTCAGGCGGAGAATATCAGCCAGAAGTTTACGCTGCTCCTCGACAGACCGAATCGGTCGTCAACCACAAAGTCTTCAACGGTCGCGACATTGTTTTGCAAGTTGCAGGCGGAGTTCGAGCCGATGTCGTCGCTGCTCTTGATTCAACGCAAGTCGCTGAGGACACATCTTCTCTTGACACGACTGCCGAAAACGCGAAGGCTGTTGATCTTCCTGAGAATCGATGGTGGTGGGACGCCAAGTAACAGCAATCGCCCACGGAGGGAAACATGCTGAATCCATCTGCGAGGAGGGGAACCTCCTCGCTTTTTCTATTTGTCGCGTGCGTTCTTCTGCAGGAAGAACGTCTCTTGGCCGAACCGCCTCCGCTGCTTGTTCCGAATGGGAAGCAATTTTCCGAGCCGACAGCGTCTAGCGCGGTAGAGTCGATTCACCAGACAACTCTCTCGGGGCTGATCCGCGAGATCGTCATCGAAGCTGCCGACGATGAAGTCGTTGACAAGAAGCACTGGAATAAAGAGGCCGAACGCTTTGATGGGCTGAAAGTCCGCGGACTCAAAATCTCGAAGCGGAAGAAGACCGTTCCACATGGTTTTTGCCGCAGGTACAAAGCTCATCTCGTGAAACCGGATGAGACATTCTCTCTCGAAATCGAGCAGCAGGAGTCGTCTCCGTCTGATGATGCCATTCGCTTCTTGATCTCGACGCGATTGATGGTCCGCAGCGAAGCGACGTTTGCCCACTACGTTTACGGCGTCAAAGGAGTCAACGGAACCGCGATCGCTGATGCAGTCGTTCGCGCGCAGGTGGTGCTCACGATTTCTCCACAAGCATCGTTTGACTGGAGTTCCCCGCTTCCGAAGTTGCATCTCAATGCTGAAGTGAAGCGAGTCGATCTCGACCTCGAAAAGTTTCGTCTGCAGAAGTTGGGGCCGCTGGGCGGAGATTTCGCGAAGGTTCTGGGGCAGGGGAGTCGCGAAATCGTCGCTGCGTTGATTGACTCTCAAGAGCGGCAGCTGCATCGGAAGTTGCAAAAGAAGCTCGATGAAGTTCAGGGAGATCCGTCTCGGAAGGACGGGGCAGCTACGAAACGAGAATCGTGAAAACTCGGATTCTTATTCTTTCCTGTTTCAGCTAATCTTTCAACGTGGCGAACTCCGATTTGCGAGCGCCAGCTACACACATTTCAAACAGGTGGACAATCTCAGGCAAGCTCTCAGGGCGTGGTCAGTGCCCGGGAACGATAAGCTGTCATTAATTGTTTCGATCGCCGGTGATTCAATTGTCGCTGGAGAACTGGATCGGTTTCGCGTCCGTTTGAGACGAACATCAGTCGAGAATTTTCATGCGTTGCCCATTTTGCCGCGAAGGAGAGAGCAAAGTCGTCGACTCCCGCGGGAGTCAGGACTTTGTGATTCGCCGTCGCCGGGAATGCCTTGCTTGCGGACGTCGATTTACGACGTATGAGAAGATGGAAGAATCACCACTGAAGGTGATCAAGAAAGACGGGTCGCGCGTTCCGTTCGATCGCGAGAAGATCCGCTCTGGCCTCGAAAAAGCTTGCTACAAACGACCGGTCAGTCCGGATCAGGTGGAACAGATTCTGGATCGAGTTGAACATTCCGTTTACGAAACGTTCGAGCGAGAAGTGCCGTCGCGATACATCGGTGAACAGGTCTGCGAGGCACTTCGGCTTGTCGATCAAGTTGCGTTCGTGCGATTTGCTTCGGTCTATCGATCGTTCCAGGACGTGAATGACTTCGTCGAAGAACTGCAAACCCTCAGGGAACGGAGTTCACGCCGGGATGATTGAATCGACGGCGATTGTCGGTGACGCGCGCTCGATGGAGGCCGTCATCGCAGAAACTCTGGCTGTCTCTCGATTGGCTGAGTATTTTTCGACGCTTCAAGATTTGCTTGAGAGCGAATCCGCGAGTCCGAACTTGATCCTGGTTCTCCAGCAATGGCCGGATGAATATCGAGCGAGCGAGATCGACGCACTGTTCCGACAGTTTCCGCTGAGCCGGGTTCTTTGTTGCTACGGCGTTTGGTGTTCTTCGATGCGGCGAACGCGTTCGGTCTGGCCAGCTGTGGTCTGTACCTCGGAAGATGAATTTCTCGAGCGGCTCAAACTTGAGGTCCGCGTCATTCAGGAAGAAATTCCTCCGCTACCACTGACTGCCGGTCTCGATGAGCTGTTCGGGTACGTGAACGCACATGCGGAGTCGGAAAGTTGATTCAGCGACCCACTCGCCCGCATTGATCCATCTGACTATCATCCTCCTACCCAACCACACGAGACACTGCGATCGTGTGACGCGATGGCTTTCATTTCAACGAGATTTACGATTCCATGAGAGTTGGACTTTTCATTCCTTGCTACATCGACCAGTTCTTCCCGCAAGTCGGGCTGGCAACAGTTGAGTTGCTGGAACAGTTTGGTTGCGACGTCGAGTATCCCGAAGATCAAACCTGCTGCGGCCAGCCAATGGCCAATACGGGACTGCTCGAACAGGCGAAGCCGCTCGCCAAATCATACGTCTCGATGTTTGCTGATTTCGAGTACGTCGTTTGCCCTTCGGGAAGTTGTACAGCGATGGTGACTCATCACTATGACAATCTTCTCCCTGAAGGTGATGCCGGGTTGAACAAGGTCAAAGAGAACACCTACGAGCTGACTGAGTTTCTCACAGACGTTCTTCAGGTTGAGAACATCAAAGCGAAATTTCCGTATCGTGTGGGGCTCCACAATAGCTGCCACGGACTTCGCGAACTTCGACTGGGTTCTGCTTCGGAACTCATGCAGAACCGCTTCAGCAAGGCCCGTCAGCTTCTCGAACAGGTCGAGGGAATCGAACTCGTGGAACTCTCGCGAATCGATGAGTGTTGCGGTTTCGGCGGGACGTTTGCCGTCAGCGAAGAAGCAGTCTCATGCATGATGGGTAACGACCGCATTCATGATCACGAAGAGGCAGGAGCTCAGATCATCACAGCTGGGGATATGTCCTGCCTAATGCATCTGGACGGTCTCTTGAGAAGGCAGAAGAAGCCGATCCAGGTGATGCACATCGCGGAAATTCTGACCGGTGCCACACCTTCGAACCCGGTTGGCAACTGAATCTGAGGTGTTTGGCGAAAGAATGCGAGGAGTTTAGGCAGCTCTCTTTTGTGAACTACGTCGACGAAGGATTTCGACGAACGGATCTGGTTCTTCGAACTCTTCAGAAGTTTGAGGAACTGCAGAGGCGGAACTAGAAGTTTCGTTGATGGAGTGAATTTCAGCGAATTGATCGTCGGTAAAAAGCTGTTGTTCATTCAATGCTGACTGAACAAGCAGCATTCCGATGAGGCTTCCACCAAACACGAAAATCGAAGCCACGGAGAAGAGGACGACTCCCTGAATCGTGATGTGGTCGAAGTAAGAGAGGCAACCCAAAAGCAGCCCGAGCGTCGCGACTCCCGACAGCAGTTGGCCTCGCCAGTCTTTGTGCCAGGAGGTGCTTTGACTCACTTTGCCTTGCATGACATCGCTCTTCCATGATATTGCGGACGCCGTTTTCGCAGGGAATAGAGGAATTTTCCGTTTGCGGCAACCCCAATTGATGCCACAACGCCTGCTCCTTCCAATCGGTTTCGGGCTGGACACGTCCTTCGGACTCCGTATTCTTCTGCTGTCCACTCCTTCATCTCGTTCTCAACCGCAAATCCATGGCATCATCGGCAATTCAGTCTGCTGGCTGAGAGAACGAATTTGATCAACCTGCGTCGCTGTCATGTCTCCTCAACGAACTCCTGTCGCTGTTTCCAGCTGTCTGGTCCTTTTGAGTGCTTTCGGCCTGCTGCTCGTGATTCAAGCCCAGGCAGGTTTCTTTACGGGAGCACTCAGCTATCCTCTGAGAGAACATCCGCAGTTGTGGATGTTCTGTTTTGTCGGAGGGCTGGCTCTCGGGATCTGGCTGCTTTGGAACCGTTCCCATTCCGTGACCGACTGGAAACCGGAATACGATGGTCGTCGGTTCGGCAGTGCAGTCCTGTACACACGCGATGGTTGTCCGTTGTGCGACGAGGCAGCGGAAGTTCTCGCCCGGTATCGCCAATGGCTGCCCCCCACAACAGAGGTTGATATCGACCTCGATCCGGATCTCAAGATGCGGCTTGGGGCAGAGATTCCTGTGATTCAATTCGATGGACAGACACGATTCAAAGGGCACGTGAACGAAGTTCTGTTGCGACGCCTTATTGATGGGACGCCACCTGTCGCGTAATCTTGAATTGAAATCAAATTCGAATCGCCGCTTCTGTTGCGATGATCAACTGAGTGCGGCGAATGACTGGAAAGTGTGACACGTGACTACGACTCAACCTCTGAAGTGCTTCAACCTTGCGGGCTGGACGCAGGTTCTGCTTTCAGGACCAGATTGCAAATCGTTCCTTCAGAGTTTCTGTACCAACGACATCTCCAAGCTTCAGGCCGGCGACGTGTGCGAAGCGTTCATTCCGGATATCAAGGGACGTATTCTCGCGCATGTCATCGTACTTGCGGGTGAAGATTCCCTCCGCCTGATCTCCGGTCCCGGAACTGGAGAAGTGCTTGTCCCTCATCTAACGAAGTACCTGTTGGGGCTGAATGCCGAGGTCGTCGACGTCACAGCGACGAGTCGACTTCTCGTCGTCGCTGGTGAGGATGGGATTCAAGCACTCGATGCGAAAGAGTTCGCCGATCAAACCGGAGCACAAGTCGTATCTCTGGACGTGCTGGCAGAACCATCGATTTGGATTTCCGCAGCAGCTGAACACGTTGACGCAATCGAGTCTCGATTGCAGTCGCAGGGAGTGACAGAGGGGACAGAAGCAGAATTTGAACGCCTCCGCATCGCTGCCGGTTTTCCACTTGTCGGTCGTGATTTGAGCGATGCGAACATCGCCCAGGAAGCAGGCCGAACAGACCGAGCCATCAGCTTCACAAAAGGTTGTTATCTCGGACAGGAACCCATCGCCCGACTCGACGCGATGGGGCACACCAACAAAGAACTTCGCGGCCTCCTCGCCGAGCACGAAGCCATCCCGGTCGACAGTGTAGTCCTCGCCGAAGAGAAAGAAATCGGACGCATTTCCTCCGTCGCATCACTCGGTGAAGGCCGTTCAATCGCACTCGCAGTCATCCGCACAAAGTTCGCATCCCCCGGAACCTCTGTCGCAATCACAACCGAAAACGGAACATTCCCAGCCACCATCTACTGGCCACGACTGGATGTCGAGTAGTCCTCCATTCACTAACGTAAGTCTGTGTTGATCGACTTATTGCACTGCGCGATCATGCGTCTCGATAATGTGGGGTAGCGTCAGCGTATCTGTCGAAACTGGAGGGGTGACAATACCAATCTTAAAACATTAGAGCGTCGTTCTAGTATGCGGGGCGGTCTCCCTTTCGGAATCGAATTGTTCGGGTCGGTTCACGAACGCTGGATAATTGAGTGACGCCGTGTGGATCGTCGGCTTATCCCATGCTCGAAGGATAGAATTCGATTCTTTGAACAAGTTGGGCCTTTGTCATTCATGATTACGATCGAGCCGAATTGCTGTGAGCGGAAGCCTGTACGTCAGAAGAAGGCAGACAACCGACTCCGATTGCAACGGTTCATAAAAGCGTCCGGTTTTGGAGTCATTTCTTTGATTCTGACGGGCGTTGTTTATTCAGCATTGGCGTTGTTCGTTCCGTCGTCGTCGTTGTTGATTCTCGTTGCGGTTGCCATTGGAGTCTTCGGGGCCAGTTATGTTTACATCCGAGGACGGAGAGGCCAGGATTTTGTTTCATTTGAAGCGTCCAACGTTGTTAATCGTGTTCTGATTCAAAGAATTACCAAGGTCATTTCCATTGATGATCTCGAAGATTTTGGTCCAGGCTACTACGTTGTCACTGCCAATGAGCAGTCAGCAATCATCATCGGACAGGTAATTGCAGATGTCGATTCCAGAGGAGAAGGTTTGCCCACCAACTTGATTCTTGAAGTCGATTCCGGGTCCAAGGAGATTCTTGTCGTCCACGGTGATGGCGACGAGATTCCAGTAACGTTGAACTGCTCACTTCAATCTGTTGGAATTGATGTCATTGTGGGTTTCTCGCTTTGCGATCCCTTTGGGGGTTGACTCGGCTAATCGAAATCACTCGCAACCCGCAAATGCCTCATTCGAGAAGCGAACACTTTGTGTCGACGTGCCACTCAGTGTGAGCCAGAGCTCCGTGTGCATAATGAAGAGTTCAAGAGTACTTGTCAGGCTTTTCCACGAACTTGAGTGACTGCTTGTGAGAATAACTAAGACCGTTAACTGGGCAATGAAGCATCGATATGCTCGCGTAGCGATTATCGGTGCGATTGTGTTTTGCATTGTATCCTTAGTCTTTGAAGGAACATTTCCGTTTGAAAGACTGATACTCAGTGTTCTCATCGGATACCTCCCCATTCTACCTTGGCAACGTGAGTCGATTCGACCCTTTGTTGTGGGTGCACTCATCTGCTTCTCTTTGCTTCCCAGAATGATCACTCAATCAAGGGTCGCGAAAACCGTCAGGACCATTCAGGTGGCTGATGTCGTGTGGGCAAAGACGGATGATGTGACGATAGGAGCCGGAACTGCAGAACTTGCGCTGCTTGTTGAATCGCTGAATGCCATGCAGCCTTGCTTTTTAGGACCTAAAGGCGGGGGGCGAAGCACCGGGCATCTTCTTGTTGAACTCAAGGATCGCGGTGACTTGCGATTCAAGGTTTTCGAGCCACCAGACATGCCTGATAAAGTGATCTTGCGGTTCCAGGCAGCTTTATCCGTCAGCGAATTGTGCGGGCCGAGAACTCAATTCCTGAGAGCAATCGAGCGGTCCAAGTCAGGGGATTGAAATGCTCGTCTGCATTTGGTTTGAGTGGTGGCCAGTGATCGCCAGTGTGTACCTGACAGTTCGGTTCTTCTATGTTCTATGGCGAATGTCGCGGGGCGAAGATATGGGCGGTGGACCACCAATCGTGGGCTTTGTGATTTACATACTCATTAACATCTATGTATGGGTGTTGTGGTCATACCTTCATGCGTAGTGAATGAATTTCTCACACTGAAACCTGACTGCGGCGTGAGAATCGACTGGGGTGTCATAGAGGATGATTCGCTATTTGAGTAAGTTTGTTGTTGAACTGGCGATTGTCAGCTAATCGTAGAGGTTGGGGTGGATGCGTGTCTCCATCTATTCAATTCCTTAATCAAGTCCCTTGCAGCACCGGTTGATCATGTCGGAGTGTCGGAAACATGTGTCGAAGAAATAGAGTTGCTTTCTTGTCTGTTACCGTAACTCTCGCGATCCTAACGGTTGATGTTCAGGCTGAACTGCTTTTCCTCCCAGGTGATTCGTTCTTTTGTACTGAGCTAACAAGTGCGAAGTTGTCGGAATGGAGGAATGGCGAACGCATGACAATGACGTACAAACAACCTTGGAGCGAACGTGGGCTGAATGGGTATGCTGGATTTCGTCAACTAGAGATTACTGGAGATTTCACCCTTCTCTTGGAGAGAATTGAACGCGAATACAGCTTGCTAAGGAAGGGAATTCCCAAGACTGTCGAGATAAGCATCGACGAAAACGGGAATGAAGTCCTGAAAGAAATAAACGGATTCACTTTGCTTCTGTACAACAAGCACTTCGCGTTTTCACATTATCACATTGGGGTGACGTACAATGAGGATTGGAATGCTTACAGCAAAAAGTTGAAGAAGTCGGATCGACGGCCTGGAAGTATTTTAAGAGAACATCAGTCTTTCGTGCGAACCTACGATGCGGCAATAGAAGATTGGAAGCACGCGAAAGATGTCGAGCCACTCGCGGTCTCTGTACCCGACGACATTGATTGGTGGATTTTAGGACGGCCCATCGAGACACCTGTGAAGGTTGATGCAGACGATATTGTCGTGGTCGTGTTGATCCGATGTTCGATGAAAGACTACTTTTACCGAATCCCATTCTGCCGGTTTTCAGCGATTACTTCAAAGAGAACGAGGTCCTATGAGTTTAGAGAAGACCGCGTTTTCGGGGACGATTGGATGAACAACAAAATTCGAATCGTCAGTGGGGAATAGCATGACGCCAGAGGGTATTGCTATTCGATCAATAGTATTCGCAGGGAGCTTGGGAGGTCGTTCCGTTGGAGTTCGAAGTCGTTCATAGGAATTCGGCCATGATGGAGTCGGCGATGAAGCGGCCGGTTTTTGTGAGGCGGAGTTTGCCTTGGTCGAGAGTGAGGAGTTGATCCTCGATGAGACGATCGAAGGCGTTCGGAGCGAGGTCAGGGAGTGGGTAGGAGAATCGTTGTTGGAATTGCTCGAGGTCGATGCCTTCAACTTGTCTGAGTCCGAGCATGACGGCTTCTCTCGCTCGGTCTTCTGAGTTGAGTTCTTCTGTCTCCGCGATTCCGGATTCTCCAGCCATGATTCGCTTGATCCAGGTGGTCACGCTTCGATGACGCATGGCGCGGACTCCGTTGAGGTAGGAGGCTGCTCCCGGTCCGAAGCCGAAATACGGGGCGGATTGCCAGTAGACTTTGTTGTGTCGACACTCCATTCCGGGCTGGGCGAAGTTTGAGAGTTCATACTGGCGGAAACCGGCGTCCTCCAGCGTGTTCATTGCGACGGAATACATTTCCCGTTCGAGTTCATCGTCGGCGGGGATGAGTTGCGACTTCATTCGCCGCGTCCAGAACTGTGTGCCTTTTTCGAATGTGAGTCCGTAGGTCGAAACGTGCTCGGGATTCAAAGCGATGACCGTTTTCAGGTCCGCTTCCCAGTCGGCGAGTGTTTGATCGGGGACAGCGAAGATCAGGTCGAGCGAGATATTCGTGAAACCATTGTCTCGTAACTGATTGAAGACGGTGTCGACAGTCTCAGCGTGATGCGTTCGTTCAAGTGTCTGAAGGTGTTGGGAGTTGAACGATTGCACGCCGAGGCTGATTCGATTTACCGAATGAACTCGCAGGATTTTCATCTTGGCGGGAGTCAGTCCATCAGGGTTGCACTCCATTGAGAATTCGCCATCCGGTCTTAACGGAAACCATTGATTGACGACCGTGAGGAGTCGTTGCAGTGCGGGTTCCGGGAGATAGCTGGGGGTTCCTCCTCCGATGAAAATTGTGGAGACCGGTTGCGGGCTTGTAATGGAGCGAGCGATCTCAAGTTCGAGGCATTTGAGATAGTCGTCGATCAAGTCATCTCGGCCAGCGATCACAGTGAAGTCGCAATAACCACATCGATGGATGCAAAACGGAACATGGATGTAAACTGAGTCCGCCGTCATTCGTGGCACCATGTTGCGTGGTCGACCGTTTGTCCGTTGACTTGATGGGGGGATGTTCGAATGGCACCAGGCACCGGAGTTTCACGAGAGTGTGTCCAGCCGACGTCTCTTCGATCTGGGAAGCATTGTTGAGCCCAGAAGCAGGCCAGTCGGCCCATTGTCCAGCGACCGTTGATGTCCTGCAGGGGGCGGACTTGGGGTCGCTGATCCGCGCCCTGATAGATCATCGCATCGATTCCGACTGGACCGAAGTAGCCATCTGCCTGGAGTCGCTGCACTGCTTGACGTTGAAACGAAAGAATTGCGGTCGTCGGCTCTTCGGGCAGATCACTCGGATGGACGATTGTCTGAGTATACCGCCCTTGTGCAGATGACTTCAGCTGCGTGACGGCGAACATGACTGGTTCTCCAGATTCGGGGATGTCCCACTGGATTCCAAGTTCCAGAATCGGAGTAAGTCGCGGTTCGAGAAAGAGTGAACTGCCTGTCTTGAGTCGCTTCTTCACCCAGGCAAGTTGACTGGCGGCGAGGTCGGTCGTTTCGGATCGGATTTGTCCTCGGCCGGATTGCCCGAATTCCGTTTTGATGACGAATCCGTTCTCGTAGACTATTGATGCGAGTGCAGAGATCAGATCGTCCATCGAATCGATGAGAATTTCTCCGGGCAAGGGGCATCCAAGTTCGATCGAGAGCTGTCGCGATGTCTTTCGAGAGTTCACGTCGCGGACAGCTTTCTGGCTGGGAGAATGCATGAGGAGCTGAAACTTCTGACAGAATTCTCGGGCGGATTCCGTCCATCCCCAAGGTTGTGTTCGCTCGATCGAGGGTGCCAGATCGCGGAGTTCGTCTGGTGTCACGAACTTTCGGTTAGCGAGTCCCATAGCTTCCAGTTCGGGCCAGTTTTCAGGAGTCCACGGGGTTTTCGTTAGAATGAAATCACCGGGCTGAGAAGCTGCGATCAGGCACGGAGTCAGTTCGGCTTCCAGTCTTTGGAGTTTGAGAGGAAGTGTTTTGGCGGCGTCCAATTCGTCTTCGAAACAGAAGTTTCCAATCCATAAGGTCGACATCAGAAGGGCAGTAGATCAGGGCTTGGTTCGCAGGAGGTGACTGGACGATTCGTAGAGTTTGACAATAATCCAAAGAGCTTGCATCTCAGATGGCGAAAGTTGCATTTTCAAGCAGTTTTCGCGGACTGATTCAGAGCTTCGAATTGGTTTGAGAACAACTTCTGGAAAAAGTGAATTCTGGTGAGTGAATACAACTACGACGCGGTGCTTTTCGTAGCGTTCGGTGGCCCCGAATCTCGGGATGACGTGATGCCGTTTCTTGAGAATGTGTTGCGAGGACGAAATGTCCCGCGCGAGAGAATGCTCGAAGTGGCGGAGCATTATTACCACTTTGACGGTGTGAGTCCGATCAATCAGCAGATGAGGGAACTGATCGACGCGGTGACTGAGGACCTTGCCAGTCAGGGCGTTGAGATTCCGATTTATTGGGGGAATCGAAACTGGCATCCGATGCTTACGGAGACAATGCAGAAAATGGCGGATGATGGGATTCAGAACGCGATTGCGTTCGTCGCTTCCGCCTACAGCAGCTACTCCGGTTGTCGTCAGTATCGTGAGAACGTTTACGCATCCCAAGATGAGGTCGGCGAGTCAGCACCGGACGTCGACAAGATTCGCACGTTCTACAATCACCCGGGATTCATCTCCGCGAATGTCGCGAGGATTGAGGATGCGATTGCACAACTTCCGGAACGGTCTCGTGGAGAGTTTCACGTCGCGTTCACGGCTCACAGCATTCCGAATTCAATGTCAGACAACTGCGATTATGTGCAGCAGCTTTCGGAGACATGTCGGCTGATCGCTGATTCGATTGGTATTCCTCAGGATCGCTGGAAGCTTGTTTATCAAAGCCGCAGCGGTCGACCGGAAGATCCCTGGCTTGAGCCCGACATTCTCGATCACATCGATCAACTCAATCAGCAAGGTGTTGGGGGGCTGATCATTGCTCCGGTCGGTTTTCTGTCTGACCACATGGAGGTACTGTTTGATCTTGATGAAGAAGCAGCCCTGAAGTGCAAAGAGCTGGGAGTGCCGATGTCGCGGGCGGCGAGTGTCGGGACGCATCCTGATTTTGTACGATGCGTGAGCAAGTTGATCATGGAGCGATTGCTTCTAAACGTAGAGAAGGAAGCGATCGGTCAGTACGGACCAAACTGGGATGTCTGTCCTCAGGACTGCTGTCCCGCTCCTGTTCGTCGACGGCGACCGTCTTCATCAAGCTGATATCGGCTGCTCTCCGGACTCATCAATCTCACGATCATTCAATTTCGAGAATTGCACCAGCAAGGACACCGCGACAATGTCGGAGCCAACGATCTTCAAGCGAATTATCGACGGAGAGATTCCTGCGGAAATCGTCTATGAAGATGAACAGTGTCTCGCGTTTCGTGACGTCAACCCCCAAGCACCGGTTCACATTCTCGTGATTCCCCGCAAGGAAATTCCTTCTCTCGCTGAGACTGACGATGAGGATCAAATGCTGCTGGGGCATTTGATGATTGTGATCCGTCGACTGGCTGAAGAGATGGGGCTGAAGAATGGATTTCGGGTCGTGGCCAATTCAGGTGTTGATGGTGGGCAGACAGTGAATCATCTGCACTTCCATCTGCTCGGACAGAGAAACCTCGACTGGCCGCCGGGTTAAGAGGTCTCCGTGATTTCTCTGCCTGGCCAGATCTGACTCCTGTCCTTGGTCCAGGTTCTTAGCGAACGATGTCGACCTGAACCATGAGTGCCGCGTCGAACTGGCGGTGATCGTTTCCTCGGAACGGGAAGACGCCTGCGACTCGGGTGTTCATCCAGCGAGTCAATTCGGTGTGAATTCCGGAGGTGAAGTTGTAGACGTCCTGGCGGTTGTACAACGATCCGAAGACCGCGTTGGTCAATGTCTCGTCGCCATCTGCGATGAATGCAAACCCTTGCGAGTCCTGTCGCTGTCGACCGTAGTGGAATTCAAGAATCGGAGCGACTCCTCTCAGGAATCGGCGTTCGGTGTGACGGGTCATCCAGTAACCGACTCCCAAGTCGATGTTGTAGTAGTCGGGAACGTCGACGTATCCGACTCGTCCTTCTCCCGGAACGTGGACGGTAATGTCGTCCGTGGAGAAGTCTGCTTCGAAGAAGGCCTGCATGAACCAGCGTCCCTTGCCACTAACAACGAAGGCGAGGAATGGGTTGAAGTGATAAGCAGAGTTGTCGACATAGAATTCCGCGTCGCCCACGGTGACATGAGTCCGGTCCGAGGCAGCGAAGGTGATTCCGGCTCCGCCTGTCAGTAATGCTGAGGCGTGTTCGCCATGCCATTCTCCGATCACTCTCTTGAAGTTTAGAGAGATGTTTCCGTTCGGATCGTCGCGTCCCATGCTGAACGCGGTCGATGTTGGATCGATGACGCCCGGAACAGACTGATCGACTTGAACAATGATCGGCACCCGCAATTCGAGACTCATCGAATCGCCGAAGAATGCCTTTTCAATCCCGAGCATGAACTGATCGTGATTTAATTGGGCGTTCGTTCCCGTCGCTGGGATCGGTTGCAGGTCGTCATCCATATCGTTCGGATCATCGACGCGAATGTGCGAGGAGATCGGATTTGCGAAGTGGCTGTAGCTCATATAGAAGCGGTCGCGCGGAATCGGGCTGTTGTTTTCCGCGATGTTGGTGACGCGGTTGGCAGCTGGTACGCCAAAGATCCCGTCGACGGTTTCGTCTGTCGCAATGTTGACGGAACTGAATGCGACTGACTCAACTGTTCCGAAGTGTGTTCCGACCATATTGGCAACGTCAAAGGCGGCGTAGCGTGACGTGGCTATGTCTTGCGGATAGATCGGCCCGTAGGGAGCACCATTCGTTGGAACCGAGTATGTGTAATTCTGGGAGTAGTAGGGATCGAGGTGCTGTTGTTCGCTAGCCTGCACAACACCCGGATTCGGAGTTGGAGCCATCGGTTGAAACTGCACTGGAGCCTGAGCCAGAAGGGCAGGGCCAGACATCAATGTGGCAGCCACTGGAGCAGCCCAGTGGCGAATTTTCTTTTGAATCTCACGCCAATGCAGACGCATCGTCGGTCCCCCAAATGCAGTTCTTGTCCGAACATCCGGCAACGCTTTTGTTTCTCGCCATATCAATGGAGAGAGTGAAGCTGGCCTGCATCGCGCTTCAAATCTGATGAATTCTCGGGCGTTCTTCGATGCAGTTTCTCTGTGAATTGTGCTTCTTCGTTGTCATCGTCGTCGGCACGATCCCGACATCACACAAAACGCATAGAATCGTTACAATCCCACGCTGTTACGAATTGAGAGCGGCGGAATGTGCCGCTCGCGAGGTGTTGTCACGGAGAAAGATCGAATGGACTCGGAACAGGAATTGATTCAACGGCTTTCATCACAGCTTGGTCTGAAGCTTGATTCGGTCCGCAGAACGGTTGAGATTTTGGATGAGGGCAACACCGTTCCGTTTATCACTCGTTACCGAAAGCAGCAAACCGGCGGGCTCGACGAGAACCAGATTCGTGCGATTCAAGAGGGAATCGCCACGCTGCGAGAGGTTTCCACAACTCGGGCTCGCATGATTGAGTCGCTTCAAGAGCTCGGCAAGCTGACTCCTGAACTTCAGGCACAACTCCTCGAGGCCGATTCCAAACGTCGACTCGACGAACTCTATGCGCCGTTTCGTGTCAAGAAGAAAACCAAAGCAACTGAGGCTTTGGAACGCGGATTGGGGCCGCTGGCCGAGGCGATCTGGAATGGGCGCGTGGGTGATGACCAAGTTGAGAAAGTGGCTGCCAATTGCGTCGGGAAGCATCCGGACCTTGTCGATTCACAGATCGTGATCGACGGAGCGCGGGAGATTATTGCCAGTCGCATTTCTGAGTTGGTCGCTATCCGCGACATCGTACGCGAGACCGCCCGGCGGACTGCGATGATTCGGACCAAACTTTCGTCTGGGGGAAAAGACGAGGAACTCAAAAAAACATTCAGCGACTACGGCGGATTCGAAAGTTCCTTCAAACGATTGGCACCGCATCGGGTGATGGCGATCGATCGAGGAGAAGCCAAAAAAATCTTGCGTGTGTCATTGGATTGGGATGGTGATCAGGCGCAGAGACGAGCTGCTGCCAATCTCGAATTGGGAATACACCGTGCAAAGCGATTTATGGCTGAGTGTCTGAGCGAATCTTTAAAGCGGTTTGTCAATCCTGCTGTTGAACGAGAGCTCAGACGGGAGGCGACAGAGAGTGCACATGTTCATTCGATGGGCGTCTTTGCAGCGAACCTCAGAAGTTTGCTGATGCAGCCGCCGCTTCCGAGCAAGACGGTCATGGCAATCGATCCCGGATTTCGATCGGGATGTAAGGTGGCTGTCATTGATCGTCTTGGAACGCTGCTGGAATCTGATCTGATCTTCGTGATTGGAAAAGACTCACGCGAATCTCAGGCTGAGAAGCTGAGCCAGCTTGTCGCGAAGCATCAAGTCGATGTGATTGCAATTGGCAACGGGACAGCGAGCCGCGAAACCGAAGCTCTCGTCAGCGAAGCGATCCAGAATCACAATCTTTCGTGTCGATACACGATCGTCAACGAGGCAGGGGCGAGTATTTATTCTGCGAGTCAGGCAGGGCAGGAGGAGTTTCCGGACCTCGATGCGACAGTTCGTGGAACCCTTTCGATTGGTCGACGTTTGCAGGATCCGCTGAGCGAATTGGTGAAGATTGAACCTCAACACCTTGGTGTCGGGATGTATCAGCATGATCTTCCGGAGAAGCAACTTGAGCAATCGTTGAGTGAAGTTGTTGTCTCGTGTGTGAACAGCGTTGGAGTCGATTTGAACCGGGCCAGCACTGAACTGCTTAAGTATGTCTCCGGGCTCAATCGCAAATCAGCTGAGAAGATCGTTCAGCGTCGTCATGAGAGTGGACCTTTCCGTCGTCGTCGAGAACTGCTCGATGTTCCGGGAATCGGGCCAGCCACTTATACGCAGGCAGCTGGTTTTTTGAGAATTGCCGACGGGGACGAACCGCTGGATGCCACTTGGGTGCATCCGGAGAGTTATTCGCTCGCGAGGCAAATGCTGAAGAGTTTCGGAGTCGAACCGCAATCTATGCTGAAAACGAAAGGTCCAAAACTTTCCACTGAGCGAATCAACTTTGATGAACTGTCGTCTTCCTTGCAGAGCGATCGATTCACGGTTGAACAGGTTTACGAAGCAATTTCCCGACCCGGGCGCGACCCTCGTGAAGATGTTGCGGGGCCTCTGTTTCGCTCGGGCGTGATGAATTTCGAAGACCTGAAGATTGGAATGAAACTTCAGGGAGTCGTCTCGAACGTGGTCGATTTCGGGGCGTTTGTTGACGTCGGACTCAAGAACGATGGGCTCGTGCACATCAGTCGTCTGTCTGATCAGTTTGTTTCGTCTCCTCTCGACTGCGTGAGCCTGGGAGACGTCGTGACTGTTTGGGTTGCGCAACTCGACGAAGAACGCAAACGCCTCGGTCTATCAATGATTCCGTTGGAAGATGCGGACCTCGAACGCTGACTACAACGATTGCTTCACTCGCTTTCCGCATCCTCGAGCAGTTCTTGCGATGTCGTGGGGACTCCTCGACCGCCGCGAATTTGCATGTTGACCAGTTCGACAGCCAGCGAGAACGCCATCGCGAAGTAAATGTATCCTTTGTTCACCGGGGTTCCGATTCCCTCAGCGACCAGCAGAACTCCGATCAAAATCAGGAAGCTGAGTGCTAGGATCTTGATCGTCGGATACTTCTCCACGAACCCTTCGATCATCCCGGCAAAGAGCATCATGACAAAGATCGCGATGACGACCGCGAGAATCATGATGTTGATGTGATTCGTCATCCCAATCGCAGTGATGACTGAATCGAGTGAGAAAATGATGTCGAGGATCCCAATCTGAACGATGACGCTCCAGAAGTTGCCGGTGTTCTGATTGGATTGATGGCCGCCTTCGCCTTCGATTTTATGGTGAATCTCGACAACAGAGTTGGCAATCAGAAAGAGACCTCCGAGCAGGAGAATGAGATCTCGCCAGGAGACGGAATTAATGTTGTGCTCATCATGATTGTGTGAGCCGTGGCTGAGAGTCAGCTCTCCAGCATCTGAATCGGGAATGTCATGAGAGCTGGCAGACTCGTCGTCGGGCGCAGATTCTTCGGTTTGATTTTCGGCCGCGAGTCTGAATTTCGTTTGTTCTTCAGTTTCCACGAACGAGGCAGGAATGCCTAAATCGGTCAGGTAGAAGATCGGTTGAGTCAGGCCCAGAACCCAGGTCAGAGAGAGCAGCAGCAGAATCCGCGTTCCCATGGCCAGGCCAAGACCAATCGTTCTGGCCATTGCTCGCTGGGCTGGTGGAAGCTTCCCACACAAGATGCTGATGAAAACAATGTTGTCGATGCCGAGGACGATTTCCATCGCCGTCAACGTGACCAGTGCAATCACCCACTCCATCTGTTTCCCCTGCTAGAGCAAATTGCTCTTCCCTGTGAACTCGCTTGCGCTCTCTCGCTCATTGAAACGTGCGAGTCAGTGTACGCGAAATTTGAGAATGTTCTAAAAGAAATCCCCGCACCAAAATGCATTGATGCGGGGAATCACGTTCTCAATCAATTTCAGTTACTCGGCAGCAAACGTGTAAATTCCGTTGCCGTCGTTGGTCACGATGCAGAAGTAAATCTCGCCTTCAGCATCTTCTCCGAACGTAATGACGGGCATTTGCGGGCTCGGAATCGACTCGTTCGAAACGACTTTCTTCTGAGTGGCGTCGTAGTTCAATGCCCAGATCAAACCGGAGACGTAGTCGGCGTAGATGTATTTTCCGGCGAGTGACGGAAGACGTGACCCACGATAGACAGTTCCCCCAGTGATCGATTTTCCGACTCCGTGATCGTACTCCCAGATCGGATCGATGACTTGAGTGTTGAGTGAGCTGCTTGAACCGAACGGATGGGTTCCCTCTTTCAGGTTCCAACCGTAGTTCCCGCCTTTGACGATGATGTTGATCTCTTCCCAGAGATTCTGACCGACGTCTGCACACCACAGGTCTCCGCTTTCGCGGTCAAATGCCATTCGCCAGACATTTCGAAGTCCATAGGCATAGATTTCTGGACGTGCTTCTCGATCGCGGACGAACGGGTTGTCCTCAGGAATCGCGTAGTTCTTGCCATCCTGTGTGCTGTCGATATCGATTCGCAAGATCGAGCCGAGCAGGCTGGAGAGGTTCTGAGCGTTGTTGAATGGATCGTTTGCGCTTCCGCCATCACCGAGTCCAACGTACAGATATCCATCAGGACCGAATGCAATTGTTCCGCCGTTGTGATTCCAGAACGGCTGTTCGATTCGCATGATCTCGAGTTCCGATTCTGGATCGACCTTGTTGGGATCGTCAGCCGAAACGTTGAATCGTGAGATAACAGAAACCTGTCCCGGAACTTCCGTGTAATAAACGAAGACTTCGCCGTTCTCTTTGAACTTGGGATGAAACGCCATTCCAAGAAAACCTTCTTCGTTCTGGCGATCGGCGTATTTGACGCTGTTTCGCAAGTCGAGGAAGACATTCGATTCTGTCACGTCAGGCTTGTTTTCGAAGGAGTAGATGACTCCGTGCTGTTCCATGACGAACAAGCGTCCGCTTCCGTCGTTGGCGTGTGTGACCACGATTGGACGGAATGACTGAGGACGACCTTTTTCATCAACCGGTTCCCAGTCTTTCCATTTCAGATTTGGAAACGCAAGGACCGGTTTGACGCCCAGTTCACTGTCGACTGGATTCTTGACGGCGTTGTCTTTGCTCAGGTCACGGATTTTGATGTTGCGGAAAGCGACTTCGTTGCCGTGGTCCTGAAGTGCGATGTGTCCCTCTTCAGCCTTGGCGAAGTTTTCAAATGGAGCAAACTTGCTGGCAGCCACTTTCTTGTTCCAGTCGTCGCTTCCAACTTGGAAACGGACGTACCGGACGCCATTCATGTTGACTTCCGATTGCTTCGGATCGATGACGACGTGCAATTGATTCCATTCCCCGGCTGGCCGTGTGGAATCGATTGGCTTGCCGGTTTCTGGATCATTCGGTGGCTGATAGAGCTGATAGAGCCAGCCAGCTTTCTGAGCGTCATGCCCGTCGACGTTGTCCTGAATCTGAATTTCCGGACCGGAACGCCATGGCGTCGGGTACTCTTCGGTCACCAGAAACATCAGTCCACTGTTTCCGCCGGGAGAGATCTTGTAATCCAGCATCAGTTCGAAGGCGGTGTATTTGTTTTTGGTGATGATGTCACCGGCGCCTTTTTCTTTTCGGATCAAGGCACCATCTTCAACCACCCAGCCGTCGCTGATGGCGTCTTTCTGGTAGTTGCGAAAGTTCTCGGTCGAGGTTCCATCAAAGAGGAGTTCCCAACCGGCTCGTTTTTCAGCATCGGAAAGCTGATTTGGACCAGCGGCGAAGAGCGACGACGCGGAGAGAACTCCGGCCAGAGCCGCACAAAAAACAGTCTGTTTCATTGTTTCGGGTGTGCTTTCATTTCATCAACGTCCATTCCTTCTGGAATCACCTCATCGTGCGGACGATTCTTGTCGTGTTTGAACGTTTTGTATGGTGTCAGGCAATCGCAATAGACAGACTTCTTGTCGATTGCCAAGATCGTACCGACCGAACGAAAAGACCGCAAAGCATTCACACATGAAAAGGCTTTGAAACTTTGTTGTCTCAAGGTTTTATCATGTAGCGACCTGTCCTCGTTTTCGCTCACAGGAGAATTCCATGGCTCAAGCAATTGCCAACCCCGAAGAACTTCGGGCATTCGCAATGAAGCTCAAACAATTCAACAGTACTCTCTCCGATCAGGCTGCGAGTCTTGCCAGTCAGCTGGATGCATTGAGCACGACCTGGCGTGACCAGGAGAACGCGAAGTTCACGGAGGAGTTCAAAGATCATATGCGGCTGCTGGCCGCTTTCGTCGAAGCCAACAATCAGCACATTCCTTATTTGCTCCGCAAAGCTGAGCGGATCGAAGAGTACCTCAACCAGCGGTAGTGCAGCGATGAAAAATCTTTTCGCCCCCATCGCCGAGAGCTTGCCTGAAGAAGTTGTCGAGTGCCTGTTGGCGGGTCAAGAGTTTCGCGTGGAACGAATCGTTTCGCACGGCCATCATTCGCCGCCTGGATTCTGGTATGATCAGGAAGAGCATGAATGGGTCGTCGTTCTCACAGGGATGGGTATCATCGAATTCGAAGATGACTCGTCAGCGGTCACCATGAATCCGGGAGATGCGCTGCTGATTCCTGCTCATCGTCGACATCGGGTGTTAGAGACGTCGGACAGCGAACAGACGATTTGGCTGGCGATCTTCTTTCGGGATGACAAGATCGTTGACGCGGACGATTGAATCCTCGGCTGCTGGTCGCACACAATCGCTCTCCCAACCAGTTCACTCACCACGAATCAGAGAAGAGGGGAAGTCTTCATGTTGCGGATCTTCATCGCGATCTTAAGCATCACTCTGTTGACGACTGAATGGCTTTCAGTCGCAAGAGCGGAGGAAACCTCACATGTGCTCGTGGTCGTGGGACCCAGTGGGCATCCTCCCGGATCGCATGAGGTTTTAGCCGGAGGACGTGTGGTTGAAGCGTGCCTGGAAAATGCTTCTAACCTGGAAGGCATGACGGTCACCGTGGTCGATCACTGGCCGAACGATGAACAGCGCGCAAATGCTGATTCGGTTGTCTTCATCGGAGATACTTTTCCGCCGAACCGATTCGAGAACCCGTCACAGAACTTGAAGGACCTCGCGGAGATGATGGATCGCGGGTGCGGCATCGTCTGCTTGCACTACGCGACCGGTTTGTTGGGACTGGACGTCGCGAAAGATGGGGCTCATCCGCTTCTGAATTGGATGGGCGGCTACTTCGCCAATCGTTCGTGTCCACATCATGAATCGATTGCTCGCATCTTCCCCGAAGCAACCATCGTCCCAGCGACTCCGGATCATCCCGTCTCGCAAGGGTGGCAACCGTTCAAAATTCATGACGAACCGTACATCAATAACTACTTCGGTCCCGACGGGAATCGTCCAGCTGGCAACGTGACTGTTTTCGCAACATCGATGCTTCCGCCAGAATCACCTCAGCGAGAAATTGTCGCCTGGGGTGTTGATCGTCCCGATGGGGGCAGAGGATTCGGAATTGTGATGCCTCACTTCTACAAGAACTGGCAACATCCCGATCTCAGACGATTCATCTTGAACGGCATCGTCTGGACTGCCCAACGGCAGGTCCCTGAAAACGGAGTTGAGTCCGAATTGACTGACCTCGAAGCTTACGAACCGATGTCAGTTGAGTTTTCACCCCGGTAGACATGTTTGATTTTCGGCACGCCCAGCTTCTTCCGATCACAGATTGATTCCCAATTCATGGAACTCATCGAGTATCACGGACATCTCGAACGACGAATCTGGAAACCGAGCTTAGACTGCGGTACGATCAGTCGTGTGGAGAGCGAGCCCGGGTTGCCGTCTAAAAAATCGGACGGCTTGATGAAAAGCATATTGCAATCGTGCCCCGAAGGCTCAAGACAGTTCGATCATTAATAAACCGCAGGGTTTTGTGCCTGTTGGTGGCGATCGGTACTGGACTGGCAATAGTGCCCGTTACTGTGCAGCTCAGCACACAAAGTCCAGCTGGCCAAAAAGATCGCTCGACCCCTTTCCCGTGCCAGGATCGTCCCTGTGGATGTCTTTCGGCGGAAGCATGCTGGGAGAGTTGCTGTTGCTTTACAGATTCTGAAAAGGTGAGTTGGGGGCTTCAAAACAACGTCGAGATCCCTGATTTCGTTAAGATTGCGGCCGCAAATGAAAAGGACTCGCCTGCCCCAATGAGCAGTTGTTGTTCGAGTCAGACACTTGCTGAAAGTTCAATCGAAGAATCCGAACTGCAAAATTCGCCTCGTCTCGATCTGACACTCTATCAAGTTCGTGAATCGTCACCGGAGAGTAGTGATTTGGACTGTGGAGAGTCGTGCGGTACTTGTTCCGTCGCTTCAACAGCGAGTTCTTCTGAAGACAGCTCATCACATTCAGACGATGCAAAAGAAGCTTCGCCGAAGACGAAAACCGTTCTGGGCATCTATGCATTAAAGTGCCGAGGTATCGGTGGGTTCTCGGATTCCATGCCGTGGGCTGAGACATTCTGCTTCGATGATCTCGATCTTCTTTTCACTCTGGTTGACAGAGTTTATCCCACGGAAGTGTTGATGGAGAGTGCGGATCTCAACCCGCCAGATCCTCCTCCGCGGCTGCGGTTCTTTCTCTGAGAGATATTTTGTCTCAGGCTGCTGTGTGCATTCGTCGTTCCACACTTTGTGAGAACGGTGCGGATGCTCTCTGGAGCGGCGTGTGCTAGCACGCTCACCCAGGACTTGGTTCGCTCTCCACAAAGCTGGCTATGGGCCTGACGTGAGCGTGCCACCACCTGCCGCTGATCCAGTCGAGACAACTCTCTCCATTCACGGTTCATCAAAGTGCGCTAAAAACCTGCGCGGACTCGCCTGCTTTCCAGCTTGGAATGATCGGCGTTTGCCGTGGTTTTTGTCGTCACTCTGCTTGTCAGTCGACCCCGCAGCGCATTCGCCAATCGTGCGATGTGGTTCGCGAAATCGACCGAGCAAAGCGAATCAGACGGGCCGCACTCTTAGCGCGAATCGAGCCATCGATGAGCTACGTCATCAATTGAAAATGTCGGGAAGAATTCAGTCTCAATGGAAATGGAATCACAAGATATGTCTGTTTATAAACCTTCGACGCTGCGTCGAAATGCGTTTACGTTAATCGAACTTTTAGTCGTCATCGCGATCATCGCGATTCTCATTGCGTTACTACTGCCCGCCGTTCAACAAGCCCGCGAAGCAGCACGTCGAACGCAGTGTAAGAACAACCTCAAACAAATCGGACTGGCACTCCACAATTATGAGTCCGTCTATGGTCGGCTCCCGTGTGGCTGGAATGGCGTTCATGATCCCGCACAGGGAACAACGTTCCGATGGAGCTATCTGGCTTCAATTCTGCCGTACTTGGATCAGGCCAACACTTTCAATCAGTTGGACATGAACTTGACGCTCTACCCGCCGGGAGGAGGCCAACCCCCTCGGCCAGAGCATGAGGACGTGATCAAGCAAATGATCCCGGTTTACATGTGTCCAAGTGACCGGTCGTCGTTTATTTCCAGCCCGTCCGGAGTTGTTGACTCTGCTCCGACGAATTACGTCGCTTGCAGTGGTTCGGGAGTCAACCGTGTTTCCGACCCCAACGATGATGGTGATCCCGGAAACGCAGCTGATGGAATGTTCTCGTCATTGCATTGGCGTCGGTTCGCGGACTGCACAGATGGGCTGAGCAATACCGTTCTCGTCTCGGAAAGTCTGCTCGGGTCCGGTGGCGAAGATCTGCCTGCGGGATCAGATGCCGATCCACAGCTTTTCATGGCTCTCGTCGTCCCAGCTTCGCAAGTGACAGCTGCAAATTGCGATCAGGATGTTCCGGGAGGCGTCAACCGATTCATGGCAAGTCGTGGTCGATTGTGGGCTGGGCAGGCGTATGAGAATACGATGTACAATCACTTCTTCACGCCAAACAGTTCACGATACGACTGCTTTTTCTGGGTGAATCGCGGATTAAAAGCAGCCAGAAGTCGTCACGTCGGAGGAGTTCAGGTTCTGATGGGAGATGGGTCCTGCCGATTTGTCGGAGACAGCATCGATCGGGGAGTCTGGCAAGGTTTGGGAACTCGCGGCGGTGGAGAGATTATCGCTGAGTTCTAAAACCTCTGGTGCGTCGATGAGAGTTCGCGACGAGCAGTCTTGAAGTCGTTCGATTACGCGAATTCTCGACGTTGAGGTTCAATGAAATTTCCTCATGCAGCACTGCCAGTTGTGATCCAGCACGGCGTCGACGAAAACGCTCGGACTTGCCGTTTGTTGTTCAAATGGAAATCATGACGACAACAGTGGCGTCATGGACGCGGATTACTTAAAGAGTCGAACAAAACTGCCTGTTGACCTTTGCGATGTCTTTCAGGTCAGAAGCGAATATAGCAACCACTTCTTCAAAACGTAGAAAAGTTCAATATGTCGATACTTCCTTCGATGATTGTTTTGGCTCTGGCTGCTCCACAGCAGCCCGGAGTGTGGCCAGGTTTTCTGGGTGAGGGAGCCTCACAGCTTCAGATGGAATCTCTTCCGCTGAATTGGTCTCCCGAGGAGGGAGTCGCCTGGCAGCGTCAACTTCCCGGATACGGGCAATCCTCGCCTGTTGTCTGGGACGGAACAGTATTCGTCACCTCCGTTTCAGGAGCCGACAAGAACACACTTCACGTCGTTGCTTTCGATCTCAAATCCGGAGACTTAAGTTGGGAAAGTGAGACCGCATCAACATTCCCTGAAAAAGCCAGCGTTTACATCAGTCGAGCAGCTCCGACGCCAGTCGTCGATGCAGACGGAGTCTATGCTTACTTCGAAAGTGGCGATGTGGTCGCTTTGACCCGATCCGGTGAAGAGCGGTGGAAACGATCGCTTTCCGATGACTATGGGCAGCCGAAAAATAAGTTCGGCCTGTCGAGCTCGCCTGTGCAGACTGAAGATCAGGTCATCATCCTGATTGATGACGAAGAAGCTGCTTATCTGATTTCTTTGAGCAAGGAGACCGGCGAAACGCTGTGGAAGACCGATCGGAAACCACGCACGAACTGGAGCTCTCCCGCGATTGTCGAAATCGGTGGGCAACCGCAAGTCGTTTGCAGCTCCGATGGCACAGTCATGGGATATGACACCAAGACAGGAAAAGAGCTTTGGACGTTCGACCAGGTCGGGGGCAACAGAGCAACCACTCCACAGTCTCCAGGTGAAGGACAGTTCTTCATCGGTGCTTCCGCTGGTCGACAGGGCGAAAATGAAACCATGGCCCGGAAGTCGAATGGCTTGCTGGTCGTCGAAAAGCAGGGTGAGGATTACGTTCCGAAGTTCCAGTGGACGACGCCGAAGGCAACGCCCTCCTGGGCCTCACCCGTGGCACATGATGGAGTGGCGTACTGGGTGAATCGGTCAGCAGTCGTCTTTTGTGTCGATGTTGAAACCGGCGACGACGTCTTCACCGAACGCATCGCAGATTCCTGCTGGGCGACCCCTGTCGGTGTCGGCGAGCGAGTTTACTTCTTCGGGAAATCAGGGACGACAACAGTCCTGCAGTCCGGAAAAGAGTTCAAAGTCCTGGCCGAGAACAAACTTTGGACAGAAGAAAACCCACCCGTCAATAACATCCCGGTTGCGGAAGAGGAAACGGAAGAACGCCGCAGTGCAGCAGCGATGTTTTCTGCTCCAACTCTCTACGGCGTAGCTGTCGCTGACGACAGCTTTGTTTTACGAACCGGAAGCCAACTCTTCTGCGTACGAAAACCATAATTTAGTTGCTGCCCAGAAAAAGTTCTCACTTTTGAACAATCTATGATTCACAGATCGACTTTGTGAGCCAATACACAGATCATGGTCGTTGATTCGGGTAGATTACTTTCAGCAATCAGGCGATTGCATTCAACTCGCGAAAAGTTGTCAGCGAGTGCAGTTGCCGATTGTTCTTCAACGATCAACAAGTTTTCACTGACAAAATTGGAGTATATGAACATGCCAAAGTGGATGATGCTGTCTGTTGCCGTCGCTGTCGCGACGACTGTCGCTGGTTGTACGAATTCAGATCAACAAGCTGCGAGCGACGCTCCAGCTGCAACTGAATCGATGACAGAAACCGCGACCGCTACTGATCTGGCCGCTTTCACATCAGGAGACGAAGTGACGTTGGCAGTGCCTGAGATGCACTGTCCGTTCGCTTGCTATCCGAAAGTGAAAGAGACACTCGAAGGAATCGATGGTGTGAGCCTCGTCGAACTCGTTCCACAGGAACAAGAAGGTGTGATCAACGATCGTCGCGTTGTCGTCAAATTCGATGGCGATGTCTCATCAGATGTTGCGACCGCTGCACTGACTGACGCTGGATTCAAAGGATCATCAGTCGAGTAATTCGCTGCAGTGAATGATCAGAATCGATCAAAGAGCCCGACGGCAATTGTCGACGGGCTCTTTTCAGTTTCAGACTGTCGTACCGAAGCAATGAAAAGGCGCTGGCAGCTACTGTTTCTCTTCGGTGTCAAGCAAGTTCGCTCCCTTTTCAGGCGGCGACGATTCTTGCGCCTGCTTCTCGATTTCCTCGATTTCGCTGCTGAAGCCACCTTCAGATTCATTCTGCACGGTTTCCGGTTCAACAGAAGGCAGCGGTTTTGAAGACTTCTGTTCGACCGGATGTCTTGTTTGACGCTGATCGTCAATCATTGTGATCGGAATTCCCTTCGGAAAGATTACTTCTCTCGCTTCGTCCGGCATCGTTAATCCAGCATCAGAAATCGCCCGCTTGGTCAGGCGAATGACCGACGAGCGAACCTTAGCCGCACTGTATTGGCTGCCATCAATCCAGGCGTAAACGCGAAGGTTCACGGTCGATGTGCCAAGCTCTTCCACCAGCACCATTGGTTCTGGATCGTTGAGAATCGCTTCGTGTCCTTCCAGCATCTGCTGAATGACTTCCTGTGCTTTCGAGGCAGAATCGAGATAGTCGATCCCAACCAGAAAGTCGAATCGCCGTTTCGGATTGGCAGTGAAATTCTTGATAACGTTTTTGTAAATCGTGGCATTCGGAATCTGAACGTGATTGCCGTCCAATGTCATCAGCAAAGTGCCTCGAGTGGTGACTCGCTGCACGACTCCTTCGTGACCGCCCACCAGGATCAGATCGCCCAGCGAGAACGGGCGTTGAATGCTGATCAGAATGCTTGCGAGAAAATTCTCCGCGATGTCGCGAAACGCAATTCCGATCACGATACCGATCAAACCCGTTCCGCCGAGCACTGTCATGGCGATTTGCGTCAGCCCGGAGATTCTGAGGATCAGATAGATTCCAAAAAGAAAGACTGGAATTGCCACCGCTCGAGAGATCACATGTCGCAGAAGTGGGCTCGGGAGTCGGTTCTCGAAGAGCGCAAAAGCGATCCGCATCGACATCGTTGCGAAGACCCAGGTCAGCCCGAACAGGAGTAAGCCCAAGAGAAGCAGGGGAGTTGCTTGAATTGCTTCCCGTCCCATTCTCTGAATCTCAATCCAGGCAGGAGTGAAATCCCAGATGCTTTTATGGCTGACGTGAATTTTGTTGACGACAGCCACAACGTCCTGAGTGTTGCGTGCCAGATCACCCGCCCACTTTCGATGTTCTTCAGTCTCTGCTTCTCCGTTCAGAAAAGCCACACCTTCCTTCACGTCGACTTCCGGACGAAGAAACCAATCGGTCGCTCGCAGAATATTCTCCAGCCGCTCTTCAATCATCTGATCGGTGACCGCCGGTTGAACCTCAACGTCGGACGGAGCAGATTTCACCGCTTCAATTTCGGCATCCGTTGCGAATTGGTTGGGGGCATCATCTTGTGCGAGGCTAGTGAGGGCGGTGCAGAAAACCGATCCCAGAATGACCACGAGTATCCGTAACTTCATCACTCGGTCCGTATTGTTCGTTGTCTGTGGAAGCAAGTCGCCGGCGATCGCTGTCGTGATTGGAAATGGTACACTTGGCAATTGTGTCCCATTTCATGCTTCCGGGGCATCCTTCGAATTGAGTCGGATTGATTCACGTTTGAAGCAATTTCGATCATGATGAGTTTGTCATTTGAAGTCAGTTCGTCAACTCTGTCTGCCTGAAGGACATGTCGATGGCGTCGAAAGTCAATTCTCTGCTTGTTGTTGTCGTGGTGATTTGTCTGTCGCTGAGTTGCCGACCAGCGCATGGAGAAAGAGGAGTACGTTCGAGTAGCGCTTCCTGGACGATTGTCTCTGAGGACCCTGTTCCGGGTATTTCTAAAGCGACCGTCGAAGCTGTCACACTTCGAATGGGCGCTCCGGAACCGCTGAAGGTCGTCTTCTGGTGCGCTGATGCATCAGGCAGTTCCATGCGGAGTAGTGCGGACAAGGACTCAGCGGTTTCCGAAGGTGTTTTCTCGCTTCAGGGTGACGAAATCCCGATTCGCTGCGAAACTAAAGACGGACGCACTGCCTCAGTGATGATCGAAGACCACTTACTTCATACTGATCAAGGCACGTTGTTTCTCATCACGAAGGGATCGTCAGAGGTCAAAGTCTTGCAGCTGGATGTCGACGTCATGAGGCTTCCGACTTCGGTCGATGGCTTGCGTGACTATGCGAAGAGCAATGAAAAAATCGTCAATTTCTTCGCTGGCGAAGAGAAAGCCTCGGACGCAAGTAGCACGCAGTGATGAGCTTCAATCCGATACCACCTTGTCCTGCCGAGTTGGAAGCCCGACAGTAACGTCTTTAAAGTGAGTCAATGTATCGAGTCGTCGAATTACTTGCCGTCGTTTCCAGTGCGTTTTACGGAGTTCTGCTGGCCCGTCGTCATCACATGGATTTCGTGGGCGTGTTCTGCCTTGCGTTCGTTGTTGCATTTGGCGGCGGGACACTCCGCGATCTCTTTCTCGATCGACATCCATTGTTTTGGATTCGAGAGGAATATTATCCGATCATTGTCTTCGTGATTGCTTTAATAAGCTCCGTTCTGAAGACCGTTCCCGTTCACCTGGAGCGGTATCTCAGTATTCCCGATGCTTTGGGACTCGGGTTGTTCAGCGTCGTCGGAACGAGTGCTGCGATCGATTACGGAACGTCATGGTTCATTGCATCATTGCTCGGAGTTGTCACCGGGACGTTTGGGGGTGTGATGGGAGACGTCATTTGCAACCGTGTTCCCAGCTTGTTTCGGCCAGCTCCGTTGTTCGCGACTTGTTCGTTCGTGGGAAGTTGGATCTATATCCTGATGCGTTCCGTTGCATCGCTGGAGACTTTCGCTGCCCCAGTGGCGATTGCAGTCATCGTCGCGTTCCGATTGATTTCGATTCGATTTCATCTCTATTTGCCGCATGTTGGTGATGAGGTTTCGGATCTCGGACAGAACGACGGATGACAAGCGAGCGGATCGCATCGCAAGATCTGATTCTCGACGGCTCAGAGAAAAAACGCATTTTTCGAAATTGTCGCGGTCACATTCTTCGTTTCGGGGTTTTATGAGTATTCCCCCCGATTGAGACGAAGACTTCTCCATGAGTCCGCGTTGTCAGTGAGTTTGCTGCTTGCTGCAATTGCAATCCCCAGAGAGACAGGCCTCACTCAGTCATTCGCCGATGCTCGGTTCTCTCGTTTTCTCAGAAGTGTGAAAACAGATGGTGAGCGTCGAAGGACACGCATGGAGATCTGTTCGATGGAGAATCCTGATTCAGCTCACCGCTTTCGCTGTAAGAATGGCCACAATCTGCGGGCAAGCCATCAGAAGAGCGGGCTGGTGATCAACTGTCCCGCTTGCGGTATCCCGGTCAGAGTCCCGCGTCCGCAGCAGAAATCAATGAGTGAAACGGGGGCTCTTCGCCTTTTGAACGAACTCGAGTTGGAAACTCCTGAAACAAAGTCCGAACCGGTTCGATCAACTCCGCCAATGGCCACGAAGCCAGAGAATCCCGCGGAGCGTCCATGTCCTCGCTGTAGCCATCCGGTCACGAAGCAGTTTCGAGTCTGTCCCTCTTGTCAATTAATTCTGGAGTCGACCAAGAGCGGATTTCGGAACGCTTACAAAGCTGCTTTGCGGTCACTCGGGCGTCCCAGAGCCTAATCCGGTTCCAAATATTCTTCGCGTCACGCTTTGAGCTACGAATTCGAAAGCTCGATCGTTCTGCCTCGCCAGTGAACTGCGTTTCTTCTCCAGCGATGAATGAGAGCTGCCGAGAATGTACAGATCACTGGAAACGCAGAGAGCGGGAAGCACAATGCTTTCGCAACTCGCAGCGTGCAGAGTTGTGTTGCGGGAATCAGCAGCAGAGCCTGAATGATGTAAGTCGCCAGACCGGAAGCGATCATGAGCGGACTTTGCTCAACGATCCCAACGATCGCTGTAGCGATGGGAATCCAATACATAAAGATTGGAAGCCACATCGCAAAGAGTGCCATCCAGGCGCGTGGCATCACGCCCAGAATGTTTTTCGTCAGCCCCCAAAATGCATGGTGATTGCTTTTGAAGAGCCGAACATGCAAAAGTTCCGGGGCGAGCCATAACCGAACTCGCAGTCCGTTCTGGCGTACCCGATTTGCAATGGAGACATCGTCGAGCATTTCTGCCTTGATGCAGTCCATTGCTCCAATCTCTTCGAGAGTTTTCTTCCGTGCCAAAATGAATGCACCCGCACCAGCTGCATGTGGAGATGAGTCGCTATTCACATTCTGAAAGAGAAAGTGCACAACACCTGCGATCAGCGCATGAGGCAGCAGCACGTTTTCCCAGAATGAGTGAAAATCAAACCGCGGGCCGAGGCTGAGCATGTCGAGTTGCTCAGCTTGTGCTGACTGAATCGCGGTTGCGAAACACTCCGGTGAATGAACAACATCCGCATCAGTCAGGACGATCCAGTCGTGACTGGCAACGAGCCGGCCCTGTTCCATCGCATTCGCTTTCCCGAGCCAACCCTTTGCGAGTGGTGGATCGTGAATCACGGTCACGCGATCATCTTTGGCAGCATACTCGTCCGCAATCTCTCCGGTTCGATCAGAAGAGTGATCGTTAATAACAATCACTTCTAAAGCCACATTCTTCTGAGCGAGGATGGAATCAAGCCCTTTCGCCAAGTCGAGTTCTTCATCGCGAGCAGGCACGATAACACTGACAGGTCCAAGTTGTTCCTCTGCCAGTTGGATCGGGCGGGCATGTATAGAAAGGTTGCTCCGGCGAACTGTGATCAGATAGGCAACTCCGAGGAAGGTCGAAATACCAGCTGCGACCCACGTACAGACAAGCAACACGGTATCAATCATGTCCGGGTCTTTATCTCAAAGTGCAATTCAAGCTCTGATCACTTAAGTGGCAAATAGATGTCTGTGCGAAGTTCAGAAGAGTCTGTGTTGCACGGATCATTCAAGTAAATCTCATAGCCGCCGCATTTGTTTTGTTTGAGCTTTTTATAACGCGCAAACTGATGTGCCGCACTCCACGCGTTTCCGAGATGTCGATAGGCACCCTGATGTTCAACCGCCAATGCTTTGCAGGGAGGAAGTACCCAATTGGACATCCCTTCCGGGAGTCTCGCGGAGTTGGAAACCACAAATCCGCTGGTGTAGTCGAAAGTGCGTCGTTTCATGTCCATTTCATGGTAGACGGACAGCGGACCGCTGACGATTGGAATGCTGCTTTCCTCAAGACGCTGTTTCGATTCGGAAATCGCCTCTTCCATTGACGGCCCGACATCACTGAATGAGCACTTGTTTCGGATACCAAACATGGTGAGTGGCCCAACGGACTCAATTCCGCGAATGTTCGTTTGCGATTCGACGGTGCCTGTCTCGATCCACTCTTTGAGCATCATCAGGCCCCGCTCATAATCCATCCCAATGTACAACTCTAAACTCGACTTCATCCAGAACAGGAACCATGGCAGGTTGCCCAGCATTTGCCACGTGACTTCAGTGCCTTCCTGAACGGGAGTCAGCAGAAACCGAACTTCGGAGACCGACTTGAAAGGTTTGATGAATCGAATCTCGTCTTCGATCAGTTCTCCCGGTTCAAGGTTGAGGTGTTCGAGTTCACCAGCCCCCACAATCTCGCCACTCCAGGCATATGTCGAGCCAACACTTTTCGAGTCATCAGAGACGGTGACTCTCGCACTCGGCTCAGCACACAGCCACGGAGACCAAATCGTCCAGTTCGAATAGTCAACGACCTTGTCGTACACCTCGTCGGGTGGAGCTTTAATCTGGATCGAACGACTGACTTGATAGCTTGGCATGATTGGCCTCGTTGAAGAAATGAGCGGAAATCAACAAACAGAAGAAGACCCAGCAATCAGACCGCACTCAAAGAGAATATGAACCGGACGGGCTCGCCCGGTTCTGAAGTAAAACGTTACGACTCATCTCCTGGCCCGTCGTCGTCGTCGGATTCAGGCTCAGTTGCAGGAACTTTTTGATCCTCAACCTTCGCAGAATCCGAAGTATTTGTTTTTGGCTGCTGACGAATCATCACCCCAGCAGTGAATAGAATTGGAAGTGCCAGCCAAAGCGCACGGTTCGCAGATCCGTCTGGAGGGAATTTGTCCGACTGAAGAAGTGGAAAGATAATGGCAGCCAATAACGGATACATCCCCGCTCCAATCGCTGCAACGATTACCAAAGAGATTGCCGAAGTGATCGACATCGCCCGGGAGATAATCAGCGCGAGTGCAAGGGCGATCGCGACGGGCACGAAGAATGCTCCATGAATCGAAATCGCTTCGATGAATTGGTCTTGTTCGTGGACGCGAAAATAATGCAGCAGGTAGGTCGACGCATATCCTCCGACCGCTCCGCCAACTCCTCCCAGGATGAATCCTGAGAGCGTGGCAACGGGAATTCCTCGCTTCGCCAATAGGCTGCCGCCGAGAGCAAGACACCCGGCGAATACCGCCCCAATAATTCCCCCCATGATCGCATGATGTTTGCGAGCGTTCTCATTCTTGACCGTTTCAAGCTGCGCCGACTGTTCTGTGGTCATCGCATTCGCATCGAGTTGTAGCTCTTTCGGAATTTCAAATGGACTTTGATACTCCGTGGCAGCTACTCCAATGACAATCGCAATCAGCGCAAGTGGAAGGATCTTGAGCACGTGAAATTCCTTGTTGTCGATGAATCTAATTAACTAATACAACGTAATTTGGTATGCGGAAATAAAAGCCACAGTTGCAATCAGCGCTCCATGTGACGAATTGATTGTCGTCAGTCTCCAAGTTCTCACTCGGCTGCTTCAAAGCCATTCTTGTTCAGCTCGACGAATCCCTGTTTGAGTCCCCGAGCGTCGTAGCCAAGATTTCTCAATAGATGCGCTGCAGAGACAGAGCGAATCCCCCGCGCACAATGTGTGTAGATGATCTGGTCTTTGGGGAGGTCGAGTTCTTCGACGGTCCCGCGTAGTTCTCGTGTCTGCAAATCACTCAACGGGAACAGCTGGGCCTGGCTGAGGTGACCAGCATCCCACTCTCTTTGTTCACGGACGTCGAGGAGAATGGCGGTTTTGCTATCAAGAAGGCTTTTGACTGTCGCCAGTGAGTCTGTGGTTTGACCGACGTCATTCGTCTTCTCAGATTTGCGAAACGTCATGAAGTACGAGGTGTCAAGGAAATCCACTTCGGACTCGACTTCGAAGCCTGCGTTTTCGATCTCTGCCACAAAAACATCCTGCCCAGCCCGGACATGGTTCATGATCCAGTCAGAGCTTTCACCCTCTTCGCGGTGAAACTCGACCAGAACGACTCTTCCTTCCGGTTTCAATGCCCGATAGATCGATCGCATCGTCTTGTACGGAAACTCAAAGTGATGGTAGGTATCGCAGATGAAAGCGACGTCGATAGAGTTTGGCTGCAACTCGACCGAGTCGGGTTTACAGACCTGCCCACGAACCTGATTCAGGCCGGCAGTTCGCGCTGAGGAGACGGTGTGGTCAACGAACTCTTTAGCGATGTCGACAGCGATGACCGTTCCGGTTGGCCCTGTCTTTTCAGCGAGCAAATGTGTGAAGAGTCCGGTTCCTGCTCCAACGTCTGCAATTGTTTCGCCAGCTGTGATGTTGGCTTCCTCGATGATTCTCTGGCGATGGTCGTAGACCTCGCGGCCCTCTTTCTCGAATCGTTCGACGAAGTCTTTAACATCCGGCGTATCGAAAGAATCGTTGATGCCCGGATTGATGCTTGATTCTTGTCCGAACAGGCTTTGTCCTGATCCAGCAATGATCAGAGTCAGAGTGGAACACAAAACAAATTTGGAAATCGAGTGAAGACTCATGGGGGTAACGTTCTTTCGGTCGATCGTGATGTCTGAGGGAAGTCGTTGTGCCCTTTAGAACTGTTGCAGCAGCAAGTCGTTGTATCAACGCATTATGCAAGAGAGTGAATCCGTTCGACAAGCGACGCAGTTGTTCGGCACTCGACATTGGGAAGTCACCGTCTGCTCGTGCACATCAGAGATTTGTTTCAGTGAATCGCTTCAGAGACAGGAAGGAAATTGGTTGATCTGTTTCGCGAGAATCAACCAGGTCAGCGAGAGCCTTGCCGATCACGTTGACGAATTTGAAACCATGACCGCTCAGCCCCGCCGCAAAAAAGACATTCTTATGTTGAGGATGTTCGTCAACGATGAAGTGTCGATCAGGCGTCAATGTATAGAGGCAGGGGCTGAAGCTTTCACTTTGTGGTTCGAGATCAGGCATGATTTCGCCCAGAAATCGTTCCAGTGGGGCGAGTTCAGACTCCGTGATTTCAGGAGCGTCGTCAGATGGATCGCTAACGTGTTGACCGCCAGTGTGCTCACACACTTTCACGGTCTCGCCATCCAATGACGGGAAGCCGTAAAACTCGCCGTAGGGCATGGTGTAGTGAAAGATAGAACTCCCCATGCTCAGGTCATAAGAATCGGTCCGTACTGGAAACCAGACCATGAACTTTCGAAGGACTTCCAGCGACGGGAATCCCGGCGTTTCATTTAAGAGTTGATTGCTCCAGGCCCCCGAAGCAATCACAACGCTTTTCGCGTGAAAGGTTTTTTCTCCGACAAAAACCTTGGCAGACTCTCCGTCGGATTCCCAGTGGGTGACTGGAGACTCCCATTTGAATTGAACGCCCTTGCTTTGAGCGAGTTCGATGAAAGCCTCGACACATTCTTCCACATCGAGAAATCCGGCGGTCGGCTCGTAGACGACTTCGTAGTCCTCAGGCAGAACGAATCCCGGAAAACGATCCTGAAACTCTTCGGCAGGAACATCTTCCAATTCGATTCCATGAAGATTCGAAGCGGCTCGCGCCCCTTCTATAGTCTCGGCATTGGGCAGCCCAGCCAGCATTAACCCACAAGCGGAGAGCAAAGTTCTTCCGGAACGATCTTCAATCCGCTGCCACAGCTTATAGGCATTTTGAGCCAGCGGGACGTATTCGGGATGCTCGTGATAGGCCGTTCGGATGACGCGGGTTTCACCATGGGAACTTCCGCGTTCATGTCCTCTCGGAAACTGTTCGATGACAAGAACGTTCAGTTTCTTCAGAGCGGCAAAATAGGCGGCACTGCTGCCGACGCCACCACCCCCAATGATAATGAGGTCGAATTGTTGTTCAGTCATGACCCGCTGGTCTTTCGCCTGATTAGAAATCGGCGACTATGACAACAAAGCCTCTGACGTTCAAGACGCCGCGTTGAGTCAACAAGATCGAAACGGAACGAGTCAGTCGACTTTATCAGGCAGCGCAGCTGCTGCGACCGTTGAGATTCGACCGATGAGGTTGTTGACCGAACCGGAGCCGTCAGGATGAACGCGGTTGCTTAGAAAGATGACTGCAAGCTCGAGGTCGGGATCGATCCAGATTCCCGTTCCTGTGAAACCTCCATGTCCAATTGCCGAATCGCTGAGCAGATCTCCTTTGTTGGATGAGTAGGGAGATTGCTTATCCCATCCGAGCGAACGAACCCCGCGCGGGACATCAACACTGTTCGTCATGTGTTGAATCGAAGCTGGTGTGAAGAGTTGAACATCTTCGAGTTCGCCATCATTGAGAATCATGGCTGCGAATCTTGAGAGATCCTGAGCTGTCGAGAAGAGACCAGCATGTCCAGCGACGCCATCCATTTCGTACGCACGCGGATCATGGACTTCACCACGCATCCAGTGATCGCCGCGTTTCTGTGTTGTCGCCGCTCGTTCTCGAAGTGCCGGAGCTGGCAGATAGCCTGTCTCGGACATCTTGAGTGGCCCGAAAATTTCGGCTTGGCAGAACTCATCGAGTCGCTGGCCCGAGACCTTTTCCACGATTCGACCGAGGACGATGAAGCCAACATCGCTGTACATGAATTTCTCTCCCGGTTGAGCAGAGAGCGACAGTTGGTTGATCTTCTCGTAAGCCTCATCTCGACCAGATTGATAGTCAGAGAGAGCATTGTCCGGGATGAGTCCACTCGTGTGTGTCAGTAGCTGTTCGATTGTGATCGTTTCTTTTCCGCTCCCCTGAAAATCGGGAAGGTAGTGATGCGCGGTTTCGTGAACGTCAATGTCGCCTCGCTGCGCGAGAAGATGAATACTCGAAGCGGTCGCGATTGGTTTCGTCAGAGATGCCAGATCGAAAACCGTGTCGACCTGCATCGGAATGACTTCCGGTTCGATCTGTAGATTCCCATAAGCTTTCTCAAAGACTGTCTTGCCCTTGAACTGGATCAACACGACACAACCCGGAAACTGATCACGTTGCAGCCCTTCGTCCACGATTCGATCGATTCGATTCAGACGCTCTTGGTTGATAGCTGGGGCAGTTTCATCCGCGGCTGCATGAAATGAACTGATAGAGAGGAAGATGCCCAGCAGTGGCAGGAGTCGGCCCTTCAAATTTCCTCGGGCGAAGAGTTCTGTTTTCATTGTGTCGCAGGCTTTCGAGAGGATGGAGTTTGAGTATTTGAATTTGATCGAGTTGATCATTCAGAAACTCTGTGGACAGCTAGAGTATCTTCATTTCCTCTCTGCTTCGACACGACCTCGAAAAATGGTGATCTTCGGTCATCGGAATGATCACTTCAGCGGAGAAGAAGATTGCTCAAAATGCGAAAGAGCAGAGCGTTAAAATTTGAGAGGCATCTTCCGGTGAGAAGATAAATCCGGAATTGATCGTGGGTCTGACGAAGCGGTACAGACCAAGCAGTAGGTAGAAAAAAAGTGAGTCCCACCGATTCGGGCCAAATCAAGGTGGGACTCTCCAAATGAAGGCAGCGGGCCAGAGGCCTTCACTTGGTGTGCCGAATTCTAGATCTGAGGATCGGAAATTCAACCTCGTTCTTCGAGTTTTTTTGTGAATAATTTGTCAATCAGGCGTTTTCTGTGTCGTGTTTTGGCTCAAAGGCATCACGTATCCCATCAGTTTGATGAGTATTACCAGAGGCTGACCTGCATTTCGTCCCACCGCGAAACACTGAGAAATCGAATGATTTGCGCAGTGTTTCTGCCTCCAAGCGTCTCGATTCGAAGACTTCCTGCTTGATCACCGTGAAATTTGCGAAAGTTTGACGGTCGTGTATACAATCTCAATCTGATGGGATCGCAAATTGTTCAGGATGCAACGAGTTAAAGGACTTCAGAGTATGGCACGGCACTCCGGAAGCTTTCTACTGGTGATAATGCTGTCTCAGGCACTCTGGGCGGAAGAACCGCCGTCCGCGTCACTGCATGACCTCTCTCTCCCAGGAGTGAATGGGAAACTCGTTTCCGTGTTGGGCGAAGAATCTGATTCAGTCTCAGTCGTCTGCTTTCTCGGGAGTGAGTGTCCGTTGGCCAGACTTTACGGACCGAGACTCGACGCACTTTCTGAGAAGTGGAAGTCGAAAGGTGTTCGCTTCATCGGGATCAACAGCAACTCTCAAGACTCGATCGAAGATCTACGCATCTACTTGAATCGAACAGGAATTGAGTTTCCAGTTTTGAAGGATCGACTTGGAACCGCTGCCGACCTCTTCGGAGCAACTCGAACACCGGAAGTTTTCGTTGTCGATTCGCTGGGAGTCATCCGCTACCAGGGGAGAATTGATGATCAGTATCAGCCGGGTCTGAGCCGGTCAGAACCTGAACGAGAAGACTTGAAGGTCGCGATTGAGCAGCTGATGTCAGGTCAAAAGATCGCTGTGGCTCGCACAGAACCGGTGGGTTGTCTGATCGGACGTATTCGAGATGCTGAAGAATCTACGTCGCTGACGTATGCGAAGGAAATCTCACGAATCCTCCAAAACCGCTGTGTTGAATGCCATCGCGAAGGAGAAATCGGACCGTTCGCTCTCACTGACTTTGAAGAAGTTCAGGGTTGGGGAGAAATGCTTCTGGAGGTGATCGATCAGAAACGCATGCCACCTTGGCACGCCAATCCGGATCACGGAGAATTCCTGAACGCCCGCTCAATGCCGCAAGATGAAATTGAACAACTGCGGGAGTGGGTCCGAGGGGGAATGCCATTCGGTGACGAAAAAGACCTTCCGCCGCCAGTTCCACCCGCTGAAAAGTGGCAACTGAAGCGAGAACCTGATCTCGTCTTGGATATGCATTCGAGACCCTTTAACGTGCCAGCTGAAGGGACCGTCGAGTATCAGTATTTCGTTGTCGATCCACAATTTGAAGAAGACCAGTGGATCGTCGGTGCTCAAGTTGTGCCCGGCAATCGTTCAGTCGTACATCACTGTCTCGTTTTTATTCGTCCACCCGACGGAGAGGACTTTCGAAGAGTTCGCTGGCTAACCGGATTCGTTCCCGGCCAGTTGCCCGTTGATCTTCCAGAGAACTACGGCATCTTCGTTCCGGCGGGATCACGTTTCGTTTTCCAGATGCACTACACGCCCACAGGAGCTCAGGAAGAGGATCTATCTCAGCTCGCCCTTCTCTTGGCGAATGATGAAGACGTGACCCATGAAGTTGCGACATTGATTGGGATCAACAGAGACTTTGAAATCCCTCCGAACGTGTCATCTTTCGCTGTTGATGGAGATGTGACCTACCTTCCCGATTCAGGGAAGCTGATCGGAATCGCTCCGCACATGCATGTTCGTGGCAAAGCGTTCTCCGTTGACGTCGTTCGGGATGGAGAGCGAGACACAGTCCTCGACGTGCCGCATTACGATTTCAACTGGCAGCACTTCTATCAATTTGTCGAACCCTTGCCGCTGGCTGAATTGAAGGGGATTGAGTTCCGATCCGTCTTTGACAATTCCGAAAAGAACCCCGTCAATCCGGACCCGGAACAGTACGTCACCTGGGGTGATCAAACCTGGGAAGAAATGGCTCTAGCCTTCTTCACAGTGGCGATCCCCAGAGATCAAAACGTCCGCTATCGAAATACTTCGGCTGATTCCGTTGTTTCCGTTTCTGAATCAGAACGTGAGGAACAAGCCACCAAGTTTGTTGACCAATTCTTCGGACGATTCGACCGAAACAAAGATGGCAAGATCGTGCGCTCCGAATTGCCGATCGCCATGGATCGATACGGGTTCCGCGAACTGGATCGCAATCGCGATGGATTCATTGATCCGACCGAAGTTCGACACCGGGCAGATGCCGAGTTTCGACGCCGCTAATCCTTCTAAAAGCTGACTCGAATAACATCCTCACGCTCTGAGTTCGCTTGCACTGCGAAATCAGTCTCACTCACATAGATTGTCCTGCTGTGTCAGTAAAATTTCAGAAAGCTTTCGGCTGGACTGTCGACCGGCGAGGAATTGTTTGGGCGCTGCTGTTCTGTCTGACAGCCGTTTCCGCGCTCGGTTATGTCGCACCTGATATGGTTTGGAAACTCTTCGAACCCGCACCCGCTGTGGTGAACGAGACGAGTACGACCCAACAAACGGCTCCCAGGCAAGCTGCTCCCGACGTTGAGGTTGTCAGTCTCACCGATTCCGAAGTCATTCTGGTCATCGATTCCAGCCAGTTCTTCACTGTTGAAGGCTCACAGGCTTTGAAAGCCTGTGTGAGCGCTCTCGAAGAACTTGATTACGTCGAAAGCGTCCTATGGATCGATGAAGTCCCCCCTCTCAATATCTTTGGGCTTCGAGAATCATTCTTTCCGGGAGTCCATGCTTCAGAGCGGCAATTCGAACAGGCCCGAGAAATCGCTCTGGCTCATCCACTTGTCGGGGGGCAGTTGCTGTCTCGCGACGGTGAAACGACTCTCCTGATGGTGCAACTCAATTGGTTCTTTGTCGAAAGTGACGAAGCTGTCACCGACGGTTTGCGTCGAGCGGTGAAGTCAACGCTCAAGAACTTCCCGACGAATGATTTCGAGGTTTTGGTCACGGGACCTGTCCCGATGTACCTGACCTTCATCACCTCACAGGAGGCGAATCGTTTCAAGTACCAGATCATCGGCTACGGGATGGTTCTTCTGATGGCGGTCATCCTCTTCCGAGGATTCCGGGCTGTCATGATCGTCGCGATCGCTCCGACTCTGGGAGTCTTCTGGACGATCGGGCTAGTGAGCTATTTTGAACTGCAAGACAATCCATTTATCGACATTGTCTTGCCCATTTTGTTGAGTATGGTCGGGCTGACCGATGGTGTTCACTTGATGGTCGAAATCCGGCGTCAGCGCGCATCGGGCTTGTCAGAAAAAGAGGCAGCCAAGCGGGGTATCCAGAAAGTCGGCCTGGCCTGTCTTCTCACATCTCTGACCACAGCGATCGGTTTTGGCTCGCTCTCAATGGCTCATCATCAAGTGATCCGAGAGTTTGGATGGGCTTGCGTGCTGGGAGTGATCGTCACGTTCATCGCGGTGATTACATCAATTCCACTGGCCTGCTCGACATGGCTCGGGAGATCGATTCATCACGGCCATGAGCGGGGGCTCATCGATCGAAATCTGAGCCGAATCAGTGTGATTATCGATTTCGTTCTTGGACATGCGCGAGTCGTGGGCATCCTTGGAATTGTGATCACCTTCGCCTTCACTGCGATCTCTCTGACGCTTCGCCCCGATGATCGACGCACAACCGGTTTGCCGATGAAATCCGAAGCAGCCCGGGCGATTGATCACATGGATCAAGCATTCGGAGGGCTCGAGCTCGGATTCGTCGAAGTCACGTGGGACCCGGAGGTTCCATCAGACTCCGCCGAAGTCTTGAAAGTGGTCACTGAAGTTGATGACGCGTTACGCGAAGAACCGCTGCTTGGAAGTCCGCTGTCCATCCGTTCTTTCATTGATGCGCTCCCTGGAGACGGAGACTTCGAAGAGCGAATGCCGCTTTTGGAACTGCTTCCTCCTCCGTTGAAGCGTTCCTACTACTCTCCGGAGAAAAGATCAGCCCGAATTCAGTTTCGCGTTCAGGATTTGGGAATCGCCAAATACGCACCGGTGTTCGAACGGGTTCGAGAAGAGTGCGCAGCGATCACACGAGATCATCCCGGATTTGAGGTCAGACTGGGTGGCGAACCGGTCCGCCGCTGGGAGAGCCTCTTTCAAATCGTGATGGACCTCGTTTACAGCCTCGGCAGTGCCAGCCTCATCATCTTCGTCGTCTTGAGTCTTGCTTACCGTTCGCTTCGTCTCGGTTTGATTTCGATCATTCCGAATGTCTTCCCGCTGGCCGTCACCGGAGTCTATCTGGTGGTGACAGGTCAAACCCTCGAGATCGTCAGTGTATGCGCCTTTACGGTTTGTCTGGGGATCGCAGTGGACGACACGATTCACTTTCTGACGCGTTACGAAGAAGAACGCGCTGAGCTTCAGGCCAGGGGAGGAGGATCAGAACGTGAAGCAATTCGACGCGCGTTCATCGGAACGGGAACAGCGCTCATCATGACGACTGCGGTTCTAGTTGTCGGTTTTGCGACGGTCATGTTCAGCGATATGCGAGATCAGCGAATTTTCGCCAGCATGGCCGGGCTCACGATTTCCGCAGCACTCTTTGGCGATCTTGTTTTTCTCCCCGCACTTCTATCATTCTTCGGGGAAAGCGACAGTCGTTCAGATGATTCCACCGATCCGCAGCTTGACCCTCGAAGCGCCGAGTCATCGGAGGAGGACTCTTCTGATTCCATGATTTCTGCGACACTCGATCGGTAAGTGAACGGCTTCGGTTGATGTCAGTTGATTGCTAAACTCTAAAGCGACAATCTTCCTTCTGACCGCCCGCATCTTTTTGGCTCAGAAAGCAAACGATGAATTCAGTCGCCAGCCGCATTTTCAAAGAGTGGACTCAAACTGGCTGGGGAATGGTCGTTGTCGGTGTTCTGTTTCGGCTGATCTCGTTTGTCGTTCTCGCTCCCTTACCCGGACTTGTCTTGAGGACAGTCCTCACATTCTCCGGGCAATCGGCCGTCGCCGATATGGATATCGTCTCGTTCGTGCTGCATCCGCTGGGAATGATCGGCATGATCACTGTCGCAGCTGTCTTCTTGTGCGTCCTCGCCTTGGAGCAGGCGACCTTCATCGTGATGGCCATGTCTGGACGAAAGGTAACAACTGGTGACTTGCTGACGTGTCTGCACATTAGCTTCTTGAAAGCACCGAATGTTCTACGACTGACTCTACAGATCGTAGTTCGCGTGCTGATGATCGCAGTTCCGTTTCTCGCCGCGGGAGGTCTGATTTTCTGGCTGATGTTGACCGACGTCGATATCAACTTTTATCTGCAGAACCGACCACCCAAATTTCTTGTTGCAGCTTCGATGATTGGAGTCGTGCTGGCTGTCATGTGTTGGAGACTCCTTCCCCGAGTCGCGGGATGGTTCGTTGCACTCCCGATCTTGATGATGGAAAAAGAAGGCCCGTGGGGTGCGATACGCGTCAGCGAACAACGAACGATGGGGCATCGAAAAAACATCGGAATTGGTTTCGTCGCCTGGATCGGAATCTCATTGTTGCTGTCGATGGTCCTTTCGGCAGCCACGGTCTTCATTGCTCGCAGCGTCGTTCCGCCATTCACAGGTTCCGTGACCATTCTCATCACCGTCCTCGGGGCTCTTCTGATTATCTACAGCTTGGCATCGCTCGCTATCAGTTTGACTCAGTCAATTTTGTTCTCACTGCTGATGACAGACTTCTATCGACAGACACTCCCGGAGGAGAAAGCCGTACCTGTTTCGGTAAAAGACATTCCGCAAGCTGAGTCAAAGTTCTGGTCGCAATTGACCTGGCCACGACTGGCTTCTGGAGTTGTGATTCTCGCATTGTTCTCTGGGTTGATTGGCGTTTGGCTGGTCGATGGAGTCCGTCCGGTCGACGATGTTTTGATCATTGCTCATCGTGGAGCATCTGGATCAGCTCCGGAAAATACTCTCTCTTCGGTGCGAAGGGCATTGGACGAAAATGCTGACCAGGTAGAAATTGACGTTCAAGAAACGGCGGACGGAGAGGTCGTCGTCTTTCATGATTCAGACTTCATGAAAGTCAGTCGAGTCAATTTGAAGATTTGGGACGCCACGTTGGAAAAGCTCTCACAGATCGATATCGGCAGTCATTTCTCCTCAGACTTCGATCAAGAGCGAGTTCCAACTCTCAAAGAAGTCCTCGAGGTCTGCTCCGGGCATGCCGTGGTGAACATAGAACTGAAATACTATGGCCACGATCAGGACTTGGAGCGAAAGGTGGTCCAGATCGTCGAAGAGACCGGGATGACAGACAGCGTTGTACTGATGTCCCTGAAGCTGGACGCGGTCAAGAAAATGAAGAAACTTCGGCCCGATTGGACGGTGGGATTGCTCACTGCGACTGCGATCGGAGATTTGACAAAGCTGGAAGCGGACTTTCTGGCTGTCAATTCGAGTTTGATCAGCCATGCATTTGTAGACCGTGCTCACGATCGCGGAAAGGATGTTTACTGTTGGACGGTGAACGATTCGATTCAGATGTCTCTGATGATGTCGCAAGGAGTCGACGGGATCATCACTGACTTTCCGGGGCTGGCTCGGAGAGTGATTCAACAAAGAATGGAACTCAACACCGTCGAACGCCTACTGCTGGAGTTGGCCTACAACTTCGGAGTGATCACTTCCGCACCGGGGCCAGAACAATAATCTCTGTCGTGGATTTCAATCGCTTCTGAGCAACGAGTCGCAACCAACGATGTATGCAATTTGTCGCAGCTACAATAATCCGAAGATCGTTGGACTCCTAGAAAGTCTTCGAAGTCTGCCCGAGATCAACGGACTGATTGTCCCCGTCAATTCAGATCGAGACGGAGCCCCTTCCGGGACAAGCGGCTTCTCCACTAGAGCTTACCTGCAAGAGACTTCTGGTTTCGAGAACCTAAAGTGCTTGCCGATTCCAGATCAAGATTACGGTTGGTCAAAAGCACTCAATGTTGCCCTCGCACATGTTCCGCCGCGTGAGACGTATGTTCTGATCATTTCCACGGAAATTCGTCTCACTTCCGTCCAATTTACCGGGATGTGCGCAGCGGCCGCTCCTCCTTCTGCAAGTTGTGGATACGTATTGTTTCAAGACCGCGAGGAGACATGCTTCCAGTTTCCCAGGAACACCTGCCTCGTCTGGAAACTCTCTCTTTTGAAATCAATCGTGAAGAATGGGATCATTTTCGATGAGTTGCTCGACTCCCGAAGCGGAATGGAAGACGTTGAACTTGCGCTGCGATTGATGGAACAGTCGGACGTCGTCCCGATGCTGGGAGCGAGGGACGTTCGTCTCGAAGCCAGAACGACAGCTTCTGAGTTCGCCAGAAAAGTGGCAGCCGAAAACCAGGCCATCGAAGAGATTTTCGAGAGATTCCCAGCTGAGACTGTCGAGCGGTTTCGACATCACATCCGAGCGGAAAACCAAAAACGGTTGATGTGATGACGTCGCGAAGAATGAAGCTGAATTCGAAATCATCGTCACCGTGCAGTGGGCGCAATCTAAACTCACAAAGTGAGTGTCCGCTCAGAGCAACGATGACAATGCTCAATTGATCCACTACGATTCCAACAACCAGAGTTACCTGAAGAGAAAGGTCGGTTGAGGTTGATTGCAGTTGTCACTGGAGCGGCGGGGCTCATTGGAGCCGAAGCGTGCCGCCAGTTTTCGAAAGTGGGGTTTCAGATCGTGGGGATCGACAACGATCTACGCGCTCACTTCTTCGGGCCGAATTCTTCGACAAGTCCGCAAATGTCGGTTCTGAAAGAACAGATCCCAGAACTCGTCCATCACCCGGTCGATATTCGCGACCGCGAGAAAGTAGACTCAGTCTTTTCGGATTACTCTTCGGACATCTCCGTGGTGATTCACACTGCCGGTCAGCCTTCGCACGACTGGGCAGCGAGTGACCCGTTCACAGACTTTAATGTGAACGCGGTTGGGACGCTCAATCTCTTGGAAGCGACTCGTGCGTCGTGTCCGGACGCGGCTTTTCTGTTTACTTCGACGAACAAAGTTTACGGCGACCGACCGAATGAGTTGCCTCTCGTTGAAGAAGAAACGCGTTGGGAACTCGATTCGAGCCATCCGTTCTTCGAGTATGGGATCGATGAATCGATGCCGATTGACCAAACGACTCACTCGCTGTTCGGATGCTCAAAAACTGCGGCAGACTTACTCGTTCAGGAATACGGACGCTACTTCGGAATGAAGACCGCAGCGTTCCGCGGGGGATGCCTGACAGGGCCCGGACATTCGGGAGCGCAACTGCATGGATTCTTGTCTTACCTGACCAAGTGTGCGGTCCAGCGAATTCCCTATCGCATTTTCGGGTATCGGGGAAAACAAGTCCGAGACAATATTCACGCTCACGATTTCGTCCGCATGCTCTTGTGTTGTGCACGCGATCCGGTGCAGGGAGAAGTCTTCAATGCGGGCGGCGGGCGTTTTAGCAATTGTTCGATTTTGGAAGCAATCAGCATCATCGAGTCACTCAGGGGAGAACGCATGGTCATTGATTTTGACGAGACCCCCAGACGCGGCGATCATCAATGGTATCTCAGCGATACCCGCAAGTTTTCTCATCGGTATCCCGACTGGTCGATGACACTCAATTTACAAACGATTCTCGAAGAACTCATTCGAGCCCACGAAACGGCAGCCCGAACCTGATCAAACTCTCGAATTCTTGAGTCCAGACAGCAGCTGCTGAGACGAGAAGATGAGATGTCTCAATTATCGCTTCGACGCGAATTCCCACTCAGGAAAACAGCTCAAGACACTTCGATCGAAATGAATGGAACCAGGACGTGAAGACTCTCATCACCGGTGTTTGCGGGTTTGTCGGCAGCCGTCTGGCAGAATGGATTCGTCAAGAGCGTTCCGATTGGACTGTGATCGGTATCGATAATCTGTCGCGGGCCGGAGCGGAAACGAATCGCACACGCATTCAGTCTCTGGGAGTCGAATTCGTTCATGGTGATATTCGGGACAGAAACGATCTGGAATTGATTCCCGATGTCGAAGCGGTCATCGATGCTTCTGCAATGCCAAGCGTGCTGGCTGGAACGGATGGAGGCGGTGCTTCGCTGCAGTTGATGCAGCACAACTTGATCGGAACATTGAATCTCCTGGAGTTCTGTCGGTCACGTTCGGCCAAGTTCAATATGATCAGCACGAGTCGAGTCTACGCGATCAAGCCGCTTGCCGGGTTGCCACTGACCAAACAGGACGAAGCATATCTTCCGAACTTCGATGAGATCAAAACTGCCGGGCTCAGCGAACTCGGCGTATCAGAAGAGTTTTCCACCGAAGCTCCTGTTTCACTTTATGGGGCAAGCAAACTCGCTTCCGAAGTTCTCGCGAAAGAATACGCAGAGACGTTCGACTTTCCAGTCTGGATCAATCGGTGCGGAGTGATGGCAGGGGCTGGACAGTTCGGACATCCGGGGCAGGGGATTTTCGCATTCTGGATTCACTCACATCAGCAGCGACAACCACTCAAATACATCGGATTCGACGGAACCGGGGCACAGGTGAGAGATATGCTTCACCCGTTCGATCTAGCTCGACTCGTTGTCAAGCAGTTTGAGTCTGACGGTGACCGCGATCGGCCGATGCTCGTCAATGTCTCGGGCGGCGTCGAGAGTGCGCTGTCGCTGGCACAACTGACTCAATGGTGCGATCAACGATTCGGGGAACATTTCGTCGGGACTGATCCCAATCCACGTCCTTTTGATTTGCCATGGGTCGTTCTCGATAACAGCCTCGCGAAGAAAACATGGGATTGGTCACCCGAGTGGACACGTGAAGACATTTTGACTGAGATCGCCGACTTTGCAGAGACACGAAACGACTGGCTGACCATTTCGAGGGGGCGATGATTGAGCCGCCGTCAGGAGGAAACTGGAAGTGGCCTCTTCTTCCAGTCATTGTCTTTTTAGGACTGCGACTTCCGCTCGTCGTTCATCAACCGGGCGGTCAGGATGAACAGGTCTTTGCCGTTCCGGGGTGGACTGTCGCGAAAGAGGGAGTTCCTCGTGTTCCATATCTGGTGACAGACAAACGAGCCACGTTCTATCAGAACGCCGATCGATGTTTGATGGCGCTTCCGCCCGGGCTGTTCTACATTCAAGCACCGTTTTTCTACCTGCTTTCGGCTGGCTATCCCACCGCGAGAATGCCGCTGCTGTGGGGCGGATGTCTCGCGATTGGCCTTTGTTACTTCGCAACAAGGAAATTTGGTGGGAATTGGTTCGCGGGTCTTCTCGCTGCAAGTCTGCTGGCGTTTTCCCGTCCGTTGATGTTCACGTCGATACTGGCTCGGCCAGACTTGCTCTGCATGCTTTGTGGTTGGGGGGCACTGCTGACGTTGTGGGCCCACTCCGGAAAACGGAGTTGGAAGCGAATCGTCTCAGCTGGAGCCTTGTGTGGTCTGGGCGGACTTTTTCATCCGTTCGCTCTTGTCTTCTGCATACAGTGCGGAGTCTGGGTGCTCGGCGCGAATGGCAGCCTGAAAGATCGCCTTCTTCGGGCGACTCTTCTGACGTTCTCAGCAGTGGCTGTCTTGATGTTGTGGTTGCCGCTGATCATCAAGTTTCCGCAGGAGTTTCAAAGTCAATTCTTTGCGAATGTTGTTGATCGTGCTGGGCCCGGTCTTGGATCGCGTCTCTTGAATCCGATTCCGTCTTTTCGGCACCACATTGGTCTCATCTGGGAGTTCTTCGGTTCTTCGCAGACCGCGTTCTTCGGCGGAGGTGCGATCATCAGCCTGGTGATCTTGCTCAGGCAGCGCGCATCCCATGCCCGCGCGCTTACGATGATCGTGGTCTCAAGTCTCTATCTGACAGCGACAGTGGCCGGGATGCATCCGACCAAGGGGTATTGGGTTTATCCGACATTCTGGATCTGCGTGACCATCGGACTGGCGTTGCAACCGTGGTTGACGACGAGCACTCACCGGATCAGATATTTCCCGACAGCGATTGTCATTGCGATTGGGATGGTCGTTTTCGTTCCGGGCGGAGGCCTACGATCCGCCTGGGTCTATTGGAATCATTGGGGCGATCAACGTTTCCATGCGGGGAACTTCATCTCCGAAGTCCTCGAAGAGATGCCCTCAGATGGGCTTTATCTCGCCGACACAAGCTACGTCTTTGACATCTACCTTTCTGGACGTGAGACTCTGTTGTGTCAACAACGTGAACTCTTTTACGGAGACTCAGAGATTCCCTATCGATATCTACTCGCCGCTGGCGAAGCTGTTCAGGATGAGTGGCCCAAAGAATATGGCGCTGTTCTCAGCTCGACGATCGGAACACAGGCAACGCCGCAAGACTGCTTTGTAAACATTTATGTCCCAAGTGAGTCCGTTGAATAGTCGCCCCCAACTTTCGCTGGTGATCCCGGCACATAACGAAGAACAGAACATTCAGGGATGTCTTGATGAACTGGTGTCGGCACTCATCACAGGGGCTGGACTTGATGTCGAACTGATCGTCGTCGCGGATGGATGTACCGACCAAACCGAAGAACTCGTTCAGGAAAGAATGAAAGCGGTCCCCGGGATCCGCTTGATTCGACACTCAGCTCCGTGCGGTTTCGGTCGAGCGATTCGCTGCGGACTCAATTACGCCGAGGGCGATGTTGTTGTCATCTACATGGCTGATCTGTCAGATCGACCGCAGGATGTTCTGAACTACTATCGTCTGATCATCGACGAAGAGTACGACTGCGTTTTCGGATCGAGATTCATCGACGGCGGAAGCGTTCACAACTACCCCCGTTTCAAGTTGATCGTCAACCGATTCGTGAACACCGCGATTCGCGTCATGTTCTGGACCCGGTTCAATGACCTGACGAATGCGTTCAAAGCGTATCGGCGGGAAGTCATTCAGTCATGTGGCCCGTATCGATCGTGCCACTTCAACATCACACTGGAGATGTCTCTCAGTGCGTTGATTGCGGGCTATAGGATCAAACAATGCCCGATTCACTGGGAAGGCCGCACCTGGGGCTCGACGAAACTCAAGCTTCGCGAAATGGGACGCCGCTACCTGTGCACGTTAATGATGTTGTTCTTCCAGCGGATGCTAATTGCCGATGATGTCCGTCAGGAGCGGGATCGAACCGGAGCTTCGGGAGAAGAAATCTTGCTCACAGAAGTCTCAGACTCGTCGACGGTCTGAGCCAAGAACCATCGCTAATCAAGTCGTTGGGACTGCAGTCATTTGCTGAGGTTTGGAACGCATCCGTCCTGTGAGCAACACTATGACGCCAAAGGCTAGAATCCCGACGCTGTAAAGCTGTGAAATTGTCAGCCCGGTTCCCAACTGACCAAGTTCATCAGCTCGCAGAAACTCAAGCTGAGTTCGTGTGATCGCGTACAGAATCGCTCCGAGTGCGAAAACGTCACCGGAGTGCTTTCGATACCAGTAGTAGTTGGCAGTCACGAAGGCGAGGATAAAGCCATTGATCGAGCTATAAATCTGCGTGGGGTGCATCAGATGCGTCGTCGCAGCATCCGGGTCAACGAACCCACGCGATGCGAGTTCTCCGAACGTCACGCTCTCAGCTGGAAACTGGATTCCCCATGGCAAATCGCACGGATCGCCGTAGCAGCATCCATTCAACAAACAGCCGATTCTCCCGAATCCAATCCCAATAAAAATCGCGGGAGTCATGATGTCCGCAAATTCGAAGAAGTTCAGATTCCGTCGATAACAGAACAGCAGAAAACCTAACGTTCCGCCAACAAGACCGCCAATTTGCACCAAACCTCCTTCTGAGAGATTGACGGCGCGAAAAATGAGATCGAAGGGGCCTTGTGAATTTGCAAAGACGAAGTGACCGTACTGAATCAAGAATGCCAACCGGCCCCCTACAATCCCAAGACCGAGCACCCAGAATGCGGCATCGAGGATGATGTCAGGATCGAAACCGACCGACTTCGCCCGGACGCAAGAAAACCAGAGCGCAGTGACGAATCCGATCAGAACCATCGTTCCGTAGCCAAATACCGGAAGTGTCTCTGGCAGAATTCCCAGCACGGGTTGACCGCTCAACAGAACGATGGCTGCAACCCAGCTCAGCCAGGTATTGCGTTCCAGGAGTGTCGACTTCTGACCGCGAACGAGGTGCACGATCACAAAGATTGCCGCCAGAAATAAGACGACCCAGCAGACGCCGACTTGAGGAGTTTGGTCTGGAAAACTGGTCCAGAAAGCCCAGGGGCGTTCCATCCAGATTCGAAATAGTGTTTGTCGCACAGTCAGGGTCCGTCCAGGGCATCGAACTCTCAGTTCAGTCAATCAACGGGAATTGTCAATTCTCCGTTCGTCGAGAGATTCGTTCTTAAAATGGGATTTAGAGCGAAATCACGGATGCGCATATCACCTTGGAATTCGCTTCGAGCGATCCGATTCGTCTGTAACGATTCAAGTCGAGCTTGAGTCTCATTTCGTGATCGGAATCGTACGGTTATCGATCAAGCGTGTCTGCCCCAATCGGGCAGCGATGAGCGCCACAACCGATGTCGCTGCCTCATCAGGTTCCTGTAATGAGTCAGGATCTCGAATCACCGCGTATTCCGGATTCACTCCGTCGAATGACTTCAGCCGCTCGATCATCGCCTCTTCAACGTCCTTGAAAGAGGCCTCGCCAGCTTGAAGCAGTTGTTCCGCCCGTTCCAATGCTTGGTGCAGGGCAACTGCCGAAGCTCGCTGCTGTTCGTTCAGGTAGGCGTTCCGGCTACTCATAGCGAGTCCGTCCGCTTCACGCAGAGTCGGACAAACGACGATTTCCGTGGGGATATTCAGGTCTCGGACCATTTGACGAATGATCGTTTGCTGCTGGTAGTCTTTTTGCCCAAAACAGGCGACATCCGGCTGAACGATATTCAGAAGCTTGGCGACGATGGTCGTCACTCCTCGAAAGTGTCCCGGGCGAGAAGCCCCCTCGAGAATTCCGGAAATTTCGCCACATTCTACCCAGGTGTCGAATCCTTCGGGGTAGAGTGTCGGGATTTCCGGTGTGAAGACTGCATCAACCTGAACGTGCTCACAAGAGTTCAGATCCTGGGCCAATGGACGGGGATACCGTTCGAGATCTTCTGAGGGGCCGAACTGTGTGGGGTTAACGAAAATGGTTACCAACACGAAATCCACACTTTTTCGACACTCTTCAATCAGGCTCAAATGACCAGCGTGAAGTGCGCCCATCGTTGGGACACAGCCAATTCGGCAACCTTTCTGCCGCGCTTCCCGAAGCAAACGACGCGTTTCGCGGACTTCTGTTGTCACTTCCATTGTGGAGTCCTTGACAATTTCTTCACTTCGTTACCGTAGTCAGGCTGAAGCTGCTTTGCGGGGGAATCCTGCATGCCGACTCGGGAATTTGCCGTTTTCGCAAGCATGAGCCGGTGAAAATTCGTCGGATGAGCCATCCCAAAGCGATCAGAGATCGGACACTGGGAAGTCAGGGGCAAGTTTAGCGGATTTTCCTGAGATCGCAGGCGAGTTCGTCCCACAACCTGATTTGAAGCGGAAAATGACCCGGAAGGGGTCACCGGACACGGGACATCGAATAGAAAACTGTGTTGAATAGTTGTTATGGTCAGGTGATCAACGTGCTTGGTCACTTCTAGCGAGAGAGTATAGGAATTCATGACTCAGGAAATTCAGTCGGAAGACCAACTGATTACGCGCGCCCAGGAAGCATTGAGCCAGTGCAACTGGGTCATCGGAGAGTGCGCTGCTGAATGGACCGAACGCTATTCACGCGGCCGAACCGATGCCGATTTCGGAGCACTGATCGGGTTGAGCGGCGATCAGGTTTATCAACGTCGCCGTGTTTGGGAGTGTTTCGCGGATGTCAGCGGAGACTACCCGAACTTGAAGTGGTCACACTTCTATGTCGCCGTTAACTGGGATGACGCTGCTGAGTGTCTCCAATGGGCGAACGAAATCGAGGCCACCGTCGCTGAAATGAAAGCGTGGCGACGGGCTCAGCATGGGGAAGATCTCAAGGAACCTTCTGAAGAACTTCCGCCATTCAGCGTCGCTCCAGAATATCTGAGTATCGATCAAAACTCGCTGCAACGCGTCGAAGAGGTCGATGAGGACCGCGAGCCAGCCATGGCGGGCGCAGGAGCTTCATCGGGTCGTGCCGAGACGGTTTCATCCGCTCCCAGAGAAGCAGGACAGAGCGAATACGCTCCATTTGGCAAAGGAGCACGTGGAGAAGTCGCTGGAGAAGATCAACAGGAAAGAAGTGATCCCGAAGCGGCCGACTTGTATAAACGCGCTGCGGGCGCCATCGAAAGAGTCGTCACCGTACTCTCACCGGAACTTCTCGATCAGTTCTCAGAAATTCCGCTCGATGTTCAACAACGATTCCTCAAAGCGGTCAACACGCTTCAATCTCGAACCGGTGGATTGTCGTAGTTGACTGCAACTTCGGCATTCATCGTCGACGGGTTGATAATGCTGGTTGTCATTAAGCAGCGAATGGAGGATTCATGATTCGGTTTTCGAGCCCTGTCGTGCGGCGTTTCTGGCTCGCGATGCTTGTTGTCGTGTCGCTGTGCCAGATTGGAATCTCTCAGGATCTCGTCGAGGTCAAAGTTCCAAGCACAGCGGACCAGACTGAACAGCCTGCGTTGATGTTCCTCCCGGAGAAAACGGCCTCCGATCAGAAAAGCCTTCCGCTGTTGGTCCTGCTTCATACCTGGAGCGGTGACTACCATCAGAAGGGACACATTGAGGTCGCTGTCGAAGAGTGTTCATCTCGCGGATGGGCGCTCATCCATCCAAATTTTCGGGGAGCGAACACAGGTCCGGAAGCATGTGGCTCGGAACTCGCCGTCCAGGATGTGATCGATGCGGTCGACTGGATGATTAAAGAGCACGAAATCGATGCCGACCGAGTCTACCTCACCGGTGTTTCAGGAGGGGGGCATCTGTCGATGCTTATGGCTGGTCGTCATCCCGAATATTGGGCCGGTGTGTCGGCGTGGGTCGGCATCTGGGATCTTGCAAATTGGCATCAGGAAACCCAAACGGCTGGTCTCAAGTACTCCAAAGAACTCGAATCTGTCACCGGCGGTTCTCCGGGCGAGTCAGAAGAAATCGATTCAGAGTACCGGAACCGGTCTCCCAAAGTTTGGCTCGACAACGCAGTCAAAGTTCCGCTTGATATCCAGGCGGGCATCCATGATGGACATACGGGAAGCGTCCCGATCAGCCACAGCATCAGCGCTTTTAATCAAGTCGCGAGCCAGTCGGGATTCTCAGATGAGGTCGTTCCGGAAGCTTTGATGAGTCATATGGTGCGTGAGCAAAGTGTTCCAGCGACCGAACTCTTTCGTGGGATGCAAGAGCCACGAAGCCACGGCATTCTCTTTCGCCGCACTGCCGGACCAACTCGTTTGACGATTTTTGAAGGTGGTCACGAAGGCGATGTTCCGACCGCCATCCGATGGCTGGAATCACAAGGTCCGCGAAGTCCAGTTCGTAAAGAACGTGCGGAGTGAGTCGGCCAGCATGAGAGTCGTTTGCTCGATGTTGTGATGCTGCTCGACGTAACGTCTTGCCTGCGAACAGTCCTGCTGCTCTTTCCAATGAAGTCGGACCTTTTCAGCGAGGGCGTCGAGATCTCCGTTCGCACAAAAACCTGCCTGCGTCCGCTTTAGGAATTCTTCTTCAACATTCAGTGACAGGATTGGGATCGAACTCGCTGCCGCTTGAAGAAACGTATTAGGAAATCCTTCCAGCGAGGACGTATTGATCAGCATAGAAGCGTTTTTGTAGAGCGCGGGCATTTCGGCAAACGAAACGCGATCCACAATTTGGACATTGCTCGGTGCTGTCTCACGAATCTGCGATTCGCAAACGTCATCGCGAGGATTCATGATCATCAGAAATCGAACCTCGGGACAAAGTTTGGCGAGCTCAATCAAGTGCTGCGGCTGTTTGTGAACCGGGTCCGCTCGTCCGACCCACAAAGCATATGGGACCGCGTCCAGTGAAATACGAATCGAGTCCGAAGCGAGTCGATCCCATTGTTCGAGGTCAATCGGGTTCGGAATGACTGTTCCGTCGCGGTGAAATCTCGTACTCAGCAGCTCCTGCTGACGAGGAGTCTGGCACAGAATTGCATCCGCCTTTTGAATGACCTGGTAGCATACTTCTCCGGAATCTCGGTAGACGCTCGTGTAGTCGTTGCCGGGTAAATACCGTTCATCGAGATCGCTGTCGGAGCCCAGAAAAAGCACAACAGGGCGTTTCGTTGAATGTGCGGACGAAATCACCGTTGCTGCGTGGCTTTGCACGCCAAAGGAGAGGAACAAGTCGCTATCGACTTGTTGCAGAAGTTCCGAAGGTTGCCACGGATCTTTCTTCCCTCGCAGGAATTTCATGCCCGCGAGGAGCGGAAGATAGAAGGCGTCGCTCAATCGCGGGTGCCGCAGCCTGAATCCCGGAAATCCAGACGTTCGCTCGACTCGCGACAAGAGAGAATCGCGTTTCTGAAAAAAACGGTCACGAATCAGGTGCAGCTTCACATCTTCATATTCGTCCTGACGAAGCGGGTCCCAATGTCTGACGACAAAAGAAACATCGAGCTCCGGCAATCGAGCTAATGCTCGTGCCATCAGCCATGACCGAGTTTCGATCCCGCCGAACGTCCCCGTCACCTGATCGTCAATCGCCGGGTAAGCATTGATTGCCACGAAGCAGACTTTCAGTCGTGAATCATCAGCCATGCGAAAGGAACTTGGTTGGGAAACGGCTGGTTGCGGCACTCAAAGCTCAGAAATAACGCGAGACGCAATCAACATCGGGGTTTGCAAGGACCAGAGGAGGTTAAAACGTCGTGTGAGAAAATGCGAATGAAACACGCTGATGAAAGCCTGTCGGGTCAGGTTGCGTTTCGTCCGGAAGGAGGAGATACTGCGAACACTCAATGTCCTTTGAAAGTTGAGCTCAGCCGAAATCCCATCGTTCGCTTCGCCGGGGCACTCAAGTTGATGGAGTGACTCGAACGAGTACGGTGGAATTCATTTTCTGATTCGGATGAGTTGCTTTCGAGGATATTGCTCCAGCGTTTCATGCGGAATTCAAGTTTCCTTTAGTCCTTATTTGACCATTTATGCTCGCTTGGCGATTCGCGGTCTCAGCAGTCCTGATTCCACTCCTGATTCTGGTCTTTTATCTCGATGCACACGTCGGCTGTTCCGGGCTATATCTTCTGATCTTGTCTGAGATACTCGCGATTCGAAGTGTCTGGGAGTGCATCGACCTCTTCCGTGACCGATCGAAGCGACTCCAACTCCCGATCATCTTCAGCTGTGCCGCAGCGATTGTATTTGCTGGCTGGATTCCGCATCTCAAGGGAGATTGCGATGTCAGTGCAGCCATGGAAATGATTGCGCTGGTCTATTCATTTGCGGTCTTGCTCCTGTGCGCTTCGGAGGCAGCCCGATTTCGAGGTCCTGGCGGAAATATCGAAACACTCGGGACCGAGATTCTAATCGTCAGCTACGTCGGCGTGCTTCTGGCAATCACTACGCAGCTGCGATGGGTGGCTGGAATGGATGCCGGGTATCTCGTGTTAGGCTCGCTGGTGGTCTGTGCGAAGGGAGGGGACGTTGGCGCATTCTCTGTCGGGAAGATCTTCGGAAAGCGAAAACTCGCGCCCCATCTAAGCCCGGGCAAAACACTGGCCGGAGGAGTCGGAGCTCTGCTGGGAGCGGGACTCTGCGGATTGCTTTGGCTCCAATTCGCCACTCCGCTGTTCGATTCCAGCTGGTCGGCCCCTCCGTGGTACTTTTCTGTGATCTACGGATGCATCATCGGAGTCGTCGGTCTGGTCGGCGATCTGGTGGAGTCCTTCCTGAAGCGGGAAGTCGGCAAAAAAGACTCCGCCGCACTCTTTCCGGGATTTGGTGGACTCCTCGACCTTCTCGACAGCGTCATCTATGCCGGACCAGCTGCATATCTCTTATGGAAGGTGCTTCCACTTGCCACCTGGGCTGAGTGAGCATCGAGCGAGCGAAAGTCGGCACGGGCGAGATCACCTCGCCACTTGCTTGCCTACCGACAGCAACAGCACTGTGTCGGCTGGTGACTCAACTAGCTGCTCATACGCAACGATCGATTCAAAGCTTATTGACCGACTCGCTTTAGTTCCGAAGTCCTGAGTGATTGACCTTCGGCCAGTAAGCTTCAAAGTTGAAGTTCGGGCTGTTGTCGTGGTCGTGGCATTTAATGCAGACGCTCTTCTTTGCCTGAGCCAGACTGATTCGGAGTTCCTGCATCGACTCATTCCGCTCCAGCGTCAATTCCGGAGTGAGAGATGCCCCGGCCAGGATCGACTTCTCGATCTCAACATGCTCTGAAGCTGGTCCGTGGCAGTTTTCGCATTGATTCCCTGCCAGATGCGGCGTCTTTTCCAAACTGGCAAATCCCGACTTAAACCGAAGAGCCGCTTGCTGATCCCAGCCAGTGGTGTGACAGGTGAGACATTCTGGATCGTTAATGCGGCTCACCCAAGCATCGCCGTATCCTTCACGGCCTTCGACTAGACTTTCCAGCGCGTGGGAATGGCGAGATTTGTTCCAAACTTCGTAAGCTCCTTTGTGGCACTCTTTGCACGATTCTGCGCCGACAAAAGTTGATGATCGGGAGTGACTGACCGCCAGATCGTCGCTGACGAGTTGATCGTACGCTGCTTCGAGATCGTTCTGATAATTGCGCATCAAATCCGTCATGCGTGGATCGAGTTCAAAACGATCCATATCGAGTTCGACGATTTCATGTTGCAACTTACCGTCATCCATGAGAGCGACCACAGCCACGTTTTTGCCTTTGCGTCCCACTTCGACGACCATCGTTTCGCCAACCATCGTCGGTTCGAGTCGAGGATCTTCTGCGCCTCCAGCAGAAACGATGATCGGGATTTCAGGAAATCGCTCTGCGATGCTCACCGACTCGTCGAGTTCAGAATGCGACAACAGAATGATCAGATTCGGTTCCTGAGCCTTTAATTCGTCCAGGGCTGCACGCAGTGTTTCGTCGACCGGATCGATCTTCAGTTCATTCTCATCTCGGGTCACGCCGGTCTCGTCAAGTTTCTTACGAGTCGTGTCACCGACGATGGCAATCACTCCGATTTTCTTGTCGCCAACTTCCACAACTCGTGAGTTGATTGGAGTGCCGAGGTCTTTGGTTCCGTAAAAAGTGACATTACTGGCCATGAACGGAACGTCGAACTCAGCGTCGCTTGAGAGCTGAGTGTGGGCTTCAAAGATTCCAGCAGGTCCGAGGAGAAGTTCTTCCCGTCCCAGAGCCAGTCCCTGATACCCCATGCGATTAAAGCCGTCGAGCATCCGCATGAACTTAATCTTCGATTGAGGATAGGTGATCCGGTCCAGATCAAGAATTCCGCCGACATCGAAAGCAGTGACGGGCCAGCCGCGTTCATCCTCGATCTGACGGATCAAGTCGGCTCGCCGAGCGAATCCGCCGGACTGTCTTTCTGAGCATCCACAGGGTTCGAGATAGCCAGATTCGTCGCCGGAAAAAACAAAGACGGCTGATGGGTTTTCCCAGCCTTCAAAGAGTGGAGTTGATTGATGGGATTCGGAAGTCTTCGGATTGGTTAAATCCTTACCGTCCTGCGGTTTCGGCCGACATCCGGTGAGAGCGAACCACGTCAGGGTTCCGATTATGCAGGATGTAACAATCTTGGCGTTCACTGAACAGAAAATCCCTTTCACCGTAAACATCTTCACTCCGTGAAATGATGGAATTACAGACCCAACCAGAGGGTTGAGCAGGCGGTATCCGCCGATTTCCCGCCATTTTCGCGTCTGGGAGCCGGATTGGAAGGGATTCGAGGCCCGCAGAAGTGAAAGTTTGCGGATTACAACACTTGAATCGCCCTCTCTTGAAAGAGCGATTTCACCGTGCAGTGGTTACCGATTTCACGAGCTAGAGTGGTTCCTTTGGATGCGCTCAATCTTCTCAGGAAGCGAGTGATGGCAGTTTTTGCTGTCAGTCATAAAAGGAGTCTCCTTCCGGGAATTTTGACCAGGAACGAAACGACTGTCTGCAAACCGGAATTCGTGTGCTCGCGAATTCCAACAGGTGACTAGGAGTAACCGACGATGAGGAAAGTCAACACAACACGATGGCTGTTGACATTGACAGCCGCCTGTGGACTTGCGACGAGCGCAAGTGCACAGGAGAACCAATTTGTGCAACGAGCTGATTCAATTCTCGGAGCACAACAAGGAGGACTGGTTCAACAGATCAACCACGAGTGCGCACCGTTGTGCGACGCAGCTCCGTGCGATGGTCTGGGATGCGACAGCGTCTGCGAACCTGGATGTGGTCTCGGCGGGTGTTTTAACCTGTTCGGTGGACTCAACTGCTTTAACTTCTGTGGCGATAGCTGTGATGCGAGCGGCGGCTGCGACGACTGCTCAAGCTGCTACCTGTGGGAAGGTTGCGGTTTCGATCTGGGCACGACCATCTGTGGTGAGTGCTCCCCAATCGATATCGGTGGATGGTTGCAGTCTGGTTACACCAGCCGATCAACTGGCCTGTTCAACACTCGTCCAAACAAATGGGCGACACACCAGGCTTGGTTGTACGCCGAAAAAGTTGCCGACGGCAGCAACGGACTTGACTGGGGTTTCCGCGGAGACTTCATGTACGGTCTGGACGCCAACGACACACAGGCATTCGGTAACGAGCCAGGAAACTGGGACTACGAAAACGGATTCGACCACGGTCAATTCGGCTTCGCCATTCCACAGTTGTACGGGGAAGTTGCATTCGGAGACTGGTCGATCAAAGCTGGTCACTTCTACACCCTCCTCGGGTACGAAGTGGTGACCGCTCCCGATAACTTCTTCTTCTCACACGCCTTCACCATGTACAACAGTGAAGCGTTTACTCACACCGGTGCATTGGCGACATACAACGCTTCCGACAACCTCACCCTTTACGGTGGATGGACACTCGGATGGGATACAGGCTTCAACCAGTTCGATCAGTTCGGCAAAAAGGGAAGCAGCTTCCTGGGCGGATACTCGTTCGGAATTGGCGATAACATCTCGTTCACCCACATCATCACCGCTGGTGACTTCGGATGGATCGGAAACGGATACTCACAGTCTGTCGTCGTCGACGTTGCACTGTCTGACAAGTTGAACTGGGTCATCCAGTCCGACCTGCTGAACTCTGATAATCGTATTACCGACGCTAACGACAACCTCATCGGTTTCGAAGACGGTAACGAAACAATTGGCCTCAACCAGTACCTGATCTACTCCGTCAACGAATGCTTCGGTGTCGGTGGTCGTGCAGAATGGTGGAAGTCAAACGGAGCCAGCGTATACGCCCTGACCGGTGGTGTTAACTACCGACCAACTCCGAACCTCGTCGTTCGTCCTGAGATCCGCTACCAGTGGGATCCGGGCAATGAGAACGCCGAGATCGAGAACTCAGGCAAAGGAATCTTCGGTGTCGATGCCATCCTGACCTTCTAGTCTGGCAAGCGTCATCCTGAGGAATGCAGAAGCCCTCGTCAGCCGTGTCTGGTTGACGAGGTTTTTTTGCGTTGTTTCAATGCTGTCGCGAACTTCTTCAGAAATCGATTGCCCAAAAAGAAAGACCACGAACAAGACTGTTCGTGGTCTTTCAAATTTCAAGATGCCAATCAGAGATGACTCTCTTGCCACTTCTTAAGAACCGTTTTGCAGGAGCTGGTCAATCGCTCATGCGAATTCTGGAAGTGGCGATTCGAAATGCGATTTAGCCTGCTGCTGCAGCGCTGGCTTGCTTTTCGATGGCTTGTTTGACGACTGCAACGATTTCGTCGAAGACCTCTGGGTCATGAATCGCGATTTCGCTGAGCATTTTGCGGTTGAGTTCGACCTGTGCGAGTTTCAGACCGTAGATGAACTGAGAGTATCGAAGTCCACGGGCTGAGACGGCAGCTGTGATACGAGTGATCCACAGAGCGCGGAAATCGCGTTTACGGACACGGCGGTCACGATAAGCATACGCGCGGGACCGCAGAACAGTTTCCTGAACTGTTCGCCAAAGCTTACTCCGACCCCCGAAATTACCGCGGGCTTCCTTAAAAAGACGCTTCTTCTTGCGTCGACGTGCTTTTCCGTAGCTGACTCGCATTTTCGCTCACCTCATTGAACTGCAGTATCTCAATACTGCCTGTACCGAAATCACTTCTCGTTCAACGGATCTGCTGAAACAGGTCCTCTTTGAAGTGATGGTTGAAACAATTTTTGGAAGCCGTACCTGAAAACAGGCTCTCGCGAGGTGATCGATCCAATCGCTGGCATTGCGACTGTTCGGAAATTCGCTGGGTCTGGATCAACAGAGCCCTTCACGTGGCTGCATCGCTTGCTTGCTCGTCGCTGCACAAACTCCATGTCGTGTCAGCTGAGAGAATATCAAGAAGTGAGAATCACCTGAGTGAAGATCGACTCAAATTGAAACTGTTGCAGCGTCTTGAAAGCCAAGGTTGCTGCGGGCACGGCCAATTTGGGAATCAATGAAGACGTGTCGGAACACGTCAATGACAGTATTACAGGCTGGGTCGCACTGCTTCGACAATCATGCGGGCGTTCGCGCCGTCCACAATTCCCCCGTTACGCAGGTGTCGCTTTCGCTTTCCCGATTTCTTACCGAGAATGTGACCGCGATTTGCGCTGCGATGCTTCGCCTTTTTGCCCGACCCGGTTACTTTGAACCGTTTGGCAATCCCTTTGTGTGTCTTCGCTTTAGGCATAATCTCACCGTGACGTTTTCGCAAAAATCGAAACGAAGAGTTTAGATGAAAACATGTTCAGAATTCCAGTCAACTCGAGAACATTTTTCGAGAAGTTTCTGGGGGCTGTCAATTCGAGTGGAGAAGAGCCGGTGATCAAGACGCAAGTCGCGCAGGTGTAAGTTGATACGTTGCCTCGCTTCTCATTCTTGATATCGGGTTGACAGATGGCATCGAGTAAGTTGAGGGGGCGTTCGGAGGGAGTTACAATTCCACCCAACGACGTGGGAAGGGAAAAGATCCTGGACCCGGACGGTCCCGCAGATCTTTCATGTGAAAGAGAGCGTTCGAAACTGAACTTTGTATTGGAGTCAAAAACGTGGCAGTGAAAGTAGGAATTAACGGGTTTGGTCGAATCGGGCGTATCTCTCTTCGTGCGATGATGGCACGCTCTGACGAATTCGAAGTTGTTGGGATCAACGATCTGAGCGATCCCAAGATGTTGGCAATGCTTCTGAAGTACGACAGTGTTCAAGGTCGTTTCCCCGGAACAGTTGACGTCGAAGGCGACACTCTGATCGTCAACGGTCAAAAAGTCAAAGTCATCGCAGAACGAAATCCTGCTGACCTGCCTTGGGGAGAAATGGGCGTTCAGGTTGCTCTGGAGTCAACCGGAATCTTCACTTCCCGTGCAAAAGACGGAAAACCAGGCTACGACAGCCACCTCGAAGCAGGGGCCAAGAAAGTTGTCATCTCCGCACCTGCGAAAGATGCTCCTGACTTCACTTGCGTCATGGGTGTCAACGACAGCCAGATCAATGCTGAGCACAAGACTGTTTCGAACGCCAGCTGTACAACTAACTGTCTTGCACCTGTCGCGATGGTCCTGAATGAAAAATTCGGACTGGAAAAAGGCTTGATGACAACCTGTCACGCCTATACCAATGATCAACGTGTTTCAGATCAGATTCACAGCGACATCCGTCGTGCCCGTGCAGCAGCGATCAACATTATCCCAACTTCGACTGGTGCAGCGAAAGCTGTCGGTCAAGTGTTGCCAGAATTGAACGGCAAGCTGACCGGAATCTCACTGCGAGTTCCAGTTCCGACCGGAAGTGTCACCGATCTCGTGGCTGTTCTTGGAAAAGACACCACTCCGGAAGAAGTCAACGCAGCTGTCAAAGAAGCAGCAGCTGGCCCGTTGAAAGGCATTCTCGAGTACACCGAAGATCCAATTGTCTCTTCGGACGTGATCGGAAATCCTCACAGCAGCATCTTCGATGCAAGCTGGACACAGGTGATTGGTGGAAACCTCGTCAAAATCCTCAGCTGGTACGACAATGAGTTCGGATACTCAAGCCGCACCGCTGACCTCATCGCGAAACTTGCGTCAATGTAAGTTGTCGATGAGATGAGTTTTTGAGCCATCAGCCGTGACGAAAACCTTTAGTCACGGCTGATGGTGTTTTTGAAGATGTGGGAAGATTTGGGATTTCTGCGGTTTTCAAGGCCACACATCCACCAGAAGCGATGTTTTGACAGGCCTCCAGCAGTTCCTCAGAGAGAAATTTGCTTTCAAAGAGAAATTCGAGACGTCGCCCTAATGATCTATCTCGCGAGGGTCAGGGAATTGACGAGCGAAGTCGCTTTTCGCGGGCAGGAAAATCATTGAAAACGCTCGAATCAGTTTGGACCATCCTGTCGGGGCGAGTCAATCGGCAGTTTTTCGAACAAAACGATCCTGAAGCGTACTCGGAATAACACACTGCTCTGGGATTCCCGGAGTTCAGCCATCCGATTCGGTCGCTGGTGCGATTTGACTAGACGATCCGCCAATCGATGTAGAGAATTCCATTGAATCAAACCGTAGCAGGAATTTGCTCTCTATGACGCGCCAATTGAAAACAAAGTTCCCGGTCGTTGCTCCATCAATGTTGAAATGCGATTTCGGGAATCTGGAGAGTGAAATCTCCCGGCTCGAGGATGCCGGAGCGAGACTTTTTCACTTGGACGTCATGGACGGTCATTTCGTTCCCAATTTGTCCTACGGACCGATGGTGATCGAGCGATTTCGAGATCGCACAGAATTGGTTCTCGATGCTCATCTCATGATTTCCGATCCGGAAAAATACCTCGATGAATACCTGAAAGCTGGGTGCGACTGGATCACAGTACATATTGAAGCGGTTCCGGACCCAAGAGAAATCTTGAATCGGATTCGCGAAGCAGGACGACTGGCCGGGATATCGCTCAATCCCAAGACCCCAGTCTCTGCAATTTCGTCGTTGAAGGGGTTGGTCGACATTGTCCTTGTCATGAGTGTCGAACCAGGTTTCGGCGGGCAGTCCTTCATTCCCGCGTCCGTCGAACGTGTCGCAGAAGTGCGAGAAGTTTTTGGAGAGACCGCGATTGTTTCAATCGATGGAGGGATTGGTCCTCAAACCATTCCATTGGTCGCTCCGCACCAAGTCGATGTCTACGTGGCTGGCAGTTCAATTTTTGATCAGTCGAGCTATGCAGATGCGATTCGCGAGATGACTGAGATTGCTCGGTCGTTCTCGCCTTCCACTTAATTAAAGGATGAACATGGCTATCTTCCTGATTCGGCCGGGCGAAACGGACTACGATGTCCAGGATCGGCTTCAGGGTACTTTGAATTTGCCTCTTACTGAACGTGGAATCAGTCAGGTCGACGCGCTGATTGATCAGGTTCAGGTGGCAGGGATTGACCGGATTTACTGCGGACCCAACGAACCAGCATTGTCGACGGCACGACGTATCAGTCGGCAACTTGATATCCCGCTGAAAGTTCTCGATCAGTTGAGCAACGTTGACCTCGGGCTGTGGCAGGGCCTCTGTCTCGAGGAAATTCGTGCGAAGCAGCCTCGTGTCTTCAAGCAGTGGCGAGAAGCACCCGGCTCGGTCTGCCCACCTCAAGGCGAGGCAGGAGAGTATGCTTGCGAGCGAATTCAGGAAGCCCTGCGCAAGCCTGTGAAAAAGGGTGGCGTGATCGCAATCGTTGCATCTGAGCCGCTTGCTTCGCTCATCGAATGTCAAATCCGAGGCGAATCCCCCGACCTCACGGACTCTTTCGGAAAGCAGCGCCCATCTGCATGCTGCCAGAGAATTGATTCTCCAACTGCTGTGAGCCATAACACTTCGGCGAAGTAGGCTCGACAAGCAAGAGCGATTTCCACAAGATATGCACGTCTTGTCATTCGACCGAATAAATCGATCCGCATTCCCTTCGCTCTCAATCCAGTGTTCTCTTCGATCACTTGCTTGATGACGACAGTGAGATGTTCTGCATATGAGTACTGGCCCCGAAATCGCACGCCCAGCGACGCCGTCTATGAATGATGAATCCGCCACCCCTCGCCGAAAACGTGGTGTTCCCGAGGGACTGTGGCTTCGCTGCCCAAAATGTTCTGCGACGATCTTTCGCAAGCAAGTCGAAAAGAATCTGCGCATGTGCCCGGAGTGCTCGCACCACTTCTACGTTCCGGCGCGAGTTCGGATTCAGCAGCTCTTCGACGATGACAGCTTCGAAGAATGGTACACCGAGCTTCGTTCGGTCGATCCACTCAATTTCCACGATCAGAAACCTTACAAATCTCGCCTCGTCGCTGAGCAAAAGAAGACCGGACTCGACGAAGCATGCGTCGTCGGCAAAGGCTACATGCGTGGTCGACCTGTCGTTTTCGGCCTGACAGATTCCGCGTTCATCATGGGCAGCATGGGATCGGTTGTCGGTGAAAAACTGACTCGCGCCACTGAAGAAGCGACTCGTCAGAAGCTTCCCCTGATCATTGTCAGTGGATCAGGCGGAGGCGCGCGAATGCACGAGGGGATTCTCTCTCTCATGCAAATGGGAAAAGTGTCAGCTGCGCTCGGGCGGTTTCATGATGCTGGAGGACTCTACATCTCCGTCTTGACCGATCCGACCATGGGGGGCGTGGCGGCCAGTTTCGCTTCGCTCGGCGATGTTGTGATCGCAGAACCGGAAGCGTTGATCGGCTTTGCTGGACCACGTGTGGTGAAAGCCACAGTCAGTTCGGAGCTTCCTGAAGGCTTTCAGACGAGTGAGTTTCTGCTGAAGCATGGATTTGTCGACACGATTGTTCCGAGATCAGAACTGCGCAGCGAGATCGTTCGAGTTGTGGACTATTGTACTTGAGATGAGCGAGCGAGGAACTTCCCTGTGACTTCTGAGGCGGGGTCATCGATCGCTGAGATTTGTCGTCCGAAGAATCAGATCAAACCATTTCCTATGATGATCGGAATGCTATGAGTTTTCTCAAGCGGCTCTTCAACAAGAAGGAGAAAGTTCACAAGGTCAACGTTCAGAAAGCCTACCAGCTCCACAATCGGGTTGGTCAGGGAAGTATGTCGAAAGTCTGGAAGGCGACCGATCCAGCGAGTCAAAGTCTGGTCGCTGTCAAAGTGTTGGACAAGGCAAAGCTCGCTCGACTCAATCAGCGATTTCAAGGGATGGCCCGACCGACCGAAGGGCAGATCGCGATTCTTCTCAATCATCCCAACATCGTGAAAACGCTTCTTCACGGGATCACGACCGACGACGAAGAATACCTCGTCATGGAATTCATCGAAGGGGTCAGTCTCAGCTACTTGGTGGAGGTGCAGAACGAGCGGATGCGCGAGAACTGTATCTGGTACGCGATTCAGCTCGGCGAAGCGATGAGTTACCTCCATTCGAACGAATGGATTCATCGCGATCTCTGCCCGCGAAACATCATGGTCACTAATGACGAGTTGGTCAAAGTGATCGACTTCGGGTTGATGGTCCCGAATACGCCCGAGTTTCGAAAACCGGGAAATCGAACCGGAACTGCCAACTACATGGCGCCCGAACTCATCACTCGTCAGCCGACAGACGAGCGAATCGATATCTATTCTTATTCGGTGACCTGTTTCGAAATGTTCACCGGCGAGCTACCCTGGCCAGCTGCAGATTCGTTGGAAGCGGTTCTTCAGCACGTGAACCAGCCGCCGAAAGATATTCTGAAACTTCGCCCCGACCTCGACGAACAAATCGCAAACACGATCATGCAGGGGCTCGAGAGGAATCCAGACGACCGCTGGCGCACGATGCGTCGGATGATCAATGAATTCCGGGCTGCGGGCGAACGACTCTATCCAGATGTGTAAGCTCGAGTGATCAAAACATTCGCAAAGAGCTGAAGGCTTACGACCAGTTGTCTTCTGAACGTCCGAGCAGTTTGGCTCCGTTCTTGAAGCAAAGGTGTCGGAACAGCGAGAGCCAGCATCCGTACATCAGGATGTTCGCCAGCACGATGGGCCAGTGTGAGTCAAAGAGATCGTCCAGTTCCGAGATCTCATGAAGGAATGGAACGACTACCGGCGATAGCAAGAGTGTTGTCACAATTCCGTCACGTTGGTCCACACGGAACATCTCGAAAAGTGTGACCAGAACCACGAGCGGAATCACCATCCACGCGACAATAATCGCGAGCGATGAAAAAATGGCCCTCGTCGACGACTTCATCCACAGCCCCATCAACAGGCTCAGCCAAGCGAACATCGGAAGACTGATCACCACCATCAATACGCTGGCAACGAAGTAGGCAGCTGGGGAGCGTTCCGGTCGATCAAAAAAGTTTGACCAGTCAGTCCCGGATTCAGTCACCAAACCGTACCAGGCTTGCATCGCCATCGCTGTCAAAAGCGGAGTGGCGACCACAAACATGAGACGGTACACCCCCTGGAATTTCTGGCTGATCAACTGCTGACTCGTGATGGGAGTTGTCAGGAGCACGTCCAGCGTTTCGTGCGATCGTTCCCCTGCGACGAGCGAAGCCGACCGAACGACCGTCAGCAGGATGGCGATGATCCAGCATAAGAAGACCATCATCGCAATCGCAGGATGCCTGTTCGTGTAGAACGATCCGACAGAGGTCGCGATGGCAATCGCACAGATTGCCACGACCGGAAACTCCAAAGCGATGAAGATTCTCAACAGATAACGAAACGATCCGAGTGATGTCTTCGTCGTTTCTCTCCATGCGACCGGTTGATACACAGGGAGTGAACTACTTTCCCGGACCAGCACGATTCCTTGCGTAATTCGGTTCTGATTTGCTTTCTGAAAGAGTCGATCAAGCGATTGAAAGAACAGAACGAGATACCGTCGGGGAGAAGCAAACGCCCGCCAAACGAGACAGTATCTGGCCATCAGCAGAAAGAGGGCAGAAATCGCCAGCGACGGAACTCCCATGGAAAGAATCTTCCAGCCCGGTAGAGAGACTGGCACCGCATCCGTTGATTCCAGAATGGGGATCGGGCAGAAAAACGTAAACCCATTTCTGATCGATCGTTCATAAACGGACATGTGGTAGTCAGGTTGCCAGTCAAGAACTCCGTCGAGGTTGGTTCCCAGAAATGATGCCGTTCCGATGAGCGCGAGTTGCCCCATTCGCCCCATGAACAAGAACGATGTGTCGATCAGCGACCAGGCTTCGCGAAAGAAATCGTTCACAAATTGAATTCCCAGCCCGTCGATGACGAACATGGGACCGAAAGCGAGTGCGAGACCCAAAAGGTACGTGGCAATGAAAGCGTTGACGGTCGTTCGAAAATATGTCGAACACAGAATCGCCAGCGAGGCCAGTTGGATCACCAGCACAACAAGTGCGTAGAAACCGTACCAGACCTGGGCTTGCTCGACTCCTCCCAGCGCGTAACAAAAGCCAAACAGGGGGAGTGAAACGAGCAGGTACGTCCCCATCAGAAGCAGACGCCCGAAATACTTCTCGAGAAGAATCGTCCATGGTCCAAGTCGCGTGAGAAACAGAAGCCCGATGGTGTTGCGTTCTTTCTCGGTCGTAATCGCTCCGCAGGTCAGGGCAGGAGTGAACAACGCAATTCCAACGATTTGGAGTGCGGTCAGGATGAAGAACATTTCCCGGCCTTTTCCGAGAAGCTCCATCGGAGAAGTGACGCGATTGTAGATCTGACCAGAAAAAATGAGCGTGGCGAATCCGAAAAGCAGAATCGCGTAGACCGAACGCACAACATACGTTCTCTTTCTCGCGGACTGCTCGATCATTTCTTTCGCGAGTAGTGGAAGCCCGATTGTCTGATTTCTGGCCATCAGGCGGTCACTCCTTCGGTCAACTTCATGAACGCTGTTTCCATGTCCATCGCTTCCGGTTGGAACATCCGAATCTTGCAGCCGAGGCGGACCAACTCGCTGTGCAGATCTTCAACGGCGAGTTCATCTTCTCGGAGGCGAATCGCAACGCGATCAGTGTGGCGTTCTATCGAATCAATCCCCGGAATCTGTTCCATCTCTTTGAGGACTTCGTCACTCAGTTTGACGATCTGAACATGGACCACGCGCTTGAGTGACAACTGCTGAAAAATCTCGTTGAGAGATCCCTCTGCGACCAGTTGACCAGCTTCAATGATTCCAATCCGGGTACACAGCTGCGCAAGTTCGTGAAGAATGTGGCTCGAAATGAGGATGGTTTTGCCCATTTCCTGCATTGCTTTGAGAAGTTCGCGAACCTCAATTCGTGCTCTTGGATCGAGTCCGGAGGCAGGTTCGTCGAGCAAAAGCAGGTCCGGATCGTGAAGCAGAACACGAGCGAGTGCCAGCCGCTGCTTCATCCCGCGAGACAGGGAGTCGACTGGAGAGTCAATCTTGTGACTCAGGTCGGTCAGTTCAAGGACGTCGGAAACGGTGCTGTGACGGCGGTCTTTCGGAAGTCGATAGGCTGCGGCAAAGAAGTGGAGATATTCTCGGGCGGTCAGGTCTTCGTAGACCCCGAAAAAGTCCGGCATGAAGCCAATCATCTCTCGGATTCGATCGGGGTTTTCGCGAACTTCAATTCCGTTCACGCAAACTTGCCCGCTGAACTTTTTCTGAAGGGTAGCCAGAACGCGAATTGTCGAGGACTTACCAGCCCCGTTCGGACCAATGAATCCGAAGACTTCCCCCTTGGGGATTTCGAAAGAGATACCTCGAACTGCGTGGAGTTTTCCGTAGTAGACGTTCAAATTCTTAACGGAAACAACGTTCGTCTCGGTCGTCATTCGGCTTCCAACGGTCAGTGAGGAATGATGGTGGTATGCCACATCTACGAAAATTGGACCACTGTGGAGGAGGAAATGTTGCCGAATTTTCCAAGAGATGTCCATTCGCTCGCGAATTCAGGCTGGCGAAGAAGCCCCCAACCCCGCTGAATCGGCGCAGCAAGTACTCGAGTTTGCCCACTCGAGTCGGCTCTTGTTCCCGAGGTTCAAACATCAGTGGCGATTACGGAGCAACCCAGTTTCCGAACCATTGGTTGTTCTGCTTGGTCCATTGAGCGCGAAGATTTCCCGATTGCTGGAGAATCAACAGGTCCATTTGTGTGATCGACGTTTGAACCACCGCGAAATTCTCTTGCCCAGCGAGAGACTCTGCATCCGTCGGCGGACGGTCGGAGAACTGGCCTGGGAAGTTAACATCCGGGGCATTAGCAATCGTCCCGGGAGCAGCTTCTCCGAGATAAGCCCTGCGACTTGTCAGTGCGGATTGATTCCATTCCCGCTCCCAGGTCTCTCCGGAACGTAGAACCTGACTCTCACCAGCCAGCGTCAGCTGCACCCTGAGATGAGGATGCCACATCAGGATCGAAGTTGCCGGATTATCGGCAATCTGAGCGATCTTTTGAGATCGGCCATCCGTGTGGAAGGTGAGTTGGTCGTCACTTCGGTCAATTCCTCGGACGACGAGTGTGCGAACCTTGGGACCGTCGTCATCGACAGTTCCGAGGGTTGCCAGCTTCCATGGATGGTCGGGCTCAACAGCACCGGCTTCCAGTTCCGTCCAGCACTGATCGAAAAGCCGATCGAGGTCGCCAATGAGAGTTGTGAACGGGTTGGTATCGAGGCTGTCTGACATGGAAAAACTAAGTCGCCGATCGGGTTTTCATGACTCGCTCAACTTCCGCGAGCTGTTCCTGCGTGTTGACTCCCATCGCTTCGACAATATCCATGCGACAGGCTGCGAGAACCGTCTTGCCTTTGGTTCGCAGGATCTCTGCACAGTCGGTGAGGTAGTACTCTCCCTGTGCGTTGTCGGAAGTGATGTCATCCAGTGCCTGCAGGAGTAATTCTCCATCGAAGGCGAAGCAGCCGGTGTTGATTTCGGTGATCGCCCGCTCTTCGTCGGTGGCGTCTTTTTCTTCGACGATTCGCAAGAAGACTCCGTCGTTCGAGCGAACAATTCGTCCAAGGCCGAAGTTGTTTTCAGTCGTGGCTGTTCCCACAACACAAGCGGCCGAGTTGTTCTGGAGTTCAGAGATCAGCCCTTTGAGCGAATCTCCCTGCAGCAACGGAGTGTCTCCTGTGAGAACAAGAACCGGTCCGGTGTGCGAAGCCAAGCTGTCGCGACAGCACATGACCGCGTGACCTGTACCGAGTTGCTCTGCCTGAAGCGCGAAGGAAACATCGTCATGGTGCGAAAGAGCAGCTTTCACTTCGTCAGCTTTGTGACCAACGACAACCACGATTTTCTGACAGCCTGCTTCGCGAGAGGCGTCGAGAACGTGTTCGATCATGGGGCGTTCGCAAACCTCATGAAGAACTTTGGGAGTTTCCGATTTCATTCGCTTGCTTTTACCAGCAGCGAGGATGACGGCCAGAACTTCAGCCATGGTGATTCCTGACAGAGTTAAAATCTTTGGATGATGAAATGAACGAGGGATGAATCAGGGTGTGGAATGCTTGCGAGTCTGCTTGGTCATACAAACTGGAGAAGACCGTTTCGAAGAATCCTTGATGGGTGCTTAAGAAATACTTGAGGAACGGAGCCAGCGAAGGACGGAATGGCCACAATTGCTGGATTTTCTGCAATTCCTGTTGCCTGCAGCGTTACATCAATAACTCATCGACAACGTGGCCGTGAACGTCGGTTAGGCGATAGTCACGCCCCTGAAAACGGTACGTCAGCTTGGTGTGATCAAACCCCAGCTGGTGCAGGATCGTTGCTTGCAGGTCATGCACATGGACAGGATTCTCGGCGACGAAGTATCCGAGTTCGTCCGTGGCCCCATATGTTGTTCCGGGTTTGATTCCTGCACCTGCGAGAAAAATCGTATAGCAATGCGGGTGATGGTCCCTTCCCAAAAACTTCGACCCGTTGCGCTCTTCGTTGAGCGGTGTTCTGCCGAATTCCCCACTCCAGACAATCAGAGTTTCGTCTAGCAGCCCTCTTTCCTTGAGGTCCTGAATCAAGGCTGCGACGGCTTGATCCATCGGTTTGCACCGGTCGGGAAGCGACAGCTTGATGTCGTTCTGGACTGAATTCCCATGGAAATCCCATCCCCAGTCAAAGAGTTGGACGAAGCGAACTCCCTGCTCCACGAGACGCCGGGCCAGCAGACAATTGTTGGCAAAACTCGCTTCTCCCGGTTGTGCTCCATAAGCTTCCTGAATGTGCTTCGGCTCGGCAGCAATGTCCATCACCTCCGGTACAGAAACCTGCATGCGAAAAGCGAGCTCATACTGAGCGATTCTGGTGAGCGTTTCCGGGCTGCCAAATTGCTCGGCCTGAAGCCGATTGAGTTCTCCGATCGAATCGATCGTCAGCGACCGCACGTTTCGATCCATTCCGTCGGGATTGCTGACGTACAGCACGGGGTCGCCTTTGGAACGACACTGAACGCCTTGGTAAACCGACGGAAGAAATCCGCTTCCCCAGGCATTTTTTCCCGCTGAAGGAGATGTTCCTCCAGAAATCAGGACGACGAAACCGGGAAGATTTTCGTTCTCTGCTCCGAGTCCGTAAGTGACCCAGGAGCCCATTGAGGGACGCCCTTGTCGAGGGGAACCCGTATAGAGAAGTAGCTGGGCAGGCGCGTGGTTGAACTGGTCAGTATGCATCGACTTCACGAAGCACAGATCGTCCGCACTCTTCGCGAGATTGGGAAGCACGTCGGAAAGCCAGGCTCCACTTTCGCCATGTTGGGAGAATTTGTGTGGTGTCCCCAGAAGCTTTGGTGTCCCTTTGATGAAAGCGAAGCGTTCGCCCTTGGTGACTTCTGCAGGACACTCCTTGCCAGTCATTTCGACAAGCTTCGGCTTGTAGTCGAACAAGTCATGCTGTGGAGGGGAACCTGCCATGTGCAGATAAATGACGCTTTTCGCTTTCGCAGCAAACGGCGGAGTTTTGGGGCTCAGCGGATCTGAGGCGTCAGCCGCAAGTGAAGAAGATGACCCGAGTAGGCTGGCCAGTGCGATCCCACCGAGACCGTTGGACGCCTGCCCCAGAAAGTGACGACGTGTTCGGAATTGGAGTGGATCGTGTTCAAACTGCATCGAGCTCTCCGGTACTGGTCTTGGCGATTGTCCGAATTCTATCAGATTGACAGTCGAGTCAATGTTCTGCTGGAGTGATCGGTACAATCAACGTGAGTCATCGATTCATTCTTCAGGTTGCACGAATTATACAGGGGAACAGCCATCCCGGTGGACAAACTCGCTGCTGTCTTCCACTTTTCATCAGGTCGACAAGCGTCTCGTTTCGATTTTCGATAGAGACCGTCCTGGAAGTGTGGAGAGGACGTTGCATGCGCTCCAGTCGAGAGTTACAACGTTTTGAGGTGTTCATGTCCTCTCTGCACACGTTAGTCAGTAACGTCGCGCGTGATTTCGTAGTCGGTCCCATGCCGTTCGGCGGTCCACTTCAAGCAGATTAAAGGTGCTTCAACGGTGAACAAGAAAAATCTTGCAGCGACCTCGTTGATTGCAGCGATTCCAGCCGGAATCCTGCTCTTCTTTGCTTTGAAGGCCGTTCTCGGGAGTTTCGACAAACTCCCCACGGTGTTGATGGTCGCGATGATTCTGTTGTTGGTCGTCGCTGGAGTGATGCTGCTGTTCCCCGCGTACATTCTCATTTATTACAGCGGGACAAAACGTCAGAAAGCCGGTGCAGAGCAGCCGGTTGCAGAGACTGGAGCCGTCCCGGCCGCCGTCGAAGAAGATCAACTGGACGCAGCCTTCGCTGATGAGGAAGGCGATGAATTCGCGGATGACGAATTTGGAGACGAATTCGAATTCGACGAAGATGACGAGGACTAGACTACACGCTCAAAGTTCAACTTTGTCGCGGGCAGACAGACTCTGAGATTCTTCAGAGTGTCACTAAATAAAGCAAAACGGTGATTGGTTTTCTCTTTCCAATCACCGTTTTTATTCTTTAGTTGATCACGGACTTCGTCGAACGTCTTCAGCAAGTTGCTGGAGAGTGCTAGTAACGTCCGACCGTTTCTTGATCGGTCAATTGAGAGCATTTTCTGATTTTGTGTGCACAGGAAAGAGCAACTTGCTCTAGCTTGCAGGGCCTTCGAGAGCTGTTCGCTTGAGGATCTCAACGCCGCGTTTCAGAACGTCGTCAGTCGCTGCGTAAGAAATGCGGAAGTGCGTGTCCTGACTGCTGAATACGTTTCCGGGGATGATCAGCAGGTTGTTCTCGATGGCTCGTTTCACGAACTCAGTGCCGGTTCCCCAGGGAGATTTGGCGAACAAGTAGAACGCTCCTTCTCCGCCGTGAATCTCGAAGTCCGACGACAATGCGTCTCGCATGAAATCGCGTTTGCCTTTGTATTCGGCGACTGCTGATGAAATGTCGAGGTTCCAGGCATCGACCGCAGCCCATTGCATAGGATGCGGAGCGCAAACAAACGTGAACTGCTGCAGCTTCATCATTTGCTGGATGACATGCCGGGGGCCGTGGCACCATCCGACTCGCCAACCGGTCATCGAGTGGGACTTGCTGAATCCATCAATAACGATTGTCTGTTTGTTGAACTCTGCGGGGCTGACAAACGGTGTGTCGTAGCAGAATTCCCGGTAGATTTCGTCGCTGATCAAAGCGATGTCATGTTCTTGAGCGAGTTCAGCCAGTTGGCGAACTTCCTCGCGATCGCTGACGTGCCCGGTCGGATTGGACGGGCTGTTGAACAAGATCACTTTCGTGCGATCGTTGATTGCTGATTTGACCTGCTCAATTGGAATCCGGAAGTCGGGGTAAGTGCTGATCTGACGAATCGTGCCTCCCGCCAGCGTGGTGAGATGCTTGTACATCACGAACCAGGGATCGAACGCGATCACTTCATCACCTGGATTGACGAGGGTCGACAGCGCGAGCATGAGGGCTCCGCTGGTCCCGCTGGTGATGAATGCCTGACGGTCTTCGTGCTTGTATTCTGCGTCAACCCGTCCTTGAACCAACTTCAAGAGCGGCTGAATTCCTTGCGTCTGGCTGTAAGCATTCCGCCCCTCGTCGACAGCACGTTTGAGAGCATCTTTGATCGGTTGCGGAGTATCGAAGTGGGGTTGGCCGATGCTGAGATTCACCGGATTCTGCATGTTGGCGGCGAGGTCGAACACCTTCCGAATTCCGGATGCGTCGATCTTGTGCATGCGATCTGCGATCCATCGTTCACTCATTCCGTAACTCCTGAGTTGTCTTGTTGTGTCATTCCTGGAAACCCAGGCTCAATGTCGAAGAGAGGCACAAAACGGCCGATATGTTCATGTGTTTTAGAGAAAGTTGCTCATTCCAGTGCACTCACTTGTGATGTTTCAGCAAGTAAAAGGCTCTGTTCGCTCGTGCGAGAGAATCAAACCAAATCTAAATTGCTCTCGACGGCTTTCTCTTACCGGAATTTAGCCGCTTCCGTCAATTCGCTCCATTGACCGCGCGCACTTCGTCAGCATCGACATTATTGAATAGCTGACAGTCGAGAGTGTTTCGAAACCCTTATCAAAGTCACAAGCGCATGTTTCAGTTGCTTGACGTCGGAAGTTCGAGAACTCATTCATCAGTCTGAGTGATCCACCAGGGTGGGTGACTCCTGTGTCGGCATAAATGCAGAGTGGGTCAGCGATTACGTTCAGGGTTCTGCTCCATCGAGGAGGTGGTGATGTTCCCACTCTCAATTGGCATGGGTTCGGCATTGCTTCTGCATTTGAGTCTCGGAACGACATCGGAATTCGTCTCCGCAGTGTGAGTGTTCATCTCTCGTTCCGGCGGTGAGCAATTCTGTGATCGGTCGCTTGAGTTGTACAAGCGATGCGTCCTTGTGCTGGCTTATGGGTGGATCAGCCCCGTAAGTGGCCCGACGAGAATATTCATTCTCGCAAACTGTCCTTTACTCACTTCTATCGGGAACACGACAATGTGGAATGCGTTACTTCGTGATGAGGCGGGATTCGTCGTCTCAGCGGAACTTGTGCTTGTGGCGACGATCCTCGTCATTGGCTTGATTGTTGGAATGAGCGAAGTCCAACACGCGGTCGTCCAGGAACTCAATGATGTTTCGGACGCGATTGGATCTCTGAACCAAAGCTATCTCTTCTCTGGGTTCGTTAAGCAGAAAGGCGGACGGGGCGGAGTTGCTGCATTTACAGCAGGTTCAGCGTTCGTCGATACAGCCGACGAATGCGACAACAACCAGTGCTCGTTGGCTTGCGTACCTCCAATTCCAGAGGGACCAAAATACTAAGCCAGCAGCTTGGGCACACTAATGTCACCAAATTCTTGACCTGTGTTGGGCAGTCCAGGTTGGAATTGACGTGACGAAGAAATGAATAAAAAACAGCCCGCACTGAAAATGTGCGGGCTGTTTTTTTGTTGTGAATCGATGCCTGAGTCTCGAAGTGGTTATCGAACTCGCATGCGGTATGAGCGGTTGGTCGCGTCGAAATCCGCAACTCCCAGCTTCTGTTGAATCTGCAAATCGGTGTAAGCGTAGAATTCGAGAAGCGTTTCTTCGTCGATTGTCTCCGGGTTCACGTCTTTCCCCCAAGTGAAGTTCTTGACGCAAACCGGCATCGAGAGTTCTTTGTCGACGTAGATGACTGACTTGCGGTAGAGCGGGTTCACTTCCGGAGAATCATATTCACAGATGTAAAGGTAGCAGGGACGTTCTTCGAATTGCTGATCGTCTCGAAGCTCACAGACAAATCCACTCGCTCGTTCAACATCTTTCTCCTGGTATTCGAGGATCGAATGGGCCAGGCCGATGAGGCCCGCCTTTGTGACCGGGTGACGCGATTGTGACATCGCCATCGTTCCGGTCGGATCGAGTTTCATCACACCAGTCAGACGGCCTTTAATTCCTCCCGGTTGAACGAGAAGCTTGTCCTCGTTCTGACCATCGACATAGATCAACTGCTGGCCGCGAGAGTCTCCACTTTCCCACTTCATGTAGACACTGAATGGCTCGTGCTTCATTTTGAGTTCGATGGTTTGACCATCACCCAGCACGCCGTTCATCCGCTCTTGTTTGTAGAACGAGGCAGTGTAGTCGGGAACAGTCTCGAACGACTCGATACCCTTCTTCAGAATTGCAGAAGTCACCTTGAGAGCCCAAATGCCTCTCAACACGCTTGGGTCTTCTTTTCGGACGACCTGCTGAGCTGTGTCCGAAGACGCAGAGTCGCTCTCCTCTTCGATTCGTTCGGGCAACGAAGGACTCGGAGGAAGGTTCAACACGGGTGGACCGCTTGTCCGTTTGCCTTCATTCGGACTCCCACCAATGGCCACTGGATCAGACTGAATGTGTGCCGCTGCTACTGCCAGGCAGGCGACGCTGATCGCGAGCAAGTTCTTACTTCGAAAAGTCTGTTGTGATGGCGCTGACTGCATTCGTCGCGTCCTCTGCATCGGGAATTGACGGTTGGTGTTCTGGTCGTCTTTGAGTGTGCGAAGAAATCGGCACTCTTGTTGAATCGTCTGAACTTTGACTGAAGTGCACATTTTTGCCGATCGCGTGTTCATTCGGATCAGTGCTCGAAACTCTGAATCGAAGAACTCTTTTCCAAATGCTCACCCATTCCCTAATCGGACGAGAGTGATCGGTTGGAAAGTTCGGACCGAAATCGACCCTCGCAATCGGCTCAATAAGTGCATTTGTCCATATGACACGTGATGTCTGCTTCAATACACTCACGAGGAGTCTGTATTCGCTGTGGCTTGTTGTTGGCGAAGTGATCTGTTGCCCGCTGACGGGAGTATTTTTGCAATGATTCTGTCAATTCGTCAGCGAGTTTTACTTGTTGCAATTGGAGCGATCCTGTGCGGTTCACTTGGAATTGCGGCCGATCCGCCGAGTGCTGCGGGACCGTTGATGTCGCTTCTCAAGAGCGGTCGAGTCCCGGAATCGAGGCAGTCCACAATCGTCAAACTGATTTGTGAACGAGGAAACGCTCACGATCTTCGCTTCATTTTTGAATCCGCACTTCAAGAGGATGGATGGCCGCTCGAATTGCGTACGCAGGCACTTTCGGGTTTGCTGGAAGCTGCCACGACTCGTAGCCTTCGCCCTAACGGAGACCTCTCCGAAACGATCGACTTGGTTTCATCTGCCAACTCACTCATCTCACGATTAGGAGTTGAGCTTTGCGGGCATTGGCGAGTGGAGGCTGCCTTTCCAATCTTCGCGGAGCAAATCGACTCTTCACAGTTATCACTTGAGCAGAAGAGATTACGTATCCAAGCGATGGCTCAGATCTCTCCAGACAAGTCGCAGGACTTTCTGATCGACCTTGCAGGTGAAAAATACTCTTTCGAAATTCGAAGCATGGCCATTCGAGCACTCGCTGGGATCTCTCTTCCGGATGCTGGACGTCTGGCTGGGGAAGCACTTCAAAAGACGGATGGTTCTCTCGATTTGGGAGAGATTCTCGATGGATTCCTTGAGCGCGATGGAGGAGCCGAAGTTCTCGCATCGATTCTCCAGCAATCTCCTCCCAGCCAGGATGTCGCCAAATTGGCTCTGCGACATTTGTATTCGGTGGGACGAACGGACCCGCAGCTTAGCGACGTCCTTTCTAAGATCAGTGGCATCGCCGACGAACCGGCTCTCCCGACTCCAGAAGAACTGTCAGAACTCGTTCGGGTCATTGAACAAAATGGTGATCCGCACCGGGGCGAAGCGGTTTTTCGTCGCGATGATCTCAGCTGCATGAAATGCCATGCGGTGAATCAGGCGGGCGGGCAGATTGGTCCGGATCTGAGCGCTGTGGGATCGAGTTCTCCGGTCGAATACCTTCTGATGTCTGTGCTTGATCCAGATCAGTCGATTAAAGAGGCATACACCACCAAAGTTGTCGTCACCGTTTCCGGCAAGATTCATCAGGGACTAGTCGACAATCGGACCTCGACCACATTGTTCCTGAAGCAAGCAACCGGCCAGGTCGATGCGATTCCTGTTGACGAAATTGAAGAAGAGATCGAGGGAAAGTCGCTCATGCCCAAAGGGCTGGTGAAGTTTATGACTCACGCTGAGTTGATCGACCTTGTCAAATTTCTCTCCGAGCTCGGCAAGCCGGGCGACTTCGCCGTTCGTTCCTCGCCTCGCATTCAGCTCTGGAAGCTGTTGAAAAATGTCCCTGACCAATTGATCAACGAAGTTCCGACACTATCGGCGTTCGAGGATCTCGTTCTCAACGCCGACTCCTGGACCAGCGTTTACAGTCGGATAAATGGCGATCTTCCACTCGACGAACTGACGAAGTCAGCGAACGAAAACGTCATTTACGTTCAGGGAGAAGTTGAGATCTCAATGAGTGGACCGATCACTGGTGAACTGAACGCCAGCGAGGGTGTGACTGTCTGGGCAGGGACGCAGTTGATGCCCGCTGAAACAGAATTCACTTGGCAAGCGGAAGAAGGGGTGACACCGATCACCTTGAGAATTGATACTTCTGCGACGGTGTCGGGAGTGGTTCGACTGGAGCTTCGACGACCGGATCAATCGAGTGTTGAGTTCACTGTTGTCGATGGTCAATAAGCGGATTCGACGAATTTCCTGATCACTCAGAACGATCAAGTCGCGTTCTGAATCTCGAACAGCGGACCTGAACACTCAATCGTTTTCTGAGTGTCCAGGCAAGTCGTGATGTGATCGGCGAGTCGATGAGCGCGAACAGCATCCCGCAAATCAGGGATGGGGACGATTCCGCCAGCGATGCGGCGTCCAAATAGGTCGAGGCAAACTTTCAGCGAACTGCGCTCGTGTTCGAGTGATTCTTCGTATTGAGGGCCTCCGCACTCCCAGGCGAGAGTGTCAGCCCCGAAGAGGCTCGCAATTCCTCCTTTGCACGTGACCGAACATTCAACGTTTGCGTGTGTGTCGTCGCTCTCTTTCTGAAATTCGACTTCAGCTGTCACATCTCGTGATCCACCCACTCGAATTGAAACCGAATTCTGGTCCTCGTTCGGGACGATTGTCAGAGGAGCATCCTGAGTCATCACCAAACACCAGTCGAGCTTGGCGATCTGCAAAGCACGATCTTCGTCCTGATGGCAGACGACTTTGAGAGAACGCAGGGGGCCCAGCCGCGTTGCCAGCAGTTCTCGAAGTCGAAGCGTGGAGGGTGTCCAGCGGTGAAAGAGTTCGGGAAGAATCAGCGAAGAGAGGCTTTTCGTCGAGTTGAAAAGTTGTTCGACGCGAGACGGGTCACCCAATGCCGTTGATCTCAGCAGAACAGGCTTCTCACTGCTGCTGATCGGATTCCAGGTCGGCAAGCTGATCCATCGATCCGAACTGACGATCAGGCCATCGATATTGGGGGAATCAATGAGGCGGCAGATGCTTCCGCAGTAAGTCACGCCGTGCTGTTTGGCTGCCTCACGTGCTGTCTCGAAAGAGTCTGCGTGAATAGCTTTCAGTATCAACCGAGGGGCAGTCTTGATCAGTTCGATCAGCTGCCGATCGTTGTCTTCCGAATATCCGATGATTGCCAACGAAAGAACTTCTTTCGTCATTGATCCCTGATTCCTTTCATCGGAACTTTCCGGAAGTCGCCATTGTTGAAGCGGGTTGCGCTGTGTAAATGTTCTCGGTTGCAGGCCAGAAGTCTAACATTCCGGGATAGGGGTTGCGAGTGCGAGTTCCGGGGCTGACAATGCTCATCGCTTCAATTCGACTTCTTTGTCAAATCGAACGCGAAATCACTTCGCCCGTCCGAAAATCTCGCGGATTTCGAACGGTATTCCGCAATCTCCTCCAGCATCTCCAGCAGACTGCTCGTAACAAAGCAGGAGCCTTGAAAGTGGATGGTTTCATGCAAACCAAAAGTATCTGGCCAGGAAGTCACTTCATCAGGACCATCCTCCTGCTGGGGGTGTGTCTCGGTTCGTCGATTCATTCCCTGCACGCGGAAGATTTACGGCCAGCCGAGGTGATTGATGAGAGCTGGCAGACGGTCTGGAGTCATGGAGTACGGATTGGCTACGCGCACTCGCTGACAACCCGAGGACAGCAGGCTGGCGAAACGGTAATTGTCTCCGACCTTCTAACGGTCATGACGTTCCTGCGCTTCGGTCAACAGCTATCGATTCAGCAATCGACCCATGTCGTCGAAACGGTCGAAGGAGATCTGATTTCGTTCGTTTCCACTCTGAAAAATCCACCAAACAGCGAATCTGTGGCGACTGGAGATGTGCAAGCTGGCACTCTCAAGGTGACGTCCCGTGTGGCGGACGAAACGACGACAAAAGAATACGCCGAATTCGACGGGATCAAATCTTCTGTTTGGCCCGAGCGTTTTGTTCGCGAAGGGAGAATCACCCCGGGAATTGTTCATCGCTTTAAGGTGTTTGAACCAGCAGTGGGGCAAGCAGTGACGATGACTGCGGAATTGCTCTCGAAAAAAACCGCACACGACCTCCATCAAATCCGCTTTCAAACCCTGATCGACGAGTCGCCCGCCGTCGACACAATCATCACCTGCAATGCGAACTGGGAGTTTCTCAAGTCGGAAACCCCCATTATGAAGATCGTTATGAAGAAATCCGACGAGCAGGAAGCTCTGTCCCCGGTCGGAAAGGTCGCCTTCGATTTTGCGAAGGACTCGATGATTCCGGTCTCCGTCGAAGACAATCTGCATTCCGCTCAGTCGGTGACTTATCGTATTGAAGTCTCAGGAGCGAATGCCGGCGAACTCTTTTCTGAGCAACATGCCCGTCTCAGCCCCAGTGAAGATGCTGCGATCGTTGAGCTCTCCACAACAGGGGAAGCAATTACATCCAATCCGCCAGAACCTGAATGTTTGGAAGCATCGCCGGTTGTGGAATCGGATCACCCAATGATTCAACAGCTCGCTGAACAAGGTGCCGGAAGCGCCGTCGATCCGCTCGATGTGGCGCTTCGATTGACGAAATTCGTCGATGACTACGTGACAGAAAAGAACTTCTCGACATCACTCGGATCAGCATTGGAAACAGCCCAATCTCGTTCGGGTGATTGTACCGAGCACAGCGTGTTGCTCGCTGCTTTGCTAAGAGCGCGTGGAATTCCGTCGCGCGTGGTCGTGGGATTTGTCTATTCGAGTCGCTTACAGGCCTTCGTTGGTCATTTATGGACCGAAGCCTGGGTGAACGGAAAGTGGATCGGTCTCGATGCACTCGACTCAGACTACTTTGTTGGACCCGGTCATCTCGCGATGAAAACATCGAGTCTCTCGGGACAGGGGACATCAGCTGCGGGTGAGTTCTTCATGATCATTCATCTGCTCGGACGAACGAAAATCGACGTCGTGAACGTTGTCCGGTAGAATGAAAGCGAATCATGACTCATTCAGTTGGTGGAAGATGACGAAATCACGACCGACAGCCTGGAACCAAATTGCCCTGGCTCTGATTCGACGCTGGTTCGATGATCGCCCTAGGTGGCTCGTATTGTCCGATGAGAAAGAGTCGACCTCACGACTCATTGAAGCAGAGCGGCTTCAAAAAGAATCGCTTCGAGAATCCATCGACCGAGAGATTGCATGGGAACTCGGATTGCGACGAAGCAAGGATTACATCGTCTCCAGTGTGCCGCGCTTGCATCTGGAGACACCCGTTTTTGAAAGAGAAACGTGTTCCGGTGAGAAGGAAGAGCGTTTTAATGTCTTTGAATTCTTCCTTGTCGAGCTCTACGGAAAACGCGGACGGAACGAGCTGGATCAAAAGAGTCATGTCGAGTGGTGGTCGGTTGACCAATTGCTCGATCAAAGCGGGACGACATTGCTCGACGAGCGTCAGCGGAGTCTTCTCGAAGTTGCGGACATTCTGAATGAGGAACGTAAACATGAGTGACAGTTCTCGGTTTCATCGCTCAGTTGACGGATTCAGCTTCGATATCGCACTTAAGGCAGTGACATTCGCCTGTGTGGTGGTGTTTCTCTCCGGGCCGATAATTGCGTTCGCTGAGACTCCGGACCCCGATCAGCTGGCGGAGTTGATCGATCTTCGAGTTGAAGAGCGATTGCAAGTCGAAGGCATCACCCCAGCTCCGCTCGCGGATGATGCTGAGTTTCTGCGACGCGTCTCTTTGGATGTCACCGGAAAGATTCCTCATGCTTCCGAGGTGCGTGACTTCCTTGCTGATTCCGATCCCGACAAGCGAAGCAAGCTTGTCGACGCAATGCTCGAACGTCCTTCCTACATCATTCATCACACGAATTTGTGGCGAGCCGCGATGATCCCTGAAGCGGACGCTGATCCCACAATTCGTATAGCGCTCCCCGGATTCGAATCGTGGCTTCGATCACGAATCGCTGAGAATCGAAACTTCGCGGAGATTGTGGACGAGATTCTCACTCTGCCCGTCGACACCGAAACCGTCTCGGCATTCAATCAGCCTGACGCAGCGACTCCCGCCGCGTTTTATATCGCCAAAGAATCAAAACCGGAACGCGTGGCAGCTGCATCGGCCCGGCTCTTTCTGGGAGTTCGAATTGATTGTGCGCAGTGTCATGATCACCCGTTCGACGACTGGAAGCAGGACCAATTCTGGCAACACGCTGCATTCTTCAGCGATCTCCCTCAGGTCGCTCCAATTGGTCAGGAAGTCGATGCTGTGACGATGGTCGATCGAGAGCAGGGGACAATCCTCATTCCGGAAACGGACCGAACTGTCGTCGCAACTTTTCTCGACCAGTCTTCCCCGGTCAGCGTACCTGAGGAACGAACTCGAAAAGCTCTCGCGGACTGGATCGTCTCCTCTGAGAACCCATTCTTTGCCAAGGCAGCCGCCAATCGAATCTGGTCGTACCACTTCGGCCTCGGGTTAGTCGAACCGATGGATGACTTTAGCGCTCACAATCCAGCTTCGCATCCAGAACTGCTTGAGGAGTTGGCGACCGCTTTTCGCGAGGGCGATTACGATTTCAAACTTCTCATTCGCGCCATCACTCGGAGTCGAACTTATCAACGATCGAGCGTGGCGGGTGAATCAACTGGCGAGCGTCGATCACTTCTCGCCCGAATGCCAGTTCGAGGAATGACAGCCGAACAAATCTTCGACAGCCTCGCTGTTGCGACGGGATATCGTCAGCCGTTCGATCCTGAGCAGCCGCTCAATTTCAACAACGACGCTGCTCGTCAGGAGTTCATTGCAACATTTGGAGCCCAGAACGAATCCGCTCCCGACCGAACGACCACAATTTTGCAGGCACTCTCGCTCATGAATGGAGACTTCGTCGGGGACGCAACAGATTTGGCCGACAGTCGCACATTAGCAGCAGTCGTGGACGCTCCATTCTTAACGCTTCCAGAAAAAATTGAAGCGTTGTACTTGTCGACGCTGAGTCGAAAGCCCAGCGATGACGAACTCAGCACCATGATCGACTATGCGACTCGTTCGGACGACTCTGCCAATGATCTTACTGAAGTAGATGTCGCTCTCGCTGATATCTTCTGGGTCCTTCTCAACAGCAGCGAGTTCTTGCTGAATCATTAGAGCAAGCTACTCTCGCCGATGGACTCGCTAGTGCGACATCAATCAATAGAACTCTGAGATTGTTCGTTCGAGTGAGTTCAAAGCGAATTTGAAGGTGTTCGAATACAACATCACGATTCGCACCAACTCATTTGTGCATCCACGGAAGCTCGACCTTTCGATCAGCGGATGCGATTCATTCGCCAGAACTGTGGATAGAACGGGACGGCATAGCGCGGATAGTCTTTGACTTTCTCTTTGCCAGCTTTGCTCAATCGGTAGTGTGACCTCACGGTGATACCTTTTCCGTCATTCAAGAACGGAACTCCGTGCGGCCAGTAAATGTAGAATGCTTTTCCGACCAGGAATTTGCGGGGAACTGTCTGCTGTCCCGGACCCCAAAGGCGGCTGTCGAGACTTCGCGGGCTGTTATCTCCGAGGGCCAGATAAGCATCCGGACCGATCTGAATCTCAAGCTGATCGTATTCGTCCGCTTTTTCGAGATACAAATCGCTCCAGGCTTCCGGATTGTCACTCAAACTCGCGAGCTGGCGTTCGAATCCAGAATTCCGATAGTAGCGGTCATCGTTGATCCCGAAGTCAGCGCGATAGTAAATATCTCGTTCGAGAAGCAGGTTTGAAACTGTTGCGTCCACGCCAGAAGCTGCGATTCCAATCGGTGCGAGATCACGGTCTGTCGGGAAGGGAATTTCCGTCGCACCAGCGACTGCGAGATTAGCACCATCTCCAAAATCAACGAGTGAGTTGTTCACCCACAGGCAAAGTCGGTCGTCCACGTTGCAGAAGGTGATCGCATACGAGCCCGGACCGGAAATCGATGTTTGACCTGTCGCGAGTTCTTCACGACGTTCGTTGAGCATCGAGTTGATTTCCGAGAGAACTGCTTCTCCTGTTTCGGGGTTGATTTCGCAGCGATACCAGGATGTCCCTTCACAGATTTCGAAAATGACCTGACTCTCAGGTGTGACAGAATTCAATTCGAGATCGAAGTTAATGGTCAGATCGCGGACCCAGTATCTCCCGAGATCGACTTCGTTCGCCGATTGAGAGTCAAAACGTCGCCCTTCTCCTGTGTAGGCATTGTATCCGCAGAAGTCGGAAATCAGGCGGGCACGCGGGTCGAGTTCTCTTGAGTTGTTGTAAGCAACCCAATCTTCCGGATGCGGCATGAAGTGACGGTACCGGAGCCACTCCAGCGAATCATTGTCGGAAGCAATTGTGTATTCACGATTCTCTCGGTTCGCCTGCCATCCTTCGTCTGACTCGACAAAGTTTGCAATTTGGCCGACTTCTCCTTCTCGCACGGAAGCCCACCGCTCCGGCCAGCCAGCTTCGAGAATTGCGACCGGGGCGAAATTGTCGTCATAGACCGGAATTTGAAGCGCGCGCTGTTTGTCAGGAGACTTCCGCAGAATTTCCGGCCCATCTTCATTAATGCGATAAACGTTGCCGCCACGAATTCGAATCAACTCATTCGGAAGCCCAGCCAGCCGCTTGATGTAATTTGTTTCAGGCTCTTGAGGATTTTTGAAGACGAAAACATCCCAGCGATCCGGGTCTCCGAATTCGTACGGATATTTGTTGACGAGAATTCTGTCCCCGTTGAAAGCGAGTTCGTTGCGAATTTGTTCGTTGTTGTAGCCACAGTTCGGGCAGATAGCCGACGAGAGACGAGAGTTTTGCTCGAGCAATCCCGATTCACGAACGACTTCATCACTCGCTCCGACGGTGATGTGATAGTCACACTGCGTGCAGGTCGTTTCTTTGTGGCGACCGTAAAGGGTCGGCGCCATCGAACCGGTCGGAATGACGAATGCTTCCGCCTCAAACGTACGGAACATGAAGGCCAGGATGAATGCGAAGAGGATGGACTCGACTGTATCCCGAGTGCTTTCTTTCCGCTTCGGTTTCTCGGCAGCTGTGGTCTCGGTTTGCTTGCCTTGACCACGGTGAAAATATTCTCGCAGGAACTTGACCATTGAAGTCGCGCCGTATTGGAATCGGGTTTATTCGCTCGCTGACTGCCACTTCGCGGCAACCGCAACTGTAGCCATTTTACGCCTCAAACGGCTGTTGTGTTTGGAAAGTATCACAGTTGCCGCTGACGTGCACCCGTGGCGATTTAGTTCAAAGAATCCGGAAGATTTGTCTCAGCTCAATTTCTTCTTGAGTTCGTCTTACGGCGAGTGATCTGGGCGAAATTTGTTCAAATTTGGCCTCTCGAATGATTTTCGCCGGTTCACACAGAATCGATCGCAGCGACAGCTGGGCGATCATGTTAATTCCTAGCGAACTGGGCGGACCCGAGAGAAGTCGGGAATTCGAATGTGAGATTTCTTTCCGTTCCAGGAAACTTCTTTCTGCTGGGTCGGCAGGTGAACAAACAATGGTTTGCCGATCAACGCCTCCCTTGGAATGGTCGGATGAGTCCAGGCACGGCTGTCGAGTGAAACGGGGCTGTTGTCTCCCAGCACCAGAAAATGCCGCGAGGGAATCTCAAACTTTGGATCGCTTTGATCCTTTCGAGGCGTGTAATAGACATCTCGGTACAGATTGAGCGAAGCAATTTCGACATCGATCCCTCTCGCACCAATTCGAACAGGACTGGTGACCGGCGGGCGATTCTCCGAGGCCTCGAAAAGAACCGGGTTGCCGAAGGGCTGTTTATTCACGGCAACGATGACCTGTTGATCGAACAGCGAGAAATCGATCTGCATCGGGCTCGCAAACTCTTCCGGATCGATCGAGGCAGCCCAGTAATCGGTTCCGTTCCTTAGATCAGAAAGCGTGATGAGATGTGTGTCGGGGGAAATGCAAAGCTGAAACTCATCCACTCCATCGGTCAGCTCAAACAGCAGTTCTCCGGACCCTCGCAGGTCTTTGAGTGTCGCTGAGATCATGAAATCGTGAGGGAAATAATACTGCTGGCGCGTCTGCCGGTTGTATTCGCACCGATCGATGATGGGCGAGAGATGTGACTTTTCGAAGAGTGCATCGAGTGCTGAATGGAACGCTTGATCGTCAGTTCGAGTCTTCCAGCGATCACGTTCGAAAGCTGAGAAAATTCCATCACAGCTCAAAATGCCTCGTTCAAATTTCAATGAACCATCATGGTGTTGAGACAAACCGCGAGGCCAATCAGAGAGCGGAACTTCGTGAACTGTCGAGACGGGTTGTGTCTCACTGTGCTGATATTTGATCCACTCAATGTCTTCAAATTGGTTCGAATTCGGCGATTGCGAATAGTTGATTGTGTGTGTGTGAAAGGTCCAATTCCGTGATCCATCTGCCGAAACCCACCTTGGAAGAAGATCCGGGTCTGAAGTCATGGTTTCGCGAGAGTATTCGTGGACGGGAACTCTCATCGCTAACTGGTTTGCGATAGGTTTGCGGATGATTTCGCCGTTGACCCAAATGTCTCCGTCACGGATTTCAAGAGTTTCATTGGGAAGGCCGACGACTCGTTTCACGAAAGGCTGATCTGGCACATCCTGATTGTGAAAGACAATCACTTCCCATCTGCGAGGATCACGAAACTCAAAGGCTAACTTGTCGACGAGAAGTTGATCTCCCTCAGTCCGTGGAACGTCATTCCATTTCGAAATCGGACTTCCGCAGTGAGTGCATTCCATCAAATGTGATTCGTTCGGAAGCCCCGAAAGATCCGCAGCAGCCTTCGCGGAAGATGTGCCTGTTGAGTTGTGTTCACCAGCATGGTCGTCACCGTCAAAGGCAGCTCCGCGAACGAAGCTGTGATGGCAATTTTCACACACGATGCGGCGATGGAAGCCGAGCAGCGTGGGAGCCATTGAACCGGTTGAGATCAGATATCCCTCGACGGCGAAGCACCTGAAAATCACGACGGTCAGACCGAGGAGTAGAAACGATTCGACAACATGCCGAAACATTCCTCCCCTGACGCCTTGTGCATCTGGCCGTGGAGATCTAGGCAGTACAAACATCAATCAGGAAAGGTGTCAGCACCCGTTGAGCGTTTTCGAACCAAATCCTCGAACTCGCGAAAACGTCGCTGCCATATGCTGGTGCGACAGATCAAGAAATTGCACAAGCGAGTGCAATTTCCACTGCGAGACCGAATGTCAATCTGTAACGATTGTATCGGTTATCGGGGTGACGTTGGAATTCAATTTCTTGACGTTTGGATCGATTCGGGGCAACAAGCGTCGGCGAGAATTGCCGGAGTGTTTCGGGGGAGTGACAGTTTGATCAGATTCTGAAACGTTGAGACGTAGCACATCCGAAACACAAGTTGATAAGTTCGGGAGAAGAACTCAGCGAAGTCGACTCATCTGCTGTAGAGAAAAAAGAACTCTCAGATAATTGCCCGATTGGCTGTCTCGACCTGGTGCGCGAGTACGGGATCTGTGCCGATGAGTTCCGAGACTTTTCGGCAAGCATGGATGACGGTGCTGTGATTGCCGCGTCCGAAATATTGCCCGATTTCTTTGAGGGTTAACTCGGTATGTTCTCGCGCCAGAAACATCGCGACCTGTCGTGCAGTCTTGATACTTTGCGATCGCTTGGGACTCTTAAGGTCTGCCACCGTTGTTTCGAATTGCTTGGCGACAATTGCAGAGATTTGTTTTAGCTCGACCTCGGAGTGTTCGGCGAGTTTGTCAATTTCAGCGAGCCAGTCATCGGTCGGCCTCTTGAGTCGATGAAGGGCTTTGATGTGTTCGAGTAAACTCAAAATCTCTCTCGCGGAGACTTCGTACTTCTTCGCGATCAGGGAAATCTGCTCGCTGGAGAGAGTGATGGACTCAGACTTCAAGAAGTGCTGAATCAGTTTGACGCGGCTCGATTCTTTAGGAAGCTTGAGTGTGACGGACAGTCCTCCACGCATGCGGTCCGCGAGGCGGCGAGAGAATCGCGGAATTTGCGATGGTCGCAGCGTGGACGTGAACAGCACACACGCTCCTTCAGAAATCACCTGATCGATTGCGGCGGTCAACTGACGCTGCGATTCGGGACGACCTGCCAGCGACTGAATGTCTTCGCACACGAAAAGTTTGACTTCATGACGATAGCGCCGCTGAAACTGTCGGATGGCGTCATCTGTTGAAGCTTCCGCCAATTCGGCCGCATACTGCGAAGCTGTCACGAAGATTGTTTTTCCGTCGGCTCGTTTCGTATCCCAGCTGCGGATGAGTTCTCGGGCCAAGCGCGATTTGCCTGTCCCCGGTTCTCCGAAAAGCGTGACGAGTTGGATGTTGCGACGCCGAGTATGAGGCCCCAGACGCTTAATCGCAGCGACGCCAAGACGGTTCTCGGAAATGACGAGAAACGGGTGCTGATCGTGTTGGCGAATTGCAGATCCCACGCTTCAACTTTGATAGCTTGTGGTCAGATCATTGATGAATTCAAAGTGACATAGGCCAGCGATCGAGGCAATTACTCTTCTTCGGGGTTTCCCTGAGACGAAAGTCGTTTGCAGGGTTATGGAGTGAGTTTGCTTGCGTTGATCGCTACCTGCGGAAATTTCAATGGTTTTTGTGTTGGGGAATACGGAGTTCTGTATTAACTGATTAGCTCGTTTGCTCAGCGTAACGAGCCAGTGCCATGAGTGGGAAATAATGCCGATACAGGTGGTATCTGAGGTAAAACACGCGAGGAAAACCTGTTCCCGTGTACCACGGTTCGTCCCAGGTTCCGTCGCTGGTTTGTGTTCGGATGAGATACTCGATGCCGCGAGAGACTGCTTCGGATTCTCTCGCTCCGCCAGCGATCAGTCCCATGAGGGCCCATGCTGTTTGCGACGCGGTGGTTGGACCAGTTCCTCTCAACTCGGGGCGATCATAGGTGAGCGGGGTTTCTCCCCAACCGCCATCTTCCTGTTGGACTGACTTTAACCATCCGACGGCATTTTGAAGACGTTCGTCGCTGGCCGGGATTCCAAACTCAGTCAGTCCAACCAGCACTTGCCATGTTCCGTACAAGTAGTTGACGCCCCAGCGTCCGTACCATGCGTGGTCAGGTTCCTGGTCGTCCCAGACGAATTTCAAAGCTTGTTGAAATGCTGGATCGTCGTCGGTCAAACCAAGGCGACCGAACATCTCCAGAACCCGGGCTGTGATGTCAGCGGTGGGAGGATCAATCATTGCGTTATGATCGGCGAAGGGGACTCGCGTCAGAATTTCGCGGTCGTTGTCAGCGTCGAAGGCTGCCCAGCCACCGTTTCGACACTGCATCGCGGAAACCCAACGGACTCCTCGCTTCATCGCATCCACGATGGGCTGTGTTTCTTCCAGTGCTGCCATTACTTCTTCGACGGACGATGTCGTGCCGCTCAATGACAAGGCAAGGTCTTTTTCGTTCAGCGACTGACCTTGCTTCTGTTTCATCAGCTTGCCGATCCAGTTGGTCGAGGGACCGCCCGGAAGGCATCGCGACAACGCCATTGTCACCATGATGGTGTCGTCGATGTCGGGATAAAACTCATTGTTGAATTCGAAGTACCAGCCGCCTGGTTCGACATTCGGGTGAGCAACAGACCAATCACCTTTCGATCGAACTTCTTTCGAAAGCAACCACTCGACCGCTTTTCGAATCTTGGGCGAATCAGCAGGCACTCCCGCTTCTCGGAGAGCATTGACGGCGATCGATGTATCCCAGACTGGCGATCGGCACGGTTCCAGCCGAACCGTTTCGTTCTCGCGAATGGTCAGCTTTTCAAGTTCTTCAAGTGCTGCAACAACTTCAGGAGCGTCTTCGGAATAGCCGAGACATCTCAGGCCGATGATGCTCCAGATGATGGGAGGAAAGATCGCTCCCAAGCCGTCACTCTTTTCGAATCGTGCGAGAATCCAGTTTTGGGCAGCAGCGACTGCCCGCTTGCGAAATGGATTCAGATGCAAGCGTTCAACGAGTTTCCAAGTTCGATCGACACCGCGAAAGAAGCTGTCCCATGGGAAGAACGACTTCTTCTTCATCGCGTCCAATTGCTCAGAAGGAGGCATCGTGACGGGAAGATCTTCGGGTGAATTCAGGAAGAGTTCGTCGATCTTGTGTTCGGCTGGCAGTTCCGTTTTGGGTTGGAATGCCCACAAGAGACTGAGCGGGACGACGATCGTGCGAGACCAGGAAGACATCTCGTAGATGTTGATCGGAAACCAGTTTGGCAAGAGCATCAACTCTGGCGGTACAGCTGGAACCTGCTTGTATGAAATGATGCCGAGCAGCGCCATGTAATATCGAGTGAAGCTGTTGACTCGTTCCGCTCCGCCCGCCTGACGAATTGCTTCAGCGGCGCGGGTCATGGGCTCCGACGCAGGATCGTGGCCCGCAATCTTCAACACCCAGTACGCTTTGACGGACGAACTGATTTCAAGTGGGCCATCAGGATAGAGTGCCCAACCACCTTCTGAACGTTGTTGTTCAAGAATCCGAGCAGCACACTCTTGGACGAGCTGATTTTTTCCACGTCCCAGCCAGACGAGGAGCAAGACATATTCCGATTCGAGGATTGTGTCGCCTTCGAGCTCGCCCAGCCAATATCCCTCATCATGCTGCCGTTCAAGCAACCAGTCGCGAGATTTGGAGACAGCTTCTCGAACTGATTCTGGCGACGGAGCATCGAGAACCCCCAGGTGTGAAGAAATCCGATTCATATCGGAGATGTCACTTGATCCGAACTCACCCGAAGTCATTTCAGGTCCTTTACTTGCAACACTCTGTGTTTTGTGAGGGAATGCGTTCCGACTGGGGTGTCGAATCTCGTCAATATGCTTGAAAGTTCTTGCTGAATAATAAGTTGCTGTCGGTGAGGTCAACAAGGTCAATCATCTGCAGCAGGGAGAATTCGGGCAAGCAGTTCGATCTCGATGACCTTCTGTTCCTCAAGATTGGTGGAGAGGACGAGAGTCCGGGAAAATTCTTCGCTGAGAGCATCGTTGAGGGCGATCGTTATCTTATGAGACGTCTTCGGTTCGTCATCGAATTGGACCTCGATTGAGGTATCTTCATCGGGCGGAGCATAGCTGACTCGGAATGGAACTTGATCTTTGGAGACGAGAAACAGGCTGCGCGTTTTTTGCGTCCCAGCTGGAAACTGACCGAAGTGGATTCTCTCCGGAAAGGCGATTGGTCGACTTGATCGGCGGACGAGTCGAATTGTCGTATGTGCCGCGACAGAATCAGTTCGTTGTTCCGTTGACTCCGTATCTGTTGAAGAGGGGAGCCAGATGTTGAGAGTATCAATTCGGTCTGCGGATTCTTTTGATTCTTGTAGTTCAATGAGAAGTTCAACTTCCCACGTCGCACACCATAGCCCGGATTCAATTTGCGTTGGCGATTCAGTGAGATGAATTGACTTCACGCTGACATCATCCGGAACACCATCGACAATCGGAGTGGGAGTTGCTGGAGAGTCGCTTCGGAAATAGCGAGTAACTTCAAGTTCTCGAGTCTCGGACTTTGGCGAGCTAGGGCTTGTTTCACATTCAATCAGAGCAGGGATCACTTTGAAGTCTTGATAGACTTGTTGATTACACAGGATTCGTTCGAGTTGTTTCGTTCCGTCCGGTGCAGTGATTTCAAAGTCAGCTGTGTACGTCTTCCTGGACTCTTCTTGAGGTGACTGACCCTGAATTGCGAGGGTGAGTTCCTGATCCGCCGTGACTTCCTTAACTTCGCCACGTTCCAGTGATTCGCCGTCTTCAGTGACAACTCCGTAGCAGGAACAACCTGTCGCAGCGAGTACGACCTGTTGAGTGGAATCGGTGTTGTTGACGATTTGAACAGGGCAGCGAATCGTATGCGGGTCATCGCCTTGCAACTCACTCAATAGCAATGCCGGCAGCTGTGTCGGAGCAGAGATTTGGATCCCATGCTTTTCAGGAGCGGCGTTCTGTTCAGAACAACCTGAGAACAAGACAACCGTTGCAAAGACTGACAGCAGGGTGAGGTGCGAGGTGGGCATTGACTCTTAACAGCGATTAGAAAACGTGAGGTGTGGTCAAAGCTGGTGAGGACTTCAGTTAGTTGCAAATCAGGTCTCTGCACTCGGGGAACTTGCGGTGCGCGAAGCCTGTAGTGTCGAGTATCGTGGCTGGAGTTCGAATAAGAATCAATAAAGACTCTGTAAAGCCTCATTTGTTGGAACGAAACATTCCGGCTTGGCGAGAGGCAGACGATTGAGTCTCGGTACCTGCTGGGTTATCGTCTCCGATGAACTCCTCGTCATCTGTCAGCAAGGTCTCCGCCGATGCGATTCATCATCCTGGGAATTGTCACTCTAAGCCTCTACGTCGTGGGAATGGCATTCTCATACGAAGCAGAGATCGACCGGGTCGAGGTCGCCATCCTCAGTGAGAAAAACTGGGATCAGTTCGTCCCTGAGGGAAAAGAAGTCGACGCGATTTACGGAGACATCGTGTTGCGAAACCAGCATCTAGTCGCAGTGATTGCGAAACCGGTTCCAACGCGAAATGCGAACATGACTGTTCGCTCCGTCGGTGGCTGTCTCATCGATCTGACATGCTCTCTTGCCGAAAGCGATCAGCTGAGCTGCTTCTATCCCGGCGGGAATGGAACGCTTTATTCCGATTGGGAATTCGGAGTCGATGGCCAACCAGAGAAGAGCATTTCTGCGGAGTTGGAGACCAAAGCAAATTCCGCGACTGTCACAGTCATCGCACAGGGGACCGACAGTCGTCCTGAGATTCGTACAACATACGAACTGGGAGTTGATGATAAAGCGCTGACGATTCGGACTCAGTACAGCAACGCCGGAAAGAAGACCCTGACGATTCTTCCGTCAGACACAATTCGTGCTGATGGTGGAAGCGAGCGCATGACGAAGTCTCCAAACGGGACAACTTCTCAGTACTTCATCGATGATCAGTATTGGGGCCAGGCGTACGTGTTCAGCCCGGAGACTGCGGAAATACGGATTCAATGCAACAGTGATTCTCGGAACTCAACGCTCAAATATCTGGCAACGAATGGCAACGATCTGAAACAGATCGGACCGGATGCCCGCGAAGTCATCGTCCGCCGAATTGCAGCGGGAAGGACGTTGTCCGACGCCGTCGCGAATCTTCAGACCGGTGAGACGAATACGTTTCAAGAGACGACTTTCGCAGTCACGGACGGAAGCGGGAAACCTGTTGTTGATGCTTTAATCGAATTCAGCAACGTTGGAATCCATTCGGGAAGTCTAAGAACTAACGAACGTGGAGAAGCATCATCACAGGTGGCGATCGGCGTTGGTGAGGCCCGCATCTCTCAATTCGGAACGAGCTTGGGAGTGCAGGAATTCACTGTCGCTGCATCCTCGTCCGATTCCGCACACAGAGTCATTTTGAAAGTGCCGGAATATCAACCCGGGAAACTTGAACTCAAAGTGGCTGATTCTGAACAGACCATGATTCCGTGCAAAGTGGAAATCATCGGTGTCGATGGAACTCCGTCTCCCGAATTCGGTCCGGATTCCGCCGACTTCGCAGTGCGAAATCTGCGATACACGCCGAACGGAATCTGCGAACAAACGCTTCCATCCGGTCGCTATCTCATCCGAGTCAGCCACGGACCGGAGTTTTCAAGCGAAGAGTTCGAAACCGAGATTAAACGTTCATCTGTTTCCGAGCACGAAGTCACACTTCATCGATCGGTTTCGACTCCTGGTTGGATCAGCAGCGATTTCCACAGTCACAGCTCGCCGTCTGGAGACAATACTGCCAGCCAACGGGGGCGTGTTCTTAACCTCGTTTGTGAACACATCGAATTCGCCCCTTGTACGGAGCACAATCGGATCACAACTTACGAACCACATTTCGAAGCTTTGGGAATCAAGCAGTTCATCTCGTCAGTGACCGGCATGGAGTTGACCGGCCAGCCGTTGCCTCTCAATCACCAGAACGTGTTTCCATTGCACCATCATCCTCATCACCAAGACGGCGGCGGACCGACGACGGATACTGATGTCGAACGTCAGGTTCAAAGACTGGCAGCATGGGACAATGGAAGCGAGAAGTTGATTCAACAGAATCATCCCGATGTCGGTTGGCTCGTCTACGACAAGGACGGAGACGGAACCCATGACCACGGACATTCTCACGCCATTTCTCTGATCGACGTGATGGAAATTCATCCGATCGACCGTGCCTTGCTGCTTTGCAAGACCGAAGACGTTTCAGCCGAAGAAGCGAAGTCCAACCGCATCTTCAAGTGGCTCCAGCTATTGAATCAAGGGAAACGAATTCCCGGAGTCGTGAATACAGACGCACATTACAATTTTCACGGTTCAGGGTGGCTGCGAAACTGGATTGAATGTTCGACCGATGATCCGAGCCAAATCGACCCCATGGAAATAGTCCGAGCTTCCGAAGAGGGACGCGTTGTGATGTCGAACGGTCCATTCCTTTCGTTCACTGCGACAGCGGACGAGAAGACCACCGGAGTCGGACAGGATCTCGCTGCTCCATCAGGTGAGGTGCAACTTAAGATTGATGTTCAATGCCCTAACTGGCACGAAGTCGACACAGTATTTGTACTCGTCAATGGACGAGCCAGAGAAGATCTCATCTTCACCCGAGAAGAGCATCCAGCCGCATTTGAGAGCCGAGGGGAGGGCGGCGAGCTCACCCAGAATGTTTCACTCAACATCCTCCTAAAGCTCGATTCGGATGCACATCTCGTCGCTGTCGCAGGTGGCATCAACACCCAGCTTGGTCCAGTCGTCGGTCCGAGAATGGCCGGTGTGCAACCGACCGCGCTGACCAACCCGATTTTCGTTGATGTGGATGGTGATGGAGTCGAGCACAACCTCGACACTCTTGGTCGCCCTCTTCCGGTCAAAGGAGATTAGGCAAGGGGAATGAGAGCAGAAACGGTTCTCATTCACTTACGAGCACCGTGGATTCGAAGACCAATAATGTTCTGCGACCGAAGTCTGAGCGTTGTAGTTATTGGACGAACTTACTCAACTGCACGCTGAGCGACATTCACCCTGCTAGCTAGCGCAGGAAGTGGATTCTGTGCTCGTTATCAGCGATTTTCTTTGCGATTCAACAAGTGTCATAATGCAGAATTCGACAGCTGATCAACTTCGGCAATGGGACAACGATCACGTATGGCATCCCTTCACACCAATGGAGGCGTATCAGGCAGAAGGGGCGCCGATCATCGAAAGCGGCGACGGTTTTGAGCTCATCGACGTTGAGGGAAACCGCTATCTCGACGGGATTTCTGCGCTATGGTGCAATGTCCACGGCCACAATGTCCCGGAGATCAATCTCGCAATTCAGAATCAACTTGGGAAGATTGCCCACACGACTTTGCTCGGGATGTCCTCTTCCCCCAGCATCGAACTTGCCAAGCGGCTAGTCGATCTGGCACCGAAGTCGTTGACGAGAGTTTTCTACTCAGACAGCGGCTCCACGGCTGTTGAGGCAGCTTTGAAAATTGCGTGGCAATACCATCGGCAAAAACCCTCCGGGCCAGAGGAGCGAGACCTGTTTGGAACGGTCAGCGGAGCATATCATGGCGACACGATCGGTTCCGTCAGTGTGGGGAGCATTGAACTGTTCCATCAAGTTTACGGAAAGATGCTGTTTCAAACAGTCAGTGTTCCATCACCAGCTTCGATCACTTCTCTCCATTCAGAGAACCGGGACCGTGACGTTACAGACTGCTTTGATCAGGTGCGAAACATCATCGAAGAGTACGGGTCACGGATGAATGCGTTCGTGATTGAACCGCTCGTTCAAGGGGCAGCCGGAATTCTCGTTCATCCCCCTGGTTATTTGCAGCACGTTCGTGAGCTGACACAAAAGGCTGGGATTCTGCTGATCTGCGATGAAGTGGCAGTCGGTTTCGGACGAACAGGGACGATGTTTGCCTGCGAACAGGAAGATGTCGAACCGGATCTTATGTGTCTCGCCAAAGGCTTAACCGGAGGCTATCTCCCGGTGGCGGTGACGATGGCGAGCGAAGAGATTTTCTCGGCGTTTCTGGGGGATCCATCCGCCGGAAGAACATTCTTTCACGGGCATACTTTCACCGGAAATCCGCTCGGCTGCGCAGCTGCGTTAGCGTCATTGGATCTGCTCGAGAAGAACTCCGTGTTGGAGAATTCGCGTCGAGTCGCCGAGGTTCTTCGCGAAGAATTGCAGAAGCTTGACTCGCATCCACATGTCGCAGAAATTCGCCAGAAAGGGACGATGGTCGGAATTGAACTCGTTCGTTCCCGCACACCGCTCGAAGCGTACTCATCAACTCGAAGAACCGGCCATCTCGTCACTTTGGCTGCTCGCAAACGCGGTGTGATACTGCGTCCGCTGGGAGACACGGTCGTCCTGATGCCTGCGCCAGCAATGCCAGAAGAACTTGTGAGAAAGCTCTGCCGAACGGCCATCGAGTCAATCGAAGAAGCGACTGCTGAGTCCAGCTAGAGTATTATTGGGTTTGCGGCACCGAGTAAACTCAATCTGCCTGGATAGAGATTTTTCGAGGCTGAGACCTCGGGACACGCGGTAAGCGAACTTCGAGGACGCCATCGGTCAACTTCGCTGAGATTCGCTCGTGGTCCACGTCATCACTGAGGATGAATGAGCGGAGAAAGTCACCTTGGTGATACTCCTGATGAACGAGTGATTCCAATCGATCGTTCGGCATATCGACTCGGCCGAAAAGGGTCAGGCGATTGTCCTGGACTTGGAGATCGAGATTCTCTGCGGAGACTCCGGGAAGATCAGCACACAGCACTAAACCTTCTTCGGTTTCGTAAATGTCGATCGGGGGAGTCCGTACCCATCGCTGTGGACTCTCTTCGGATTGTGAGAGCGCAGCTTCTTCGCGATTGGGGGAGTCATCGCGTTCCGGTCGATTCGGTTCGATGGATTCACTCATCGGGACTCTCCCTCTGCAGCGTTTTCGTTCGTAATTTCCGTCCGACCTTTGGTGACTGGAATCTGTTTCGGGGCAGCTGATGGAGTTTTGGGGAGATAGAGCTTCAGCAAGCCATCATTCAATTCCGCCCGCACATCGTCATCGTTAATCCGTTCCGGAACTGAAATCGAACGCTCCCAGTTTCCGACAGGTCGTTCACGTCGACGGAATCGATCTTCCGGAACGTCCCCAGCTGGAGTCCGTACCCCGCGCATCGTAACCACGCCGTTCGCAACAGTGAGGTCAAGCTCGGATGCAGTGCAGCCCGAAAGCTCGGCGGTAATCAGATATTCTGAACCGAGGTCGTAAAGATTGAGCATTGGATAGGGGCGACCAATCCTCGGGTTTTCGAAAGCAATATCCATGCTTCGAACCCAACGATCGACTTCGCGTTCCAGGTCGCGGAACGCGTCAAATGCACTTCCCCATCGGAAAACGGGCATGTTCAACCTATTTAGCCACAAAATGTTTCTGAGGGCAGCATCAAAGTGCAAATGTTGCGCCTGACCTTCGTTTGAACAGGTATGCGAAGCGTAAGTTTAATTTTTTCAGATGTTTACGGAATCGTTTTTGATCAGTCTCGTTCGGACGAAAGCGTGCGAAGGCTGTCAAACTGACAGACGGCGTTAGCCATCTCGGTGATGCAACCGGTTTTTTTATCAAATTCGCTGAAACAGTTTGACTCGCTGAAACCCGGGGCTAGGTTTCATGACGGAATGTATTGAGTCCCCTGAATTGTCGAGGTCAGCAGCGCGTCGAGCTGTCTCAAATCTGTAGACTTCTAATGGAAGAATCCTGTGTTCACTGGTAACTCAATCCGTTCGATTCGCAAGTTCCTTGCTGACGAAAGTGGGCCGACGTCCGTTGAGTACGCGGTCATGCTTGCGTTGATTCTCGCGGTTTGCATCGGGGCTGTCCGAGCCTTGGGTGACGGTCAGACCGGAATGTGGGGCAAAAACCTGAGTGAGTTGGAACGGCACGGCTTCTAATCGATCGACGTGATTTCTCTGCACTCTCAGCGGCGGCATTCAGTTTGAATGCCAGTCGAGGCGATCTCTCTGTAAACTTGCAAGCTGTTGTTCAGATCGCCCTTGCCTATCGATAAAGTGAATTCGGGTCAATCGTCAGCTTGAGGGATTTTCCTCGCTCTCAGAGTCTTGCTGCTCAGCATCACGCAGCTTGTCAAACAGATGAGCCCCTGTCTGCTCAATGATGAAGTCATCGCTCTCTTCAGGAATCGCCTGAGGAAATTCTGTGCTCACCGGTCCTTTAGCGATGATCGGCTTCTGCGGTGGTGGCGAAGGTGCTCTTCGAGCTGTTGCTTCTTTCTTTTGGTTTGCAGCTGCCTGAAAACGAAACCCGACATCTCCGACCCAGACTTCGTCTCCGTGATTCAAGGGAAGTTCGGGTTGAGCGCTGGCGTCATTGACTCGGACTCCATTCATGCTGCCGAGATCCCGAATTAGGTAGGTGTCGTCAATCTGCGCAATGCAGCAATGTTTGCGAGAAACCTTGCGGCTCGTCTTGAGAACAATGTCGCATTCGTTTCCCCGACCAATGAACATGACTGCCTTGGCAAGATGGATCGGAGCACCGCCTGCGAGTGGAATCAGAATCATCCGCACATCCACTTGCTTTCGGGGAGCGAAGAACAGGAATTACTTCGAATGTTATCGCATTGGCGGTGCGTTGCCGATGAAAATCGGGAATTTCCATGCCGACTCAAGCGATCCCAATCACATCGGATGTTACTGCGTCTTTTGCGGACAAATTCAGCAACAGTCGAAAGGTCAGAGCAGACAACCAGCGAACCGATGTTCTAGAACAAGTTGCTCTTTCCTGTGCACACAAAACAGAAAATGTTCTAGTCGTTCGGATATTGGACGAAAATTTCGTCGCTGCGAATTTCAACCTTGAACGTCTCAACCGGTTGTGTGGCTGGCATGCAGAGAGCTTTTCCTGTGCGAATGTCGAACTTTGCTCCGTGTCTTGGGCAGGTCAATTCGCAGCCGCTAATCTCCCCATCGGTCATTGGCTGACCGTCGTGAGTGCAGACATCTTCGACGCAGTAGTAATCGTCTCCGATCCTGATCACGAGTGCAGAGATTTCATCTCCGAGGATGACAGACAATCGGTCTCCGTCACCAAGTTCCGACGTTGAACCAACTCGTTCGAAGCGATCACTCATAGTCTGCGGTTTCCAGAAATTGTTGACTCTCCGGCTGAATGCAGAACAGCCAGGATCTGCGATAAACCCTATTCGTTCGGGATAGCCCCGTCAGGGAACAGCTGCGAGACACTCGTTCGATCATGGATCGACTGAATGGCTTCCGCGAAGAGTTCCGCGACGGACACGACGGAAATATTGTGTGGCAGCGGATCGTTTTGAGGTTCGATCGTGTCTGTAATGAACAGCTGCTTGATTCCACTCTTCGCGATTCGCGGTGCAACTCCCTTCGAAAGCACACCGTGTGAAACAGCAGCATAAATGTCGTTCGCACCCCGATCTTTCAGGACGTCGGCCATCGACATCAGCGTTCCACCTGAGATGGTGAAGTCGTCGACGATCAGAACGTTGCGGCCATCAACGTCTCCGATCAACTCGAGAACTTCCGCCCGTTCCGTGTGGTCGCGTCGAGTCTTATTCCCGATGACAACTGGAACGCCGAGGTAGTTTGCGTAAGCTGAAGCGCCCTTGGCGAATCCGATGTCGGGGGAACAGACCACGAGGTTCTCAATTCCCAGCGACTTGATGTGATCACACAAGACGTAGCGGGCGTAAAGGTGATCGACTGGAACCCGGAAGAATCCCTGAATCTGCGGGGAGTGCAGGTCCATCATGAGGCAGCGGTCCGCTCCGGCTGCTTCGAGTGCATCGGCACACACGCGAGCACGAATCGAAACTCGCGGTTCGTCCTTTTTGTCCCCTTTTGCGTAGCTGAAGAAGGGGATGACGGCTGTAATCTGCTGTGCACTGGCTCGTTTCAGGGCATCGATCCAGAACAGCAACTCCATGAAGTTGTCGTTGACCGGCTGGTGAGTTCCCTGAATGACGTAACAATCGCAGCCGCGGACGTTTTCGAGAACGCGAACGAAAACGTTCCCTTCACTGAAATAGTGTGCTTCGCAGGGAGTCAACCTCACCCCCAACTCGTTGGCGATTTTCGTAGCCAGCTGCTTATTTGCTGAGCCGGCAATGATCGCCAATTCCCCTTGTGGAGGCTGAAACGCTTGCGGACGGGGACCGTTGTTCGGTCGATATGACATGCCGGACTGCTAGGTTGAAATGATGAACAATTGAGGAAGAACCCAACGATGTTGGCATCATATCGGTCCGGGGAGACGACACAAGCGTCGCACAGTCGTCGATCTCTCCGGAACTGATTTCGAGGAGAAAACTCCGACAGAAATCACACTTTCGACAACTCAACTTCAGCTGAGGTCTCCTGACTGTCGAATTTCATGTCCTGATCTCGAGGATCAGGCATTCGAGCCAGCAATGTGAAGACGATGACCGGGAGCGGCATGACCGCGAACAAGATCAGGGAGAGGTCGAACGATCCCTGCCAGTCCTTAATCAGTCCCATCGCGAACGGGCCTCCGCTCGACGAAACGACCATCGTTGTCATCGCGAATCCTGTGATTTGTCCAAGATGACGTCTTCCGAAACGGCGTGCCCAGAGTGGGTGAGAGATCCCGAAAAATGTTCCCTGACCAGTTCCGAGCAACCCGCCAGCCAGGAGTGCAGTCGCTGAGGAATCGGATTGGTAGAGCAAAACCAGTCCACCTGCCAGTCCAAGGTGACCGGCGATCATGAGAGGTTTCGGCGGAACGTAATCGGCCAGAACCCCACCGATGAATTGAGTAATTGCCATGCAAGCTGCGAGCACGGACATGAACCGGGCGTGATCCCATTCACTCAGTCCTCGTTCCGCGAGAACCGGTGTCAGGTTGAAAACAACCGCAGTCATGACCAAAGCATTCAAGCCTGCCCCGAACGTAATCGCCCAGAAGGCGAACGTTCGCATCGATTCATGCAGAGTCAGCCCGTTTAACTGGATCGATTCCGATTTTGTTTCGTCGAGCCCGTGATCAATGCTCTGCCCGACGTCTTCCGGTCGTGACTGAAAGAGGCAAACGAACAATGGAACCAGACCGACCAGAATGACACACGCCCAAAGTGCGTATGTTTCCCGCCAGTCCAGAAAGGTCAACAACCATAAGTTGATGGCTGGAACCGTTCCCATCGCCACGGAAATTGCGATCTTTCGAAATGCCTCAACGAGACCGAGTCGGCGGTCAAACCAGAAGGCCAGGGTGTTACCACTCAACATGGCAAGCGTGCCTGGGCCAAGCATTCGAAGAAAGCAGAACGCAACCAAAAGCATGAACCAGTTCATGCTGACCGAAAGCACGAGGCAAGCACCTGCGAGAAGAATCAACGTAGCGAGCATTGTCGTGCGCAATCCCCAGCGGTCCATCAATCGACCGAAGTAGGTGATTGGAATCGCACCCAGCAATGTTCCCATCAGATAAGCGCCGGCCAATTGGGTGTGCGAGAGATTGAGCGATTCTCGAATCGGCGCGTTAAATGTCGAGATCCCAAACGTCTGACCGACAGCTGTTGCGGCCAGTGCTAGCATGGCGAGCGGGAGCATGACCCAACCGTAATAAAACGGAAGTGTTGAGTTTCGACTGATTGCCAAATCGGAAGAATTCATTCGTCCATCCATGTTCAAGAATGCGAAACAGACGCGTCACGAGTCGTTCCGTCATGGGCTAGCTTCGCGTTCGACCATACCACCGAAGAGGCAATTGGAAATGAAGACGTTCGCCGATTTTTCGAGATTATTGAATCTATTCGGTTAGTTGATCAACACATCCAGACGAGTGAATGACTGGCCGCGATCTTATGTCAAAATACTGATCACTCACTTGCGATGGATCAGTGGTAGTGAATGTGTGAAGTCGGTTCATTTCGCTCTCACGTTGGCCATTTAGTGAGACGCATCACAGTTTCGCAGTAATTTGGAACTGCACATGTTGTTATTCGAAACGTGATGCTCAGAACTTGCCTCGACGCTTCGGGAGCGGATCCATCGATAGAACGATGCGGTCGAAGGCTTGCTTCATCAAGCTCATTTTCAGCTGACTTGCCGAAGGATCGGACCACAAGTTGACGAACTCATCGGGATCATTTTCGAGATCGTAAAGCTCACCCTCATCGACTCCGTGGTACACCACAATTTTGTGACTCTTCGTCCGCAGCATCGTTCCGTACGCTCGTTCGTGAGTCCAGGAATTCGAATACTCGCAAAAGACGGAGTCACGATGCTCGTCGACCATCGACTCGCCCACACAAAGCGGAAGAAAACTGCGGCCTTGAAATTGATCTTCGAGCGGAATTCCTATCGCCTCACAAAGGGTTGGCACGAGATCAGTCAATTCGACGAGTGCTGAGGAACGTCGAGACTTCTGGAACCCGTTGTTCCATTGCAGGCACAATGGAACATGAATCGCCTCTTCATAGAAGTGTGGGCCTTTGAGATACAACCCATGATCCCCGAGCATTTCACCGTGGTCGGACATGAAAATGACGATCGTGTTATCGAGTTGCCCAGTCTCTCGAAGAGTGTCCATCATGCGTCCCACCTGATCGTCGATCAACTCGACCATCGCGTAGTAGGCTGCTGTGATTCTCTGCGATTCAGCCGGCGTGATTTCATCAACTCTCATTCCACCCACGTCGTTGTGTGCCCAGACGTGATCGAGTTGTTGATAGCTTGGTTTTTTGTCGAACGTTGCGGATTGAAATTTTGGAAGAGGCATTTCTTCCGGTCGGTACCGTTTCAGATAGTCCGCCGGTGGATCGAATGGATGATGCGGGTCAAACATGTTGACTGAAAACATCCACGGTTGATCGACAGTTGAACGCATGAAGTCGATCGCCATCTCCGCACACCACGTCGTTTGATGATACTCCGCAGGAACACCCTCCCGAACGTATCTGACTTCTGGAGACTTCAGCAATTCATCCCAGCTGACATTCTTCGATGCGAGCCATTGCTGGTAGGCGTTTTCAGGCCAGTCGGGCTGAGGATGATGGCTCCAGTGAAAAACGTCGTAACCGTCATCGATTCGCTCTTCGACTTTTCCTTCTGAACACGAGCTAAGATGCAACTTCCCAGCAAGTCCGCACCGGTAGCCATGGTCTTTCAAGATGCGAGGCAAGAGCCTTTCGGATGTATGAATCGTCTGGCCATTCTGACGACAGCCTGTGTTCCGCGGATAACGTCCCGTGAGGAATGAAGCTCGACTCGGGCTGCAGACAGGACTTTGGCAATAGGCTTTGTCGAAGCTGATTCCGTGATCGATGATCCGGTCGATGTTGGGAGTGCGAATCAACGGATTTCCAAGCCGATGAACGGTGTCGTATCTCTGCTGGTCGCTGCAGATCCATAAGATGTTCGGGCGAGTAGATGCTGCAGCGTTCATGTTATTCGTTTTCAGTTTCCGATTGATCGTCGAGCATTGACTCGAGAAGCTTCGCAATTTCGGATTGTCTTTTGCCGATGGTGTCCAGCAATCGCAGACGCGTTTCGGAGTCACTGTCGAATTTCGGGTCATTCTCGTCAAGAGCGAGAATTCCGCTGCTGACCCAGTCTTGTGTGTCACGATGGAGCTGTTCTTGCAGCTGCGCCACCAGCTCAATCGACCAACCAGTCATCTCGTCTGAAGCGTCTTCCTGAGAGTCATTCGTCGAGTTACGAACCGACACATCTGCAGGTGACAATTGCGAAATCGTCTCAAGCGTCGATTCGATCCACTGCAGAGCCAGCGAGTCGTGATCGTCAAACTGAAAATTTCGAAGTCGGTTCGCAGTGGCTGTTGCTTCGCCTGAGAGTGAATTCAGGAGTTGTTGAAGAACTGGAAGTTTGTCAGCTTCTGTGGCGAGAGAGTTCAGTTCATTGCGAAGGTCGAATTCCAAACCGGATTGCTCGACGAAGTGCCGCCTCTCAGCCCGGCTTAGCTTGTGATCAGAACTGGGATTCGGAAGCGCTAAACGAATTTCCTGCTGCTGCCTAACGAGTTGGCCCGCTCGAAGGCATAGTGCGCGCAAGCGGTTCCTCTGCTCCTGCAGATTCAGTCTTTGTTGAACACGATCTAGTGCATCAACACTTTCCTCCAGTTTCGTGACGAGATCATCGAGGCTTTGCTGAACCTCAGAATGTGACTTCGCATCCAACGATTCAAGAAGTTGCTGTTGAAGAGAGATGACTCCAGCGACCAGTTGCTTCAATTCAAGCAGATCAAGCTCGTCAGCACGTTGAGTGACGTCCTCAAGCTGCTGCTCGATCTGACGTTCCGCATCAGCAAGCCCAGGTTTCCCGAGGAGAAAATTCTGCCACCGCTCAGCGAGTTGTCTTCGCTCAGCGTGAATCGCATCAAGATGTTGCTTCAACTCGTTCACTGCTGTGAGAAGTTCGCCATCAGTGAGCTGTCTTTGCGTTTTCTCAGCGTTCGCAAGTGACAACAGCAATTCGAGCAACTCGTTGTCACTGTCCATCGCTGTCACGATGTTGTTGTCCAGAATGAACTCGTGAACACGGTTCATTCGTTCAAGCGGATGCAGCCTCAGAATTTGATCGCCGTCCGGAATTTGACCTAGCGTGCGGTTGCGCGAATTACCGGTCGTGTGCTGACGTGCGAAGTTTTCGAGGGCCTCGCCGAGTTCTAGATGTCGATCCGCGAGACCATTCAATTGCGTTCGTTGAGTTTGGGAAACTGCATCAACAGGGAGTCCCAACGTGCTGGCTCCGAGAACTCTCAACTCATCCATTAGCGTTCGCAGCTTGGCGATAACCAGTCGCCATTGTTCCAGCGACTCTTTGGAATCGACCCACGATTCAAGATTCTGCAGTGCTTGCCGAAGCGTTCTTTCAATCTCCGCCTGATCACGCACGATTTCAGCGAGGTTGTCTCGCACGTTCGGCAATTCATGGGAAAGCAGTGGAAGGCTCGATCGAGAGCGTGTTTCCTGACGAATCAGGTCCAGTCGGCTCTGCAGATTGACGAGAGTTCCGTCCTCGAGAGGTTTGAGAGTCTCGATGGCGGTCACAACTGCCTCAGTTAGCGGGCTGTCTCCGATCTGATTCTGAAGAAGTCGTTCGTGAATTGACTCCAGCCCGTTGCTGAGGACTTCAGTCGCCAGGCGTTCCGTGGTGAGTTCTTGCTGAGCGATCAACGAAATGAGTTCGTTCGTTTCTTCCGACTGGAGTTTCTCACCATTCTCGAACAAAGCTAACAGCGGTTCGAGGCGCGTTCGAAGTGACGGTTGCAGCGTTGATAGTGCAATGATGGTCCGCGTGACTTTCGTCAATTCCGATGCGAGAAGCTGCCGCATTTCATCGTCTGAAACGATGGAGAGTTGAATCGGTTCAGAGACTGTTGGCGTCGATTCCGGACGTGCATCCATTGCCCGGCAACTCAGCGTGACCTGATCTCCGGGGCTCAGGCCGAGTTCATCCACTGATAAAAGGACTTTCACTTCTCCGTTCCGCCGGTCGGATGAAAGTTTTCCTGGGAGCACTTTCGAAGTGCCCCCTTCAATAATCCCTTCGATGCTTTGCATGCCGAAGTCATCATTCGCCGTTGCCAGAAGCTGAAACGAAGCTTGCGGAGTCAGTGTTTGATCGCGTCGAGGATCAGAGATCGCGACCACCGGAGCGAGATCGCTGGTCGAGTTGAGAGTGATTGTTCGAGCGAGAATGGGTGATGCGTTGTAGGAGACTGTTTGATCGGGCACGACAGCTTGGACGAGAAGTTCAAGCGACAATAGACCGACGAATTGCGGAGGCACTTGCCAGTCGAAGCTGAAAGTCGTGCTTCCGTCGACGACTTCGCTCCGAATTACCGACCTGTCGGAGCGGTCACGAACCTGAAAACTTTCGAGAGGTTGGTCGAACGTAAATGACATTTTGAGAGTGGAACCGGCGACCACATCAATCGGGCCAGCCCAATGTCGAAGTTCCTGTTCGGGGAATTGCAGATAGTCAGGCCCAGCGACAAAGCAGACTGAATCAACAAGTCTTGGTCGCGATCTCCATTTGACCGTCGTCCAAGCTGAAGACTGATCATCTCCTCCCACGACTCGGAACAGTGTCGTTTTTGTCGACGAAGGGAAGAGAGAGAATTCAAGCTCCTGCCGACTCTGGTTGTTCTCGACAACGTCCGTGCTGCGTGGTCGAAAGCGGTTGTGTCGCGAGTTTCCGCGAAGAGTTTCTACCCAGACTTCTTCCGGGAGTTCGCCGATCAGGTCGATGATTCGAAAAAGGGCAACGTCAGCTTCGTCGACAAAAATTGTCGATCCCGTGATGATCGGTTTGTTCTGCTTGTCGAAGATTTGGAAACGGGTGGTCTTGGGCCAAATCGTTTCTGAACCGGGGTTGATCAGTCGCTGGCTGGCGATCTGAATTCGGTCTGCGTAAAGAACGCTCAGGCTGAGCAGAGAGAAGGCGATGACCAGCGACGCACACGCAACTGGCCATATTCTTAACGGCACTGCCTCTGCTTCGAGTTTCAGGTCATTAACACCGCTTTGAATGTGCTGCTGCCAGTCAGAATCGCTCTTGAGTGGAACAGACGATTGTTCAAAGGCAAGTGGAGTCGCCAGCTTGCCTGCAAGTCGCGGGGAGACTCCTTCGAGAGTCAACGCTGTATCGATCGTCGAGATGCGAGTGACATACAAGCTTCGAAACAGCCAGAACACGCACCCTAAAAAACAGGTCCAGAACGCAATCGAGAGAAGAGATCGAATCGCTGGCGATTCGGGTTGAATCCACCAGTCAATCACACCAAGAAAGGCCCACCCCAAGACAAGCATCGTCAGTGAGCGCAGCACTTGTTCGACGACGTAAAGCGACCAAAGTCGACGACGAATCTGCTCCAATGGATGTTGCGAACGGTGAGGCGAAATCGTTGAAATCCTGAACCGGAAGCAGAGCATTTTCGAAGGCGAAATGAGCTTGGACGATCCCGCTCAATCGAACTTTGAAACTAAGATACTCCGGAAAGCCAGAACGGTAGGCAGTGACTATTATTGTAGCAGTGAATCGTGGTAGCGGGGAGATGTGAAGCATTGGCGCCCAGCGAATGAAGATCCGAAAGGAGTCGCTGGGCAGCAGGCATGTGATCGAGTCGAGGGTTCAATTCAGTCCAAACCGGCGACGGATCACCCAGTCAACGGTAAGTCCCAGGATGGCAAGGCACAGAATTTCCCATCGATTCCAAAGTGGAAGAATTGTCGTTTGTGCGGTGCTTCGATCTGGACCCTCGGGAAGTCGCTGAAGTAGTTCCTCCAGTTCATCGGGAGTCTGAAAACTTCCTCCGCTCACGTTTGCCAGTTCTTCCAGAAACGAACTGTCCATCGCTTGTGAGCTCAACTCGGCGTCAAAGGGGCTGACTCGAAATTGCCTCCTCAGCGGAGAAAGTCCGTCTTTCTCCGAGACGATCGTCGCTTCGTAGGTTCCCGGGGAGAGGGAGGAGAACTGGTGCGCGTAGATGTGGTCGATGTCAGACGTCGGTTGAAGATTCAATTCCGCGATCAGCGAGTCCTCTTTCGTCAATCGAAGCTGCGGCGACCGACTCTCGTCGAATTCGCCTCCACGGTCGAGAACGAGAACATCGATCGGCTGATTTGTGAATGCCTGTTCGGGATTGATCAACAATTCTACCGATGGCAACTGATCCGCCATTCGCATCTTCGCAGAGTATCGCACAAGTTGCGACCAGAATTGCCGGTAGAGTTCTCCCTGCATGAGGAACTTCCACCGCCATGAGTCATCAAATGAGTGTTGAATGATCTGCCCTCGCCCCAACCTCATCGAGACGCTGAGCGGAAGGCTTTGGCTCTCTGCCGACTCGCTGTTTCCCTGAAGGAGAACGATCGCTGCAGGATGGATCTGCATGTCGACCGAGTGCGGATAAACGACCGGCAGATCTTCCGACGCATTTTCTTGGATCGATCGTGGAAGCATGCGTTGTGCTCGCCCTTCAGCCGTCAGCGTCGGAATGACTGCGATCCGATTATTCGAATCGACAGACCCGATGGGCATCATGGGCAGCAGCTTGGAATAGGGGAGAGACTCCGAATCGGCAGACAACGCACTCCGCCCGGGAATGAAGATCAATCCACTGCCGGTTTTCTCGACATACTCCGGCAATGCATTCCAGAAATCGGACGGAAGATCATCTTCGACAATGTCGCCAATGATGACGGAGTCGTACTCAACGAGTTCCTCAAGCGTCCTTGGCGGGGCTAAGATCGCGGTTCGATCTTCGTTGACGTATTGAGCGTCGCTGGAAAGCAAAAGTGTTCGAAGAGTGATGTTCCTGTCTCTTTCGAGAGTTGACTTCAGCCGTCGAAACTCCCAGCGAGGAAGTGAGTCGATGAGCAAGACGTTGATTGTAGTCTCACGTCCGTACACAGAGATTGAGCGAACGTTGTTGCCAACTTCGACTTCTCCGGAATGCGGAATGATCGAAATTCGAAAAGCGTTCCGCCCGACCTTCAAGTCAGGAATCGTCAAATCGACGCTTGTTGTTGTCTGACCGGGATCGATTTGAAATTCGGTGCTATCAGCAACTTCGTTGGTACCGTCGTGGATCAATTCGATTGTTGCTGGGGAACTCGTCGCTTGATTGGATTCAATATGAACCCGGAGGTCGATCACATCTCCGACAAAACCAATCGGTTCGACGTCCACGGAAGCAATGATCAAGTCGACTGCTTGTTCAGAGTTTCCGGTTCCCAGCACAACGAACGGAGACGAGAACCCATTGAGGGAATCGCGAAGAACTGATCGCGTGGTGGAACGTCGCTCAGAAGTCGATTGGCTGGTCCGAGTGATCAACTTCGGGACTTGATTTCCATCTGAGAGCAACAGGACAGCTGCGGGCGGGCGACCCTGATAACTCTCCCGGAGTGATCTCAGCATCCCAAGCAGGTCGGTCGTCCGTCCGGTTGAATTGAGTCCATTCACGTTCTCCTCGAACTCGCTGGTCACAGCGATTCGTGTTGGACCATGCAGACTGGAGTCAAAATTGAACAGATCAATGTTGTACTCATCTGTCAGTCGCTGGGAGATGTTCAGCGAGGGTGCCGAGAAGACTCTCTGCACCAATTCGAGCCGCGATAGATCACCTTCGAACGCGTTCAGGTCGGATGCCACCGATCGAGGAAGATTCACAGCTCCGTCACGATTTTGCATGCTCTGCGACGTGTCGATCACAACCGCTAGCGTTGCTTTTCCGAAGGTTAGAACTTTGAGACGAACTTGCAGGAGCAGCAGCGCAAGCATGACGCCCACCAGCAGTCTGCTCGCGAAGCTGAGAATTCGAAGACGCACCGGGAGCGAACGAGTGGAGACCACGGTCACCCAGACCAAGCAAACAATCACAGCGAGAGCGGCGAGGTAAACGCTCCAGACCTGCCAGTTCCAAGACGCTTCTAGCCTCAGCGAATATCGTCCGCCGTCGACAGCATTCCAACCGGGAATGTTGAAGTAGCGAGCGATCAAATTGTTGAGAAAGTGGTTCACCCTTTGAAGGTAGTCCAATTCCAGTATCAAGAGCTACTCAGAATGAACTCTCGAATCCACCGCCAATCGTTCTCAATCAGCTTGGAACTCATCAAACAAAAAAAGAAGGCCCCTGTGATCACAAGAGCCTTCTTTCGTCGTATTCAAGATATCGCTGCGTCAGCTCGACAACCGGGGGTTTTTTCGTCTGCAAGTGGTCGTCAGCGATTCAGATGATCACGGGAAGAGGAAAATCAACCCGGTGTAGACGCCGGCTGCTGTGGCAGCAGCTTTCTTGTTCCAAGGAATCCGGTAACACAACTTAGGAGCACAATCGCCTGGGCGGTAATAGCCGAGAGCGTAATCCTCATCCCAAACCGGATTGAGCGCCATCTGATATGGAAGACCGATCAATTGAACTCCGAACTTTCCAACCGAGACAAACGGCTGCATCCCCAACGGATAAGTGTGCCCGTAACGTTCAAGTTGCACGTCTTCGAAGTAAAGTGGGTCGCTCGCGAGATTCGATGCCATCCATTGGTAGTGAGTCGTTCCGTAGTTTCGATTGAAGTCACCGGAACTCGGAAGTGGCTGGTAGTCAGCCAGTTCGGTTTCAGCCACACCTGTTGGTGAGTAGTCGTAGAACGGTTTGATCTCGCCAATTCTCTGGAATGAAGGAAGCTTCTGACCGGCATACGGATCAGGCAGCGGAGATGAATCACCTCGCTGTGCGACCATGACTGCGGAGTCAGGTGTTCGTGTGTTGATCACTGCTTCCGGAATCGGCAACGATTCAACAACTCTTCCCTGAGATGCAGGGTTTGTCGCGTAAGGATCGGGAACCAGAATCTCTGCACCAACTTGTGGCTCGGAGTTCATTTCGACAGGTGCCAGCCGATTCGACTGACTGCTCTCCCGAAAGAGAGAGGGAGTCGTTGCGGAACCACTTTCAGCACTCTGGAGCGGAGGATCAGCAACAGTCGGAGGACTGTATTCGCCGACGGGAGCAGCCTTCGGAAGTTCGGGAGGCGATTGACTCTCACGATTCTCGTCCTCTGATGCTTTTCCGGGGATCCAGTTCTCCTTGACCTCTTCCCATCTCTTCACTGCGGACCGCTTAGAAAGGCGATCAAGTGGAGAATCGGCAAAGGTCAGCTTGCCTCCCAGAATCAGGAGGAGAAGAACCGGCACACCGAGAATACAAAGTTGGCGGACGACGTCGGTTTCCCGGGCGCGACACAAACTAATTGAGGTCACCGGTTGAATGCTCGGTCGTATAGTTTGGCGCTTCTTGCGTGATGGCAATGTCATGCGGATGGTTCTCCCTTACCGTTGCCGCTGACACTCGAAGGAATTGGGCTTTCGTTCGCAATTCTTCAATCGAACGAACACCGAGATATCCCATCCCAGCTCGTAGCCCCCCTACGAGTTGATACAGCAGGCTTGTGAGGGGGCCTTTGTACGGAACGCGCCCCTCGACACCTTCTGGTACTAGTTTCGGCGTTCCGCGTCCTTCATCTTCAGTCAGGCTTTGCCGATATCGTTCACTACTCCCTTTCACCATCGCTCCCAGAGAACCCATTCCGCGATAGCGTTTGAAGCGGCGTCCTTGATAGAGAATCATCTCGCCAGGGCTCTCGTCGAGTCCCGCAAGAAGACCTCCCAGCATGACCGTAAATCCACCAGCAGCAAGAGCTTTAGTCATGTCGCCGCTGTAACGGATGCCGCCGTCGGCGATGATCGGAACGTCCGTTCCCTGAACAGCTCGGGCTGCACTGGCGACAGCAGTCAGCTGGGGAACACCAACGCCGGAAATAATTCTCGTCGTACAAATTGAACCGGGGCCAATACCAACTTTGATTGCGTCGGCTCCAGCGTCGAGGAGTGCTTTGGCTCCATCGTATGTCGCGATGTTTCCCGCGATGACGTCAATTCCCCATCGTCTCTTAATTTCCTGGACTGTTTCGATCACATTTTTTGAGTGCCCGTGAGCGCTGTCCACAACCAGCACATCGACTCCGGACTGGATAAGTTGTTCAGCCCGCTCGATGTCATGAACGCCCACGGCTGCCCCAACTCGAAGGCGGCCGCGAGGATCTTTGTTCGCCCACGGGAATCGCAGGTTCTTGTCAATGTCTTTGATGGTGATCAGACCCTTGAGCTGATAGTCATCGTCGACGAGAAGAAGTTTCTCGACGCGATTCTCTCGCAGAATTCTCTCAGCATCTTTGAGGTTGGTGTCTTCGCGGGCGGTGATCAACTTTTCTTTTGTCATCACCTCTTCGACGAGTGTTTCTCCGGAATCGAGAAATCGCAGATCGCGGCGAGTCAGGATTCCCTTCAGCTTTCCCGAAGGATCTGTGATCGGAACGCCGCCGATGTTTCGAGAGTCCATGATCTCGATGGCTTCCGAAACTCGGGCTGTGGGCGGCAACGTGAGTGGGTCGACGATGACGCCGTTTTCGCTTCTCTTGACTCGATCAACTTCGAGTGCTTGCTGCGCGATGGAGAGATTCTTGTGAATGATTCCGATCCCACCTTCCTGAGCCATGGCGATCGCCATTTCGCTCTCGGTGACTGTGTCCATGGGACTGGAAACGATCGGCAGACTGACCTGAATGTTCCGAGTCAACTTTGAAGAGACATTCACTTCTCCGGGCATCAGTTCGCTGTAGGCCGGGACAAGCAGAACGTCGTCGAAGGTCACTCCAGTTTCTAGAATTCGGTCGTGCATTTCTCTCTCCTCCTGGTTGGTCTTGTTCTGCTGTCATCTGGCTGTGGCGGGGGATGACTGAAAAGTCTCACGTTGGTCAGTCAACGCGGGCCACGTATTTGGTCGAGTCTTGGACGGCTTTTATGGGCCTGTCACTTGTGCCGGATCGCAGAAATCACTTCTGGCTTATTCCGGCGATGTGAGTCGTGTCTGGAACCGATTTCCCAGAGCGACAAGCGTTGGAACGTCGAGTTGTTCCGCTCTTAATGTTGGGGACAAGTCCATCTCTGACAGCAAGTCATCGACGTCCTGCTTTGTCAGCTGTTTTCGATACATCCCCACGAGGACGCTTCGCATAAACTTTCTGCGAAAGCCGAACAGTCTTCTGATGAAATCCTGAAAGAAGGCCCGGTCGTGGATTTTCTCGCGGTGTTTCTCGTTCGGGACGATCTTCATGATCGCGGAATCGACTTTCGGACGCGGCCAGAAAACAGTCGGGCCGAGTTGCTTCAACATCTCGACGTCGCACTGAGATTGCAGCCAGACAGAAAGTGCTCCGTAGTGCGATTGTTTAGGGCGAGCCTGCATTCGCAATCCAAGCTCGTACTGAATCGTCACCACCATTCTGGACCAAGGGATCTCTGTCGCCACGAGATTGGAAATGACCGGCGTGGCAATGCTGTACGGAAGATTCGCCACGAGTTTGAGTGACATTTCCGGCGACTCATTCAATCGACGGTTGATTTCCTCAATGATCTCAGGTGCAAATGTATTCTTATTCTTGAGTGCATCCTGACGAATCAGCGTGACGTTGTCGTACGGTGCGATCGCATCGGAAGCGAGCAGATGCATGTCACGGTCCACTTCGACCGAGATGACATGTCCTGCTTCACGAGCCATAAAGGTGGTCATCCCACCCGTACCTGCTCCGATCTCTAGCACGAGGTCGTTCGAGTTCAGTTCCGCGTTTCGAACCACGAACTCGATGATGTTCAGGTCAATCAGAAAGTTTTGTCCCAGGTGAGTCCGGGGGTGAAACCCGTGCTCCTGAAACTTCCGCATGAGATGAGATCGTGTTTGACGTTCCGTATCAGACATCGCATTGTTTCCGCGTTATTTCACGGCTCCTGTCAGCATTTTTTCCATATACTTCCCGACAATATCCGTTTCGATGTTCACTCGATCTCCGACTTTCCGTCGACCGAGCGTCGTCACTTCCAGTGTGTGAGGAATGAGTGCCACGCTAAAGCGATCCGCTTCGACATTCACCAGAGTCAGAGAGATCCCGTCGACCGCGATTGATCCCTTAGCCACCATTTGTCCGGTGAGATGCTGCGGAACACGGAACCACATGTTGACCCATTCGCCTTCTGTCTCAATCGCATCAATGAGGCCGGTTCCGTCGATGTGCCCTTGTACGAAATGTCCGCCCATGCGATCCGTTGGTCTTAGCGAACGTTCGAGATTAACTGGAGTTCCGACTTCGAATTCGCCCAAATTCGTCTTCGACAGGGTTTCCGAGCCTGCTTGAAACCACAGGCTCTCCCCGTCGTTTCGAATCACAGTCAGGCAACATCCATTGATAGAAATGCTGTCGCCGATTTCAACAGACTCGAGATCGCGCATTTCAGATTGAGGCGAGATCGAGAGGACAATTCCCGGTCCGTCAGGTTCTGTTGAGATGACAGTTCCGATTGCTTCAACCAATCCGGTAAACATTTTGGACTGTATTCCAGTTTGAGTTTCGAGGCGATCAAGCGGTTCGTCAGCAATGATGTTTGGGGCTCGCGGTCCCGATTTTGTGTCGAGCTTAAAACAATTCAGCCCGAAGCAAGACACGCTGAGTGCGAATCTCGCTTCGGGCTGAATTGGATGAACATTATGTACCGTTCCATTTGCCAATTATGACAACATGCTTGCCGGTTGTCCAATCCATGAAGTTCGATCAGTCGACTTCACGAGCGGACGGAAGCTGTCCCGATGGGGATTTCAGGAAGGGGTTGGAGATCGGTCAAACGTCAACTGCGGAGTCGTTGAACAGTCTCGCTAATGATCTGAACAGCTTCTTCGATCTCGTCGATGGTATTTTGCGGACCAATCGAAAACCGAAGTGATGAGCTGTAGATCTCCGAAGGAAGCTGCATCGCGAGAAGAATCGGAGCTGGTTCTGAAGATCCACTGGCACATGCACTGCCATGCGAACAGCAGATCCCAGCCAGGTCGAGTGCGACGAGTAAAGCATCTGCGTTGCATCCGGGAAAAGCAGCGTGCAGAGTGTTTGGGAGTCGGTGCTCGATGCATCCGTTCACAACAAACGGTTCGCACTGTTTCGCAAGTCCTATCTCGAAACGATCGCGAAGAGACCGCAAGTGGGCGATGTGTTCGTCCATATGTTGATGAAAGATTTGCATCGCCTTCGCCATACCAGCGGCAAGTGCGACACATTCTGTTCCGGCGCGTCGTCCCTGTTCCTGATGCCCTCCCAGCGATTGCGGAATGACACGAGTTCCATCTTTGACAATGAGCGCCCCGATCCCGCGCGGTCCGCAGAACTTTTGAGACGCGATTGACATCGTCGTCGCTTTAAGATCTCGAAACGACACGGGAATCTTACCGACCGCTTGCACCGCATCGACATGAAACGGAACGCCATTCCGTTCGCAGTATTCGCTCATCGGTCCAAGATCGAGAACGGTTCCGGTTTCGTTGTGCGCCAGAAGCGCCGTGGCGAGAATCGCATCATCCCACGGAGCCGCGGTCAGCGAATCCTGTACAAGTTGGCCTCGGTCATTCAATTGCAACCGATGCTTTCGCGATCCCAATTTCGTCAGGCGTTTGACCGCCTCTTCAGTCGCTGGGTGCTCCGCTGGAGGCAGAATGATCGTGCCTTTTCGTCCGGCAGCTAAGCCAGCAATGGCCAGATTGGAAGCTTCGGTTCCGCCACTCGTGAAAACGACTTCATCTGAAGAGCAGTCGATGATCTCGGCGATCATTTCTCGAGAGTCTTCGAGAACCTGCCGAGCCTTGCGACCGGCAGAGTGTCGACTTCCCGGATTTCCGTAAGCCACCCGAGAGACGCGCGTCATCTCTTCAAGCACTTCCGGAGCGACCGGAGTTGTCGCGTTATTGTCCAGATAAATCATCTCACCAGCGTATTCGAGCTTGTGCCGCTTCCAGTCCATCAATGTCGCGAAGGCACTTGCAAAGAATGACCTTCGCGAACTCACACGAGCTGTCTGAAAAGAATCCCTTATCCACGTGCTTCAGCGAATGCAATTCCCTCAACCAGTTCAACAGCGGTTGTGATGACCAGAAGACGACTAAGGATTCTCAATGTTCGAACGGGTTCTCACCCGTTGAATCTGGAAAGAATCAGCGAGATGTTTTGTCCGCCGAATCCGAAGCTGTTGGACAATGTCGTCGTGACAGGCTTTTCCCGAGTCGTATTTGGAACGTAATCCAAATCGCAGTTCGGGTCGGGAGTCGTGTAGTTGATCGTGGGGGGAAGGATGTTGTCTCGCATCGAAAGCAGGCAGACAATCGCTTCCGCACTTCCAGCAGCTGCGATGAGATGGCCCATCATGCTCTTGGTGCTGGAAACGGGTGTGTCGTAGGCATCCTGGCCGAGTGCCTGCTTAATCGCCAGAGTCTCGACTTTATCGTTCACAGCCGTGCTCGTTCCGTGAGCGTTGATGTAGTCGATCTCGTCGGTGTTTTTGCCAGCGTCTTTCAAAGCCATCTTGATGCAGGCCGTTCCGCCTCGACCCTCTGGATGAATGTCGGTGATGCGGTAAGCGTCTGCGGTTGAACCGTATCCAAGAACTTCGCCCAGAATCTCAGCCCCACGTTTTTGGGCATGTTCGAGTTCTTCGAGGATTAGAATTCCCGACCCTTCACCGAGGACGAATCCATCGCGATCTTTGTCGAATGGTCGCGAGGCAGCTTGAGGATCGTCATTTCGAGTTGAAAGGGCAGTCAGCAAGTTGAAGCCCGTCACACCGAATGGATGGATCATGCTGTGTGATCCTCCGGACATCATGATGTCCGCATCTCCCTGACGGATGATTTCAGTCGCTTCACCGATGGCCTGACTGGAGGCGGCACATGCTGTCAAACTGTTGAGATTGGGACCTTGTGCATTGAACAAACTCGCCAGGTGACCGGCCGGCATGTTTGGTTCCTGCTCCCGTTCTTCATTCGGGTTGAGTCGTTCCAACCCTTCTCGCGTGAAATGCTCCATGTCGAACTCACCGTTCTTCTGAGCATTCGCAATCAGCTGCATGAACAGGAAGAAGTCCTGCTGTCCTTCACCTGCTCCAAGATAAACTCCAAATCTTGTGGGGTCGTAGCTGCCTTCTTCCAGCCCGGAACATTTCATTGCCTGTACGGCAGCTCCGATCGCAAAGCGAATATTTCGTCCGCTGTAGTGGAAGCGTTCCGGATTTGAGATGTAATCACCGAGATTGAAGTTTTTGACCTCTGAGGCAAACTTCGTCGGGAAACCGCTCGCATCGAAGTGCGTAATAAAGTCGATGCCGCTACGGCCCTCTTTGAGCGAGGTCCATGTCGACTCCACATCATTTCCAACTGGAGTCACACAACCCATTCCGGTAATGACTACACGTCTACGCATCTTCACAGTTCCTGTCTTGACGTCGAGGTGATAACTCGGTGTTCCGTACCTGGTTATCGATCGTTTCAGAAGCGGTTCGCCACAGGCTTTTTCGGATCATCTGGAAAGTGATGGTCCCCAATGTCTTGGCTGGCTTCTTCAATTATTGATGATTCTGTCGCTGTCGAAATTTCCAGCTGTCAGTTGCCTGAGATTATAGCGGCACGACAGAGAAAATGAGAAGTGCCGTCTTCCTGGCAGATGCACTCTCAGGTCTCTTCCGAAGTTGGCCTGACAGATCGACTGATCATTTGTAAACTTGTTCGGCTGAAGGCTGACAGGAATCTAACCGTTTGACAACTGCTTTTGCGACAAGAACTTGAAATATGGACAACCCTCTCTTCACTCGAAGCATTGCCATTTTGCTCACTTTTTTTCTGGCGTGTGAGTTGGACACCTTCGCTGGAGACTGGCCGCAATGGCGCGGACCGATGCGAAACGGGCATTCTGAAGAAGAACTCCCTGTTGGCTCAGAGCTGATACTGCCCACGGTTTGGGAAACTTCGGTGGGGACTGGCATGTCGTCGCTGGTGGTCAGCCAAAACCGTCTCGTGACAATCGGGAACGTGGATGACCATGACATTGTGCAATGTCTCGATGCAACAACTGGCGATTCTCTGTGGCAGCACCGATACCCGGAACCGTTGGACCCGAACCTGTTCGAAGGCGGACCGACGTCGACGCCGCTCATCGTTGACGGGACTGTCTACACGATTAGCCGACAGGGGAAGATCTTTGCTCTCGGATTAGAGAGTGGCCTCGTTCAGTGGGAGTTTGATGTCCTCGAAGAACTCGAACTGAACGTTCCCACCTGGGGATTTTCCGGGTCTCCGCTTCAGTACGGGGAAACAGTGATTTTCAACGTGGGCAGCCACGGACTGGCTTTGAATCGTCAAAGCGGCGAAATCGTCTGGCAATCGAACAACGATGAAGACGCTGGTTACACATCGCCCACAATCTTCGAGTCCGGCGGGAAAGATTATTGCTTGATCGTTTCCGGGAAGACGTTCAACGTCGTTCGCCCGGAGTCTGGAGAAGTGGTCGCCTCGGAACGCTGGATCACGCGCTACGGAATCAACGCAGCCGATCCGATCGTGCTCGACGAGGAACATATTCTTCTCTCCTCCGGATACGGAAAGGGGACTGCTTTGTTCCAGTTTGACGACGAAGAGCTTTCACAACTCTGGAGAAATCGCGATCTTCGCATCCAGATGAGCCCGGGTGTTCTCGTGGACGGAATCGTTTATGGAATTGACGGTGATGCTGGAAATGAGTCCGCCCTGGTGTGTTTGAATCCAATGACTGGAGACGCCTACTGGAAAGAAACCATTCCCGGACCTGCCAGCTTGCTGGTCGCTGAGAACGCGATCGGGATGCTCGGAGAATCGGGTTTGTGGACCCAGTTTCGCAACAGTAAGGAGGGTTTTGAGTCTCTCGGAGAGAGCGAAGTGAACTCGACGAGATGTTGGACTCCACCGGTTCTCGCTCATGGACGGCTTTACACACGGAATGCAAACGGCAGAATCGTCTGTTCAGATGTGCAGGTTTCTGCTGCGGAAGGCCAGTAGGATGCATATTTTTCTGTTTTTGTGATGATTTTCCAACAGCACGATGCGGCGTGGTCGTAGAAATGGAAACGGAAATCAGATGAACGGGCAGCCCATGACTCCGAATCGATCACTGACCGACGAATATGACATTCTGGTGGATGCCGGATCGCAATCGAGTGATGCTCGGTTGGTGGAAGAAACGAAAAAAGGGAACAAGCAGGCGTTCGGCGAACTCGTTCAGAGATACGAACGCCGACTGATGCGTGTGATTGGCCGCTTCGTTTTCGACCTCGATTTAATCGACGATTTGGCTCAGGAAACCTTTATCCGAGCATACGAGCGATTGGACCAATTCGATCCCTCACGACGATTTTCGCCGTGGCTGTTTCGAATTGGAGTCAATCTGGCACTCGACCTGCACCGTCGACGAAAACGTCGAGTGTGGACAATCATGTTCACGGATCGATCAGCCGATCGATGGATTGAGAACCCTGAAGCAGATCCGCGAAACGTCCGTGATCTGCAGTTAGAAGTTCAGGCGGTCATTCGAGAGATTCCTGAGAAGTACCGAACGGTTCTGATTCTGAGAGATATGGAAAACTTCTCGACGTCAGAAATCGCTGCGATCCTCGACCGGAAGGAAGCGACAGTTCGCTGGAGGTTGGCCGAAGCACGGAACCGATTTCAGGAGCTTTGGGAAAAGAGACAAAAGCAAGAAGCGGAGTGAGTGAGGCGAAAGCGGTCGCGACAGGAAGTGCGGCGGTTTTGCAGTTCAGAGGAATCCAAAACAGCCTCTGAGACTTTGGATGTGAGTTCGCGGGAATCAATCGATTCCCAGTCGAGAGAGAATTTGAGAACTTTTCATTGTTTTCACAATGAGTTGCCATAATAGGGATGATTTCAATTCATCGGCCCAGTTGCCAGTGGATGTTGAACAGAGAAGTAACCATGAATTGTCACGATGCAAAACGTTTGATGGCGCTGCGACTTGGTCGCGACGAAGCCGATCCTGCGGATTGGGAGCAGGCACGTCGACATGCATCAACATGCCTTGAGTGCCGGAAGCATTTCAAGCAGCTCAAGAGCGCGATGACGGTTCTTGAACAGGTTGATACCGAGTCAACCTACGAAGTCTCAAAGAGCCTGTGGCCAGAGATTGAAAGTCGACTGGCGAATCAGCCCGGTCGTCGCAGTACGTCCGAACGCTCGAAGTGGATGCCGGTTGTCTCCTTAACGGTGGCTTGCATGCTGTTTGTCGTGGTCTGGTTTGTCCCAGCCCAGAATCCAGCTGGCAACTCACACGTCCCCGGGATGGGCAGGGGAATGGGCCCGATTCCAGGAGCCTTCGACGGCTTTCACGCTTCCGACCAAGCATCGTCGGAATACGCTCATAACAAGGTGGAAGAAGACGATCGTTCGCTGTAACGCTCTTGCGAATGTAGAGTTTCACTCTTCAAGAGTCGATTTCTACGACTCTACTATCGGGGCAAAGACCCCTCTAAGAACCGGGCGCTTTTGAAGAGGAGAACGCGTCGCGGGCGCTTCTTCATCTATCGTCTTCTAGAAACGGGCGGTTCGATCTCTTCGCTTCGCTGACAATAAAGCGAATGACCTTGAAGGGGCGATTTCACGCGAGTTGAGAGACAGCTCGAAACAGCCCTATTGCGGGAGTCTACAGCAGTGTGGGTTACAAGGACCCGCTTCCGGCGGAGGGCAGCTGTCTCCGAGGACTGGAAAGCTGTTGCCTGACACTCTGCCAGCTGGGGCGCTGATTAGACGTTCCAGCTTCTTGCTGCTGCAATTGGGACAGGCGGGCTTTTCGTTGGAGCGAACCAGCACTTCAATCTCTTGGTCACATTGTGTGCAGTGATATTCGAAAGTTGGCATTTGTCGTTGTTGTTCAGGAACTGAATTGGAAGCGGTTGACAGAAAAAGCCTGCCGATCGCACGTCGCGACTGGCAGGCTCTATTATTTTCCAATCTTGCCGTAAAGCAAGACTCTCGGATTACTTTTCACCGATCGCGTACAACGTGTCTTTCGTGGTGATGTAAAGAACACCGTTTGCGACGACTGGAGTACTGTAGACCGAGCTGTCCATCAGGTTTTCTGCGAGCAGTTCCATCTCTTTGCCGTGAGTGAAGACAGCGATGTCGCCGTCTTCGTCACCGATGTAGACTTTCTCGTCCACGATCAATGGGGAACCCCAGGCAGCGGAGAACATGTCGTAGTTCCAGTAGGACTTTCCGGTTTTCGCATCGAGGCAGTGGAAGATTCCGGAGAAGTCAGCGATGTAGAGCAGGTCATCTTTGATGGCGACTGTTCCACATGTGCGGTGCATCTCTTCTTCGAACTCGATGTCCCCGTCGCCGTTGGTATCGTCACCGGTGTAGTGCCAGACAACAGCGGAGTTTGGGTTCTCTTTGACCGACTCTCCCTGATCGGGATGAATTTTCTGCAGTCGGCGAGTTCCATCGTTTTTGAAGTCGATTTCGTTGCCATCTTTGTCAACAGCAAGGGTCGGGCTGACGTCGCCACGTTTGGTGGGATCGATACACCACAGGTGACCGTTTCCTTCCCCGTGTTCAGGGTCTTCACCGACTCCGATGTAAACGAGGCCATCGTAAATGACTGGAGTTCCAATGAGGTGATTGCGTTCGCTTCGACCGCTGACTGAGTACATCGAGTCTTTTGGGTTGCTGTCGAATTTCCAGAGCAGCTTTGCACCACCATTCCCATCTCCGGCTGGGTCGAATGCGTAGAGCCAGCCATCACCACCACCGAAGAAGACCATCGCCTGGCCGTCGATGACTGCATAGGAAGGAGATGACCACTGTCCGTGAAGGATGTTGAGGCCGGGAGAATTGTCGGTCCACAGGACTTCGCCGGTGTCGCGATTCATCGCAATGAAGCTGGCAGCGTTTGGCGAGGGAATATTGACGTGAGATTCATCGACACCGTTCGAGGTGTTCACGAAGAGAACATCGCCGATGCAGGCAATTGAGCAGTTACACATGTTGTGCTGTGACACGCTCAGTTTGCCCATCATGTCATATTTCCAGAGAATGTCGGCTTCGTCTTTGTTCTCGTTTCCTTCAGCTGTGAAGGGGCCGTCATTTTCTCCGTCGAGGAAACCTTCTGCATCGAGGCAGACGACTTCTCCGCGGCTGCTCACAAACCAGACGCGATCACCTTCTGCGTAAGGGGCAGCACAGATTCCCTGATCTGGCCAGTCGTGAACACGACCGGTGGAGAGTTTCTGGCTGGAGTGTTGCCACTTGAATTCCCCTGTTTTCTCATCGATGCACAGCAGCACACCGAGGTCGACCGATTTTGGAAAGCGAGCAAGATATCCGTGGTGGTTGTTCGTTCCGACGTAGATGTTTCCGTTGGCAACAACGACGTTTCCGTACGTTTGTGAGCCGAGTGGTGTTGACCAGATGACTCCGTCACCGGCTTCCACGTCAAACTCAGTCAGGATTCCGGTCTGCGCGGAGACGTTGTTCTTGTGGCTCCATCCACCCCATTGAGGCCAGTCGCCTGACCCAACGTCCATCTTTGAAATCTCTTCCTGGGCAGCTGCAACAGAATCGTAATCCTGGGCAGAGCAGACCGTCACCAACAAGCTGAATGCAGCCGAGTACTGCAGAAACTGAAAGAAGCGGGGCATAAATGAATCCTTTGGTGGCAATTTCGTCTCTTACCGAATTCTGTAGAAAATTGAACGAGGATATCAGCGTCGAATCATTTAGTTGTTTCGGATCACTGAGAGGTTGTCGTAGAAGATCTCTGCATCCTTGGCATTTCCGAAGAAGCCAGGACTTCCGATTGTGTTCGGGACTTCATCGACACCTTCGATCATCCATTCCGAAGGTTCCTCTTCGCCTTTTTTCCAGACTTTACCTCGCAAGACTGCTTTGTTGTCTTCAACGGCAGCAGAGAACTTGATGGTGTACCACTGGTCGGCTTCCCATGAGAACGGGACGTTCACGGAGAACCGGTTCAACTGAGGCGTCCACGTTCGCATCTGAATTTGCTGAGAAGCGCCCATCAGGTCGATCGTGTAGCGTTGAGCAATCAAACCGATGTCCGGAAGTTTTCCGTTCCGTTCGAAGGCGTAAACATCTGACTGAATGGTGTAGTCATGCAGATCAGGATGGCCAATCCAGCCTTGGCTGCGGGCACCCTTGGGAATTGTTGTGATCTTGCAGAGAACACCGTTTCCGTCGATGCGTCGTGGACCTCGCTGAATCGTGAGGCGTGGTTCTGCAGCAAAAACACCTTCTTCACTTGTGGGACGATCCCAAGTGGTCCAGTCGGCTGATGCAACGACTTTCTCGTCGATGAGTCGCTGAAGTGAGCTTCCCAATGCTGCTTGGGCAGCTTCCACGTCTTTCGGGCGATTTGCACCATCGGCAATGTTGAGGAACTGCAGAAGTGCGGACCAGCGAAGCTGTGGCGAGCTGTCGTCAAAGACGCGTTTTGGAGCAAAGTTCTCGAACTCAGACATCAGATAGATATAGAGATCGCTAGCCATCGGATCGTCTTTGCGGAGCGACATCAACAGGTCAAAGTCGAGCGGCACGTGACGATAAGCCATTCCGATCCATGGAAGCGGAATCTGGCCGTCTGAGAAGTCGAACGCCCATGGGAGTTCAGGGATTGTTCGAACGCGAGCCTGCGTTGTGAGGTTTCCGACCTTCGCATTCACGATTGTCGCAACCGGCTGATCAACATCTCGGCCGACCTGAAAGAGTCCGTAGTCGTCAATGCTTCCTGGACCTGTCAGTTCATACTGAACCTCAGCAGCGGCTGCCATTCGGACGAATTGCCCGCGATCGTTGTAAAGTCGAACGTGGAAACCTTGTCGGTATCCAGGGCGAAGCAGGAGTTCGGCTGGGACAATTTGAGCCTCAGCTGGATTGTTCGGGCCGCTCGGTTTTGTTTCCGCAGGCATCGGCGGAAGCGGATCGATTTCGACTTCAGCATCCGGCAGCCCGATGCAATACAGGTTTCCGGTCGTCGGGATGAAGATGCGTCCCTCGGAAACGATGGGCGAACCGTGAGCCTCTTCTCCGCGTTGGAAACGGAACTTGTGGATGATATCAGCGCCGGTTTCGGTCGGCGTCATGATGTAACCCCGTCCGTTGGCTTCGTGAGCGTAGATCTTGCCATCGGCGTAAAGCAGATTGGCTCGCATCATGGTTCCCATTCGAACCGGGTCTCCGAGCGATTCACCAGTGTCGGCGTCGAGGCAGTGAAGTTTTGCACGGTCGTCAGCGACGTAGAGTCGACCATCAATCATGATGGGACTGGAACGACCATTGAAGATTCCAGTCTTGCGCCAGATCTCACCAGTTCGTGTGATGTCTCCTCGCTTAGTAGCGTCTATGCAGAAAACCGCGCCCATGTCGGTTGTGTCAAGGTTTTCTTCACCGTGTCCGCAATAGACTCGATTGCCAACGACGAGAGGAGCCGTGTTCACTCCACGTCCACTCACGAAGTAGCTCCACAGGATTTTTCCTGTACGAGGATGCATCGAGTGGATTCCCCCGTCACCAGAGGCGAAGATCATCTGAAGTTCGCCGTCGATGACAGCTAGGACTGGAGCACTGTAAGTCGTGTCGTCCGGCAGGAGTGAAGTTCCGTTCATCCAGACGGGCACGCCATTTCGTTTGTCGAACGCAATGAACCGGTGAGCAGGTTTAGCGGTGTCTCCCCAACCGATTGTGACTGCGCTGATGATCACATTGTTTTCGTGAACAATCGGGAAGTTGGTTCGACCACCATAGGTGCTGAGAAGACCAAACTCTTCGTGCAGGGACTTGTACTGAGGGTGTTGCCACATCAGCTGTCCGGTTTCGCCGTTCAGGCAGCAGAAGTATCCACACACGCCAAGTGCGTAGACGTTTCCGGTTTCTGGATCACAAGCGACGCTGGACCAGCCAATTCGTTCTGCCGGGACATCACTCAGATAAACGTTAAAGACATGTTCCCAGACAGTGCTTCCGGTTTCTGCATCGATGCAGACGACCTTCTCGCCCATCAGAGCTTCATCTTCGGGGTTCGCTGTCGTCAGAGCGTACAGCTTTCCGTTCATCAGCGTTGGAGTGGCACGGATTGGAATTTCCTGTGCCCAGACAACGTTGCTCCCTTCGCCACCTTCGGGATCCCATTCGGCGGGAAGGTTCTTTTCTCCCGAAACGCCACTGTAGGCAGGGCCTCGCCAATAGGACCAGTTTTCTTCAGCGATGGAGATGCTGCACAGCGATGTGCAGAACCCGACAAGGAGAGCGGTAGATGCAATATTTCGTATCATTCGACGACTCTTCTGAGTGGAACCAGGATGTCTTAGGGGAGATCGAACTTGCTCATTGTGGCAGGGGCGTGAAGTCATATTCACGCTCTCCTAAACATAGTGAAGACGCATCGCGTCGGCAAGGAGGGAACCTGCCGACTATCAACTCTTGGAATCCAATTCTTCACGCCCAGCATCGATCGATTCAACTCAATTTCATCCCGAATGCCGTTAAATCTTCATCAACGGATCTCCTCACGTTCCTTGCACATCGGGACACGCTGAGGGAAAATCAGATCGTACATGATGGCGTCTCAACGTGATGATTTGCTCTCTGTGAGGATTTTGTTCTCAGGCGTCCGAAAGCACGTGGGAGTAGTCATCATCGGTGACGACGCTGATCCGAGAAACCAAACAAGTTGACTGCTTTGCCAGATCAGGAAGATGGGGAGATTTCATTGTCGTTGAAACAGAAGTTGCGACAGGGCGAGTTGGTCAATGTCTTTGCGGTGAGCCGTCTCTATCACCCAAATCTGATTGAGGTTTACGGCTTTCACGGTGGATTCGATGGATTCTGGATCGACGCTGAGCACGCCGATTTTTCGACTCAAGACATTGAACACGCCGCAGCGGTCGGACGGTCGCATTCTCTCGACTGTTTCGTCCGAATTCCTCCAGATGACTACTCGTTGGTCACACGCTGTCTGGAATCTGGAGCGACTGGTGTAATGGCTGCCCAGATTCAATCCGCCGAACATGCGGAACAGTTTGTCCAGTGGTCGAAGTTTGCTCCTCGCGGCAATCGTGGCCTGAACGCGGGATGCTATGACGGTCGATTTGGAACGGTTCCTGTCGCTCAATTCTGTGCAGAAGCCAACGAACGGTCGTTTGTTGCGATCCAGGTCGAGACGATTGGGGCGCTTCAAGAATGTGAGGCAATTGCAGCGATCGAAGATGTGGACTTGCTCTTCATCGGGCCATCCGATTTGAGTCAAGCATTGGGAGTTACGGGAGACTTTCTGCATCCAAAATGCTTGGAAGCAGTTGAGAAAATTGCTGCTGCCTGTCAGAAAAACAACAAAGCTCTCGGGGCAGTGACGACCAATCCAGAGCATGCGGCAATGCTGCGAAGTCACGGATGTCAGATGCTTTCACCGACGAATGATGTGCGAACATTTCAGGCAGGCGTCAAAGCTGTTGCGGAGACCTTCCGAGACTTCTTCTAAGGCCCGTTGCCTTGTCCTTGTGCACTTGCTCGCCGACTCTCTCATTCAGAAGCTGAGTTTGCACGTGCGAGATCGTGCACAAAAAAATTAGAAAATGCTCTAGCGGCGGAGTCATCGAAGAATGAATTCAAACGAATCGATTCAATCTTTCCTGGCGGGTGATGTCTTCGCAGTCGCAGGAGCATCCACAGAGCGACACAAGTACGGAAACAAAGTTTTGAGGTGCTATCTTCAGAACGATCGAACCGTCTACCCGGTGAATCCCAATGCCGATGTTGTTGAGGGATTGGCTGCGTTTCCGACGTTACAAGACCTACCTGAACCGGTTCACGGTCTCTCGATCATTACTCCGCCGGCAGTGACCGAACAGATCGTTGAAGATGCCATTCAAGCTGGTATCAAGCACATTTGGATGCAGCCGGGAGCCGAGAATTCAGCCTCCGTGGCTGCTGCACAAGAGGCTGGTATTAACGTGATCGCGGGCGGACCGTGTCTTCTCGTCGTGATGGGCTACCGAGAGGAATGACTCACAATCTCGGCAGCAAGGAAAGTAATCGCGAAGTTGACGTGAAATTCTATCGGGCTGGAATCGTCACCGGCTGCACCCATGCGGACTTCTTGTCTCCGATTTCAGACGGATTGTTATGGTCAGCGGAGGAGGTGACTTTTGCACGCACGTAAAGTTCCGTCCCTTGAAACTCGTAAGTCGCTGAGGTGCCCTCGGTTGTTTGCAAGACGCGACCGATCTTGGGGCTGTAGCGATGAGTGACCGCCAATGGTTCTCCATCGTCATTGAGAATCGGTTCTCCATCGAGCGGGGTATCGCGATCCGTTCCGATGAACTCGATCGTGTACGTTTCTCCCGGTTCCGGTTGAACTTCGACGGACATCTCTTTCTCGGTATGCCCGAACGAGGCGAGCGTCACACCCGAAGAAGCATAAAACTGGCCGGACTCAAGTGATTCGATGAGGCTTTTCGGGGTAAGCGAAGCTGCCTGAACCATCACCCATCCGCGTCCCGGTTCACTCGCTCTGCTTGGGATCGAATGGTAATTATGGCCGTCGTCGACCGCGAGACCGTACATCAGCGGAAGGTCGAGTCTGCCGAGCCGTTGGGACAACACGATGTCCCAGATTCGTTCAGTTGAGGCATGCGTTTCGTCGCCTGTGTTGTGGACGCCGGGGTGTCCGTTGTAGACCTCGAAGAACTTCTCTCCCTGCAGCTTCATGATGTCTTCCGCAGAGACAGCGTAGCCAAAGTTGGGATGATTGAGGTGAATGATCATCGGTTGCCCGGTCAGTTTCCGTTGGGAAACAACCGCGTCGACATTGTTCTGCATCGTTTCGAAGACGCTGTCTCCGTGACGGGGGACGACGAGTTCCTGCACGTTGCTGACATTCATGTGAATCGGATGTCGATGAAAGCTGTCGCTGATTTCTTCTCCCTGAATCAGAAGAAATGAATCGGGAACGTCGAGTTTCGCAACGACTTCGTCGAACTTCCTCAGACGGATTTGCAATTGAACGTCAACGGTCCGTTCATCGATCCAGTCTGGGAAATTGGCTTGGAGTTTCTCGTAGGCTTTCTGGCCCCCCTTCGTCTTCTCAACGACCACCCATTTCTCACTGTCAGCCAGGACGTTGTGATCGGTGAAAACCAGAAACTCGTAACCCTGATCGCGATACCAGAGTGCAATGTTTTCGAGATAGTCGTCCCCGTCACTCCAGTGAGAGTGGGTGTGCAGATTGCCTTTGTACCAGGTCAAGCTCTTGGGTGACTGAGCAGCCAACTCTCCCGGTGAGCCGGACATGTTGAGGCCAAAGCCTGTCAGGGCGAGGACTGCAACCAACAAAAGGAGAAGGAAGAGACGGGGCATGGGAGAACCTCAAATGACGCCGGTGGGGATGGGAGGGCGGGAAATTGTTCTTTGTTGAATGATAGTGATCGATGCCGTGATCGAGCAGGGCGGGCGATTGGACTGAAACGGCTACTCTTGTTGCGAATGTGAAGCGACTTTTACATCGCAGCCTGTCGGCCTGGCTTGTCGCGCTCAATATGCTCCATTCCGCAGGCTCCAGCAGTGGGGAGAATTTTGTGGGGGCTGCAATTTCCTTTGGGGTTAAAAGCTGACCGAATATCGGTCATCACACTGACATCGTCAGCAGCGAACAACTTGTCCATAAAGTTGATCTTCTCCACCCCGATTCCGTGTTCACCGGTGACGCTTCCGCCAAGTTCGATGCATTTGGAGAGAATAGCGTCTCCCGCCGCGATGACTCTTTTAACCTGATCCTCATCACGTTCATCGAACAGAAGAATGGGATGAATGTTTCCATCGCCTGCATGAAACACATTGACGATGCGGATGTCGAATTCTTTTTGAGTTTGGATAATGAAGTCGAGAATTTCCGGCAGCTTTGTGCGTGGCACGACACCATCTTGTGTGCAATAACTGGGAGCCAAACGTCCGATCGCTCCGAATGCCTGCTTGCGGCACTTCCACAAGAGTTGACGTTCGGCAGGTGTATCAGCTGAGCGAACTTCACGTGCGCCGTGTTGTTTGCAGAGTTCGATGATCTTTTGTTTTTCTAGATCAACCGCGACGTCGAGGCCGTCGACTTCGATCAGCAGAACCGCTCCAGCATCGAGCGGAAAACCGAAGTGAAAAGCATCTTCGAGTGCGCCGACGATCCCCTGATCCATCATTTCTAAAGCTGCAGGAATGATCCCAGCACCGATGATTCCTGAGATCGCTTCGGTCGCGTCCGAGACGGTTTCGAAGATTCCAAGCATTGTTCGATACGCGGCGGGATCGCGCGTCAGGCGGACCCAGATCTTCGTGACGACTCCGAATGTCCCCTCACTTCCCACGAATAATCCGGTCAAGTCGTAGCCGTTCAGTTCGCCCAGCGGACCACCCAATTGGATGAGTTCCCCACTCGGCGAAACGAATTCAACGCCCAGAACATGGTTGACCGTGACACCATACTTCAGCGTATGGGGTCCTCCGGAGTTGGTGGCGACATTTCCACCGAGAGTGCATGCCCCTTGCGAGGAAGGGTCGGGAGCGTAATGAAAACCACTCCCCTTGAGGTTCTGTGTCAGATGAACATTCACCAGCCCCGGCTCGACGATGGCAAATCTGTCTCTCGCATTGATCTCCAGAATTTGCCTCATACGAGTGAGGCAGATCATCACACCGCCGCCGACTGCGAGCGTTCCGCCAGCGAGGCTTGTCCCTGCGCCACGGGGAACAAACGGGATGTCAAACTCGTTGCACAGACGAACCGTTTCGACAACCTGATTGGACGTTGTCGGGAAGACAACGATCTCGGGCATCTTCTTTTCGACCACATAGCCGTCACATTCATAGACGATCAACTCGTCTTCACTGGCAATCAGGTCTTCGGGAGCATAGATGGAGCGAAGCCGAGTGAGAATCTCCGAAGCTACAGTGGCCATAAACCTTCACTTCTCTTCATTTCTAATCCGGAAAGCGCCGACACTTCCAATGCAAGTCAAGCTGCGCATTTGAAGGCGACTTCTCAGGTGATCGTTTCGGACGAGTATTGAAGAATCAGAACTCGACTGCAACTGACTTCCGGTGTTCAATCAGCCAGCTAAGGTGACACGAAAATGATTCATCAGGCAGATCGGAGACTCTATCGCTCAGAGTTAAGACAGCGGCTTCGCAAATTCACTTCCGAGCGCTCACCGTGAGTGTGATGTCGACGCACGATTAGAGTTCAAAGAGTGTTTGCGTCCGAAGAATGGAGAGATCGGACGGGAAAGTATGGAAGGTCTGGACCGCCAACATTTTGCTGTTGCCTTCCACGCGAGCCAGACTCAGCGGCCCCGGCAACAAGCGGTTTTGCGTTGGGAACTGATGTGAAACGAAGGACTTTTGTGCTTCGATTTCCAATTCCAGTTGGACACGTGTGAAGACTGAAAAGTCGACAGCATCGACTTCGCCTGCGAAGTGATAATTGAGCGGGTGCTCAGTTTCGTGAAGGATTTCGTCTTGCTGGTTGTAGAAATAGGTCTTCTGAAGTCCGAACGTCGAGAGCTTTAACTCGTCGGGAAGTGTGACTTCCACGATCGATTGTTCCCCGGACTTGAATTGAAGGTAATAGCCTCCTTCACACAATCCGATCGACAAATCATACAGCTCAGAATGGACTCGCCCGACGATCAGCGGGTCAAAGAGTTCGGGATGAAGAGAGCGGTCGAACATTCGGTAAGATGTTTCGTCGATGCTTGGACGAAGAGAATGAGTCGACATCTCGAGACCGCGCTTCCTATGTGAGAAGTGATCTTGAAACCCGAAGGTCACATTGTCCTGAAAGTCGGCGAACACCTTTCCAAGGACTTCCGAAAGTGATCTCAAACGGTGTAATCGTCTGCTTCCGAACACTCTCGTCGGCTCAATGGAAGAGGGGCGACACCCCTGAAATATGGGGGCACTGACTTCCAACTGGTCAAGTATACCCCATTCCCCCGATCGGTCGAGAAGGAGTTGCGGGAAGTTTTCAAAGAAAGATTTTTCGTGAGATCTATCTTCGAACTGGGTTGATTCTGGTCGAACGAATTGAACGGGTCAGCAAAGCTGCAAGCGGAGCCAACTCAATCGTGATAACCATCACCTAAATGTTCTTGATGCAGATCAGAGTGAAAACAATCAGCTCGTTAGCCGAGCGGCATGAGGTTTTGCAAGTATTGAATCGCCCGATTGGAGTCACCGATTTTGTCGCTGCCAGATGTCCGGCGGACATTCATCCATCCGCTGAATTCCATTTCATACAGAATTGCAGCGATCTCATCCCATTCTGCTTCTCCGCGTCCGACAGGGACTTCCTGTCCGGTCCCATCAACATCTGAGACAGCATCTCGGATGTCGACCTGTCCAACGAATTCGTAGAGGTCTCGCAGTTGTTGTTGAGGATTTCGCCGCGACAGAATCCAGCCTCCAATATCTCCATCAACGCTGAGCGGCCCTGTTTTGACATTCGACATGAGTTGCCGTAGCGATTCAGACGAGTCGCCAGAGGGTATGACGCAAATCGTCACACCTTCTCGATTCCCATGCTCAGCGAGGTCGCTCATGATTGGCAGCACAAGTTCCGTGTAAGCTTTGGAATCTTGCTCGGGGAGTCGTCCGATGCGAAGAGTCATCTGCCGAATTCTCAGCTTGGATGCAAACGTCATCGCTTCTCGAACTGCATTCAGACGTTCCTCCAGTCGGTCGAGTTCAAAGAGTGAAGCTCGCAGCGGGAAGTACGCTGAGGCAGCGACGAGATTGCGCTCGCTCAAATAATTCTGCAGCTGTCGACGTGCTGTGTCTCCGTAATCTTGCGGACGAACTTGAGTTCGCAGATCAAATTGAACGCCCTGAGCACGCATCTGCATCGCTGAATGCAACGACGTGCGCAGATCCTGACCGAATTCGTATGTCGCAACTGAGATTCTTCTTCCGAACACGCTATCCTCCTGAAGCACTCAACCCATCGAAGCAATTCCGATGGAATTGTGATCCCCATATCTGCGAATAAAGCAATTGGTTGAGACTCTTGTCCGACCTCTCGCAGTTCAATATTTCGCGATTCATCGACTACGAGTCGGACGATTTTCGAAACTTGTGAACAATCTAACATTCGTCGGATGATATCCCATTTCCCCAAGTGTCAACGGTCAGTTCTCGCGAGCGGATTCGCTGAGTGCCATTTCTGGCAATTCTGAGAGGCTGCTGGAATTCAACCTGACAATGCTCGATAACAGTGATCGGCGACTTCAACTTTCATTCATCCGATTGAATCATGAATCGATGGCGTATTCACTTAAAACTCTGACGAACTATCTCGAAGCATTCGCTCCACTGGACTTGGGTGAAGACTGGGACAACATCGGATTGCTCGTCGGAGATCCTGACGCTTCAATCGGGAGTGTGTTGACCTGCTTAACGCTGACTCCCGATGTTGCAGACGAAGCCATTCGACTCAACGCGGATTTGATTGTTTCTCATCATCCCGTCTTATTTCGCTCAGTCAAGAAGCTGACCACCGAGACGAATGAAGGCCGGATGCTTCTCAAATTGATCGCTCACCAGGTCGCAATTTACAGTCCCCACACAGCATTTGACAGCGCACTGAGCGGCATCAATCAACAGCTTGCCGAATCGTTTGGATTGACAGAGATTCAACCGCTGCGAAGTCTTCAGGACACGGAAGCGACCGCAGCAAGCGTAGGTTCCGGGCGCTGGGGGTTACTCAACGAACCCATGACAACCGACCAGTTTTTGGATCGTGTTCGCACGTCGTTGAAGGTTCGCAACCTGCAGTACACCGGAGATTTGCAGCAGCAGGTGAAGTCAGTCGCTGTCGCCTGTGGATCGGCCGGAGAATTTCTTCGAGATGCGAACCAACTCGGATGTGATGTGTTCATTACTGGTGAAGCACGATTTCACTCGTGTCTTGAAGCTCGCGAACTTGGCGTATTTATGGTGCTGGCGGGGCACTACGCCACGGAGCGGCCAGCAGTCGAATCCCTCGCGAATACCCTTTCAGCAGAATTTCCCGACTTGCAATGCCGGGCCAGCGAAGTCGAAACGGATCCCGTTCAGTGGAGTCTCGGATGAATCAGCCTTCCCAACCGCAACAGTCAGATGCCGAAATTCCTGACGGGCAAGAGACCGTTCAGTCAAAGTGGCCTCGCCCTCAATTTGAAACACTCATTTGGAGAGCGATTCGACTCCGCTGTCCTCGGTGCGGACAAGGTCACCTGTTCGAGGGATTCATTCGCATGCCGGAGAGGTGCTCTCATTGCAATCTTCGCATACAGCGTGAAGCGGGGTTCTATCTCGGCTCGACGTATGTCAATTATGGCCTGACTGCGGTCTTGATGACGGCGACCTTCTTGTTCTTACGACTTGTGATGAACATCCCCGCCAAGACGATGATCTGGCCATTGTTTGGCTTCTGTATTATTTTTCCCGTGCTCATTTTTCGTCAGGCCCGAGCCATCTGGCTGGCATTGGACTGTCAGTTCGACCAGTCCATTCTAAATGAGGAGTAAAGCCAAACTTGCAGCATCGCCAATTGCACCGACGACTGAACACGGACGACTTAATCCGAGACGAAAGGGGCGTTCGATGCGCACGTTCGTGATCGTCTTTCAGCATCTGCCCGCCTCCGAACTGGGAGCTTACGGAGGTTCTCGATCCCTCACAGCTTTCGATGAATTCACAAGCTGCGCGGATGTCTACGACTGGGTTTATGTCGCGGACCGAACTCACCCCTTGACGCAGGAATTAAATGGGATCTCCCGGGCCTCCTTCCGCCAGGCCAACTCAATCGAAGAGATTGACGACAACGTTCAAGAACTTGCTTCCGGTTCGTCCTCGGTGTCGACACTTCTTCTCAACTTGCCGAGCGATACGCCAATTGCAGAAATTGATCGGGCCTTCGCGAGTACTTTGAATTCATGGAAGACCGCTACAGACTCCAACGAACCAACAACGGTTGTCGTCACCGCAAATTTAGGTGAGCACATTGATGTCGACGCTTTAGCGACTCACCCGGAGCGGTCAGTCACCGAAGCTGCAGCCCATATACCGTTGATCATTCAACAGCCGGGGCAAGATGTTTCTCGCCGTCGATCCAGGTTACTGACGAGCGATTCAATTCCCAGTGCCGTGCGGGCAATTTCGGAATCAACAGGCAGTTATCTCAATTTTCGTGATGAGGCAGGGGCGACGCAGATTGAATACCAATCACGCTCCATGCAGGCCATCAGGACGGAACAAGCTCTCCTGATTCGTTCACGTGAATCCGATGAGTCAGGCGAAAGTCATTTCTTGTCGCTCTACTTGAAGCCGGAAGACTGCTGGGAAGTGTTGGATGTCGCGTCGCAGTATCCGCTGGTCGTCGAGCACTTTCTTGAAACCGGCGAATTGACGCTTCCGCAACAGGGGCATCAAGCATCATAATTGCAGAGTAGGAAATGCTTGTTCAATGACCTCAAGGAAGCGCGGATGAATTCCGTATTGCAGTTCAGCGACCAGATCTACTGTCTGCCTGTCGTACACGGGAGCGGAGATTTTGCGATTCAGGTTCGCGAAACAATGCTCGCGCAGAAGTTTGATTGTGTCGCTCTCCCTCTGCCGGAATCGTTTCGGACCCATGTTGAAGCGGGAGTGAGACACCTGCCAACTGTCTCGATGGTCGTGCAACCCGAGACAGCTCCGACTGCGTCGACCTGGACGCCCGAAGGGGAGAGCGAGTCGGAAAACATCGCCAGCTATGTGCCGATCGATCCGTGCCAGCCAGCGATTCAGGCCATTCGAGTCGCTCTTCAGGAACGGATTCCTCGGCAATATATCGATCTCGAAGTCGAGGATTTTGAGATCACAACCGGAGTTCTTCCGGACCCTTACGCTCTGAAACGAGTGAAAATTGAACAGTTTGCTGCGGCTGTCGTTCCAGAGTCCCGTCGTCCGGAGCGAGACCAGCATCGAGCGCGAATTGAGTGGATGGCTCGCTCGCTTCGTGAATTAGAGAAGAAGCATTCCGCAATCCTCTTCGTCTGTTCCGTGCTTGATTGGATCTGGATTCGAGATGCCTATCGGTCTCAGGAGTTTCGTCTCGCAGAGCCGGAAGCTGTTTATGAAACAGAGATTTTCCGTGTTGATCCGCGCACGCTGGTTTTCGTTTTGGAAGAGTTGCCGTTCATCACGAGCTTGTACGAACGCTCGCGATTAACGCTCGATCTCGACGACAATCTCTCTATCGATGGTGTCAAAGAGCTGCTCTTTGAATCTAGAAAAAGGTATGTCGACGAACATGGGCAAAAAGGTCGACGAATTTCGCCACTCACGATGCGGTCGATGCTCAAGTACATTCGAAATCTGAGTCTGATCGAACGCCGCCTGACTCCTGATCTGTACACATTGATCACCGCTGCCAAGCAAATTGGGGGAGATCTCTTCGCAATCTCACTCGCGGAAACGGCTCGTGAATACGAATTCAAGGAAAGTCTTCCATACGGTGACCTAAAGATGTCCATCGGACGCGGCGAATTTCCGAACGGTGACATCTTTCACCTCAAGAGCCGTTTGGCTGGTCAACCGGTCACGTGGCGTACCTGTGAGCTTCGAAATAAACCGCCGGAGATCGACAAGCAATCGTGGGCCATGAAATGGAACCCCTTCAGCCACTGTAGTTGGCCGCCGGAAGATGTCGCGATCGAACGCTTCCGCACTCATGTCAAAGATCGTGCATTGGCGATGCTTGGGAATGATCTTGCCCGAGTCGAAAAGTTCACTTCGAGCATTAAAGATGGAATCGATATTCGCGAAACGCTCCGCAACTGGCACACCGGCGAGTTGTACGTGAAAGAGAATCCCCCGAGTCGAGGGACTTTGGATTGCGTGATCATGCTGTTCGATTCCCCGGCCGATCCGCGTGATTATCCATGGAGAATCACCTGGCATGCCGAACATCAGGATGAGTCGACACTCTCGTTTTATGCCACTCCGTTCGAGAACGAATTCGTCGGACCTGGAATTGCAATGTCGACTTACGGAGGGGCGATGTTCTTGTTTCCACCACGTCCAATTCCCGACATCTGGCAAGATCGCCGATTTGACTCGGTCGATACGTTAGAAGAACGGCTTCTGATCGCTGCCTGCTACCATTCCAATGAGCGGCACATCGCTTTGCTGTCACACTCTCCACCGGGGATTGCGTGGAGACGGATCGCGAAGAGAAGCGGCAAGCGATTGATTCATCTGCCCCTGGCAGGATTCAGCAGCGAGACGATTCAGAAGCTCAAAATGTTCCATGTGCTGAATGGACGACAAGTTCGTACCTACGCGGAACACTTTATTCGCAAAGCTTGAGAACTGCTGCTGTCCGACGTTCGCGAAAGAGTGCGATTGCGATGCCGAGCAGTCCACAAGAAAACAAAAGCATCGTCGATGGCTCAGGAACAATTGGGCCAGCCGGACCGACGACTATGTTATCAAACTGATGAAAATATCCGTCCTGCCGCCACGTCACCGAAGTAATTGAATTGAAGTCCGAGCTAAACAAAAAGGTCTCAGCAGCGAACGCGATTCCATCGAGAGTGAATGATTGCATAGCTGTTCCGCCTCCGGTTTTTACCGCGACGAAGGTCACGGTCGTCGAGAGTGGAAAGTTCAACTCGGCAAGATCGATCGACTTCAAAGCAAATGAACCACCACCATCTTGTGTAAGTGTGGCGGAGTTCCGCGGGTCCAGAGGGTCGAGAGGATTCGGAACCGAGTTGATGATCAAGGATGTCGACCCGGTAAAGCGTGTGTCGAGTGTCCCGAAGCTGGCAAATCCGCCAAGCCCCGGCGTGGTTAACGTGTATCCATCTTCGCTGTAAGTCACTCCGGGGAGGGCATCCACGAATGTGTCCACATGGACGAGTTGTTCAAAATCGAGAACAACATCTGCCTCGACGCATGACCCGTTCATCATGTGGGCAGTGACAACGATGATTCCGACGAGATTCCTGAGCATCTGTCCCTCGTAGTCTGAATTTGCTGGTTGCACGGGCCGCGCAAGCGGTTTCGCATCCCGTACAAGTCTCAGGAAAAGTAAAGTCGGAATTGCTCTCAGGAAGAATTTTCGCGTGAGAATTATGATGATCCTAAGTTTCGGATCAGAAGTGCGGAGCGAAAACCGTTACGACCGGCACAATGTGAAACTGATTGAGTGGCTCGGAATTCTCATCATCAGGTTTCCGCTATCTTGGGCTCAGAGCGAGCAGAATTTCGATCGACTCCCCAACTGAAGCGATCATTGCAGCTCTTCTGCGATGATCACCGTCGATTGATTGGCATTTCCCGGCAGTTCATCCGGCTTATTGGGAGAGATTGCCGGAGAAGTGGAAGAGCCTGGATTGCGCTGAGGCGTTTGAAGCTTTCCGGTCTGTTTCCGTGGTGAATGTGAGATCGCTCGCATCCCCCACCACTCGGCAGCTTTGGAGAAATTCCACTCATGTGATGCTTTCAAGCGGTTCAAGCACTCTGCAAGTTCGACGACAGATTGCGGCCGGTTGCGAGGGTCTTTCTCCAGGCAACTCAAGACGATCTCCTCATACTCACGGCTAACGTTTGCTTTGAGGTGTCTTCGTAGTCGAGGTGGAGGTGTTTCAACCTGCGCGCAGATAATTTTGCGGAGCGGAAGATTCCCGAACAAGACCTGCCCTGAGACGAGGAAGTGAGCGACACCTCCCAGCGCGTAAATGTCTGATCGCTCGTCAACTTCGTCGGGGAAATGAATTGACTCTGGCGACATGTAGTTGGGTGTCCCGGTGATGCCCGTTTCTTTGTCTCGGTTGGCTCGCTCTCCCGTCACTGCCACCAATCCGAAGTCGAGGACTTTCGCGAAGTCATGAGCCCCAGCACATGTTGTTAAGACGATGTTCTCTGGTTTGATGTCGCGGTGAATGAGCCCTTTGTGATGTGATTCCGACAGCGATCCGCAGACCTGACAGAGAATGTGAATCGCCCGTCCTTCCGGAATTGGCCCGTGCTGGTAAACGAGATCGCTGAGGCTCAAGCCGTCCAAATATTCCATCACATAATAGAGCGTGCCTTCGGGAGTCACTCCGTAGTCATAAACCTGAACCGTGTGCGGGCTTGAGAGTTCGCTGGTGGTGCGGGCTTCAACGCGAAAACGTTCCAGCAACTGACGGCTGACGCGAGACGTTTTCATCATCTTGACAGCTGCCGGTCGGTGCAGCATCGTGTGTCGGGCACGGTAAACGATGCCCATCCCACCACGACCAATTTCTTCTTCAAGTGTGTAGCTGCCGAGTTGCTGTTCAACCCAATTCGTTTCGATGCTTGGAGCTTGAACAGCGGCCAGTGCCAGTCTTTCGAGTCGGTCGGACAGCCGGACCCGATTGACCGGGAGAGATTCGTTTCTCTCGATTTCTTCGTCGACCGAAGCGGCGATTTCAAGAAAGTCGAAGCCGGGAATGTGATTCTGGTACGCAACGAATCGCGAAATAATCTCTGGCTCTTGAGGGAAACCGCTTGGCAACAACCCACTGATTGCTACGGCAGCAATTTCGGAGTGCAGCAATTCTTCGTCGGCAAGAATGACGTCGTGCTCATGCTGATAGCAGGCACAGGCGACCACTTCTTCAGCGAAATTCCAACGTTGAAGGAGTTGTCCCGCGAGAGACGCGTGATCCCATTGAAACTCAGTGCGTTCAAAATCAACGATGGACTCCCGAGTTCGATCGAACTTGGAGTACGTGTCATCAAATTCATCGAGAAGGTGGTGCAACAAAATGTCCTGCAGCAGCGCAGCGACATAAACATGGTCCTGATCGACACCCAGCAGCTTCGCGACTCGAACAGCAAACATGGCGCGTTCCTGTGCTTCGATCAGAAACGAATCGACGGTGCTTCCCGATTGATCACGCGTCACAAACGAAGCGTGCAGTGCAGCGCTCATGACAAGCATCTTGCAACGACGGAGGCCAATCATTCCGATCGCATGCTGGATCGACGAAATTCTTCGCTGAAGCATGAGCGTGCTGGCGTTGACGAGCCGTAGCACATTCGAAGCGAGTTCCATGTCGACTTCGACGATTGTCGCCAGTTTCCGCAGCGGGATGTCGGGTCGCTCACAGACTTCGACAAACTGAGCCACTGAATGCGGAGGACGCGGAATCTGAATGCGCGCAGGCAGTCGCCCGAGAGGATCTGGGCCGAGTCGGCAAGCAACAAGTTTCGGCCAGTCAATCATTGGTGAGAGTTCTTGTGGTGAGGGCGTCGACGCAAGAAGACGAAAGCAGTCGGCAGGCACTTTAGAAAAGCTTACCTCGGCAGGAATCGACTGTCCGGAGTTCCTGACGAGCATCTTTTCGATTCGCAAAGCTTGCTCACAGTTTCAACTTTGAGGAGAGCTTTGACTGGAATCATCAACACGATGGAAAGAGCGACTGAGGCAGTCAGGACACGTTGCTTTCACGCAGCTACGAAGACAACCATTGCTCTTGTTCAATTGGTGTTCGTCGCTTCTCAGGCTCTCGGCGATCAGTCATGCAATTTCAGCGAAAGGCGATTGAAACATTTCTTCGCGGCACACTCTTGAACACTGAGGAGTAGTCCTTCATTTTGTTTGCTGTTGTTTCTTAGAAAGCCCAAAAGCGAAACATTCTCTCACTCGGAGAAAACATGACACGAATCCGAAAATACAGCCCGCCGAATTCCCTGTCTCAGTTAGCGAGTGCGATCACTCTCAGTTTGATCCTGGCAGCGACGCCGTCAGCTTTCGGAGCCGATTCCGCCAAGCTGGATCTTCCTGGAGATGGTCAGGCCGACGTGACCGAACAAATTCAGGAATCGATCAATTCTGGGGGCGGAAATCTTCAACTGCCGCGTGGAGTTCACCGAGTCACAAAAACTCTGACCATCAATCTCGACGAAGTTGGTCCGACGGCAATTTCGGGAAATGGAGCGGCAACGATCCTGATGGAAGGAGAAGGGCCGGCAATTCGATTTGTCGGGACACACGATGGAACCGCAGCTCCGGATTCATTCAAAAGAAATGTCTGGGAGAACCAGCGTGCGCCAATGGTCGATGGCATTGAGATTGTGGGAAAGAACCCAAAAGGCAACGGAATTGAAGCTACCGGCACGATGCAATTGACTGTAACTCGCTGCGTCCTCAGAGAGCTTCATCACGGAATTCATCTGACGAATCGGAATCGCAATATCATCATCTCTGACTGTCACATCTACGATAACTCCGGGATCGGAATCTACTACGACGACGTCAATCTGCATCAGTCGAACATCGTCGGATGTCACATCAGCTATAACGACGGCGGCGGAATTGTCAGCCGGGGAGGGGACGTTCGTAACGTCCATATCGGGACTTGTGATATCGAAGGCAACATGGGAGGCCCCGGAAAGCCTGCGAGTGCGAATGTCGATCTCGACTCAAGAAACGGCTCGATCGCCGAAGTTGCGATCGTGGGATGCACGATTCAACACGACCACGTGTCAGAAAACTCTGCGAACATTCGTTTCAACGGAAACAGCACCGCTCGTCCATTCACTGATGAAACGCGCCATGGAAATCTGACGATCGCCGACAACGTTCTGTCTGATGTGAAAGTGAACATCGAAGTGACCGATGCCCGAGGAGTTTCGATCACCGGCAATACGGTCTGGAAGGGATTCGAAGCAAACCTCGTCGTCGATAGCTCGACAAACGTCGTGGTTGCCAACAATGTTTTCGACCGAAATCCTCGATACCATTACGGAGATGGATCAACGTCAAAGAACGGGCTGCAATTCACCGATTGCTCCGGAGTGGTGTTCAACGGCAACCTCATCGACTCCGTGACTCACAATGATGCAGCCATTCAGCTTCTTCGCTGCAAACACTTCAACTTCACGAGTTGTTTGATACTCAACTGCAAGCCGGTTGCGATCGACATTCGAGAGTGCGAACGAACCCGCATCTTTGGTTGTTTGATCGAACGTCCCGACGATGCAACCGACGATTGGAAAGCCATTCAGATCGTCGACAGTCAGGGGATCTTAACGGATCACAATGAATAGACACACAGTTCTCGACGACCTCAGGTTTTGCGAAATGTGAGGTCGTCGTACACGGCTTGGTCATCGCTGTCGTGAGAGTCCTCAGATTCTCAAACTTTGACAGGGACGCGATGCCAAGCGTTGAAGAGATAACCTTTAAGGTTCCAATCGACGCTGCGCGGTTGGCGATCGCCAGTCGAGTCGATCGCGCGGACGATGATTTCATCGGTTCCAGATTTGACGTCGATTTTCGTCGACCACAGCACCCAGCAGTATTGATTGACCGGGGACGAGACTCTTGCCCGCTTCCATGTTTTTCCGCCGTCTGCTGAAACTTGGACTGCTCGGATGGTGACTCCCGGGTATCCCGGCGGCAGGGCGTAACCTGCAACAGTGACCTGCCCGGCATTTAATGATTCGCTGGGGCTGGGATTACAGATTACGGAATTGATCGGGTAGCGGTAGATGGGGCCTTTCTCGTCCCATTCAAGATCGTTCCCTTCTTCGACGACTTTATATGCTGTCGCGACGTAATGATTCGGCGAAGTGCGGTCGCTCAATGTGATCTTTCCGAGCCACTTCACGCTCCTTGCACCGATATAACCTGGGACAACCGTTCTCAGTGGCCATCCGTGATCCGGGGTCAGTGCTTCTCCGTTCATTTTTGTGCAGAGCAAAGAGCCCGGCATTTCCGCTGTGTCATCCATCGCTTTTCGAAGCGGAATCGAAGCACCGAACGGGATTGTGGAATCGTTGTGTGGCACGACATCGAGTCCGTCGAACCAGACGTGAGATGCTTCCGGGCGAACTCCGGCTTTCTTCAGAATCGACGACAGGATTGCTCCTGACCATTTCGCATTTCCAATGGCTCCTTCTTGCCACGGAACTCCTTTAATTGGAGAGACGCGACTATGTTCATAGCGTCGATTGCCTGCGCAAGTCATCGTGGCGACGACTTCTTGTTGCGGAAGATTGGCGATTTCTTCCAATGACAACTCGAGTGGTTTCTCGACCATTCCCTCGACTTTCAATCGGAACGATTTCGTGTCGATCTCTGGAACCGGGGCATGGCTGCGGATGTAAAACAGGTCGGTAGGCGTCATCCATGATTGAATGAGATCGTTGAGAGCGGGTTCCGCGTTCATCGGAATCGTTGTGTGAGCCTTCAACTTACCGACGACTTTCGGGGCTTCCTGACCGAAGCTCATCGGCGATTTGAACAGTCCAAGTCCGGCTGCTGTTCCAGCTGCCAGTGATGATCCCAGAAAGGAACGGCGTGAATGAGCGGGCAAAGTCATCTCATGTCTCCTCGAAGTCGGATTGTCCGCAGCGACGGTCTTTTTATTGAGTATTCATTCAGGTGATCTTCGCTCGTATGCGCGTTGAAAAGAGCGAATTCGATATCGAACAGTTCCAGCTTGTGCACTCAAGAGTGCGACAGGCTTTCGCCGCTGATGTTAGTGACTCCAGAGAAAATGAAAAAGATGCCTCTGCGGAAATCGAACGCCAGCTGGTCAATTCTGCACGTTCTGTTCGATATCGCACACTTTCAAAACAACTGCGGCCGAATTGGCACTCTCGCATGCCTGACTGCGAAGTTAGGTTGATCTGCAGAGGGGCATTGCGATCTGTTTACTTTGCGAACAGTGCAAACGCGGTGATGACCACAGCCAGCGCTGAAAGCACGGCAGCTGAAATCTTGACCCAGCTGTAGGGACGCTCCCCGCGAACGGTTCCGGAAGCACCGTTGACAAAAACGCGAAAGCTTTTGCCTTTGTAGCGGTAAGCCAGCATGTAGATCGGAAGCAGGCAGTGCTTGTAGGTCACAGCGTCGTAGCGAGTTTTCACCGAATGCACACGCTGTCGATCTCCCCCGATTCGTCCGCGGCACTCGTTATGAATCGCGGAGTCGATGATCTGTTTGGCCATGGGCAGAGCGTCTTCGAGTTCGACGTCATACGTTCGAGCAAAATGCCCGGCGATTACTTCCTGTGTGAAGGGAAGCAGTGAGTCAAGCGGCCACGGTCCAAGTTCCTCGAGGTCAGTCTTGGAGAACTTGCCTGTGGCATTGATGAGGACGTCGTCGAAGAATCGCTGGAACTTACCGGTCGCGGTGTACCAACGGGTTCGAGTCACCGTTCGTTTCTTATCCCCTGTTCCGACAGTTGTGGTGTAGTCCTCTCCTCGCTCTCCGTGGTAAACGGTGAACGTGAGGGTGTCGAAGGTCCAGAAGGGGAGGTAGACGCCGTTGCATTTCCCTTTTGCGCCCATTTTCTTGAAGTCGTTTGGGGCAAACCACAGAGATTGGACCCAGGCGGCGATTTTGCCTTGCGCTTGCCGGAGATCAATCTGAAATGGCATGACTGCGTCGACATTCACACGAAAGCCACCGGTGTGAATTTTCTCGCGTTGAAGAGGAGATCCGCAGTACGGACAGTCGATGCTGGTCAACGTCCCATCAAAAATGACATCGGTGCCGCACGATTCACAGCGGACTTCCTGATGTTCGGGATCTTGATGTTCCTGCTCGGACTTTCGTCGCTTGAGCTCGGCAATCATCTCCTCGAAATTCTGTTCGCGAATCTCGGCGTTTTCAGAGAAAGAGAGTTCTCGTGTGGCTCCGCAGAACGGGCACTTCAGCGATTGCTCGCCGATATGAAATTTCAAGTCGGCGCCACATTGCTCGCACGGAAAAATCCGTCCTTTGCCATCGTTGATCTTTTGCCCTGGAACGGGAGGTGGCTCGCTCATTGTGGTGGGATCAGCCTTGAAAACTTCTTGTTTCGTACGTCTCATTTGCCGTCAGTCCGCGAACAGATGAGTGCAACACTTCCTGTTTGTCATCGTCGCATTGTTGTCTGTAACGCATCCAAACCCTGACCGGTTCAAGATTTTCGGATTATTGCGCAGTCAAAACGGTCGATGCAAGTAGGAGAAATTCCGGTCTCGTGGATTTACTCTCACACGCACTTTCGATCCACTGCGGCGTATTTCAGAATACTCACAGCGAATTCGCGGACTCAGATTCAGGATTTCCCGCGACAAGTGGTTCTGAGAGAGTGCAGGGGAGCCATCAATCGGTTCTGCTGACACGACACTTATTCCCACCCTCAAGTGCGTTTGCGCTGGGTTCGAAGCAATCGGTCAACGATGGAAACACTTAGTCAACAACTTCAAACTCCACTCCCGTACTTCACAAAGGAGGTCGAAGGAATTCAAGGAGTCCTCAAAGCGACGCCAACGGACTTTCGCGTCGAGGAGATTCCACTTTATTTGCCGTGCGGCGAAGGAAGTCACGTCTACTTGAAGATTGAAAAGACTGGAGTTTCATCGGAACAACTCCTCATGCATTTGTCGAAGGTCCTCGAAACCTCGCGACGAGAAATCGGAGTCGCTGGCCTGAAAGATCGTCAGGCAGTTACGAGACAATGGGTTTCGGTCCCGGAAAGCTGTGAATCGAGAATTCCAAATCTCGACACAGACGCCATTCGAGTCCTCGAAGTTTCACGGCACGGAAACAAACTGAAAACCGGCCATCTCATCGGCAATCGATTTGAGATCGTAGTACGAGAGTTGGCGTCGGATGCGTACGCACAAGCGAAGCAGATTCGAGAGACGCTTTTGCAGTCAGGTGTTCCCAATTTCTTTGGAACTCAACGTTTCGGCATCGATGCGGAAACTCTCGAAACGGGTGAGAAGCTGTTGCGGGGAACGATCTCTCCACAGAGTATTCCTCCTCAGCGACGGAAGTTTCTGGTTCGACTGGCTCTCTCTTCCGTTCAGTCAGCTTTGTTCAACCTCGTGCTTGCACATCGCTTGAACAATAACTCTGTTCATCAGATCCGGAAGGGAGATGTGCTGCAAGTCGTTCGGTCGGGCGGACCGTTCGTCTCAGACGATCCGGCGACTGATCAGAAACGATTCGAGAATCGAGAAGTCGTGACGACAGGACCGCTGTTCGGTCCGAAAATGAAGCAGCCGGTCGAATTGCCCGGCCGCGAAGAAGCAGAAGTCCTCGAGCGATCAAACCTGAACGAAGAACACTTTAAGCAGTTCAAAAAACTGACCCCGGGAGCACGTCGACCACTCATCATCTGGTTAGAGGAACTGGAAGTCGATCAAGTTGATGACGGGCTCCGATTTCAGTTTGAACTTCCGTCGGGAGTTTACGCGACCATGGTGTTGCGAGAATTCATGAAGAACGATGAAAGCTGACCGCAACGGACTCTTGGCCATCCAACGTTGGGGATTGTTATCGAAGACGCTCAGGAAGAAGGTCATTGACGGCCATTCCTTCACTCATCATAAACGGTCGACCAATCGGAGACTGAATTTCCTCGTACGGGTCGAGTCCCATCGTTGTGAGGATCGTCGCATAAAGATCGGGAATGCTGACCGGAGACTTTGGTGGCGTTGTCTTGGTGAGTTGTTCTTCGTTGGACCGGGCTGCGTTTGGGTCGGTCTCGCCAATCACTCGACCTGCAGCTAAGCCTCCGCCACCCAGGACGCACGAGAAGCCGATCGGCCAGTGATCGCGTCCTTCGAGTGGATTGATTTTTGGCGTCCGGCCAAATTCTCCCAGGCAAAGCACGATTGTGGAATCGAGAAGATCACGTTCCTTCAGGTCAGCGATGAGTGTGGCGAATGCTGGATCGAGGATTGCAAACTGATTGCGTTGTCCGTCGAGATTGTTGACGTGAGTGTCAAACCCGGACAGAACAACTTGAATGGCTCGCACTCCCTGTTCGACGAGGCGGCGCGCAACCAGGCATCCGCGTCCAAATCGGTTGTCGCCATAGCGGTCGATCGTCGATTGAGCTTCCCCTTCGAGGGTTAAGGCTTCCAGCTGACTGGACGACATCATCGTCAGTGCTTTTTCAATCACGGACTGATGATTTGTCTTGGCGACTGGCTTCTGTCGAAGCGATGCAAACGAGTTCGAAACGACGTCCAGGCCTTCGAGTCGTCGCTGCTGGCGAGCTTCATCGACTCCGGGTCGCATGTTGCGGATGTTTCTTCCGGGATCGAAGATACGAAACGCGTCGTAGTCCGCTCCGAGAAATCCTCCACGCGGGACAACGAAACCATCTCCGCTGGCGAGAGAGATGTGTTGCGGAATCTCAATGTCGTCGCGTTTGAGTTGTTTGGAAATGACCGCGGTGATCGAAGGATGAATGACACTCGGGTCAGGACGATAGCCGGTCTGAGCGTAGTACGTTCCGCGTTCGTGATCGCCTTCTTTCGAAACCATCGAGCGAATCACGGACAGGTGGTGAATCTGCTCAGCCATTTGAGGGAGTGTGTCACCAATTTCCAGCCCCGGGATCGTTGTCGAAATCTTCGAAACTGTCTCACCCACGGAACTTTCAGGATGCGGGTCCCACGACTCCAGTTGGCTCGGACCGCCTCCCATCCACAACACGATGATCGACTTGGGACGTTCTTTCCCTCGTTTTTCGGTCGCGCGCGCTTCTAGAGTTGGGAGCAGGAAGGAAAGCCCGGTCCCTAGACCAATCTGCAAAGCCTGCCGACGAGTCAGTGACGAGAACAGCGACTGAAAACCGGTGTGATGGATCATTGTCAGTTCGGAGCGATTAATGGTTCCAGGAGAACTCAGGAGAATTGAACATGATCCAGAACAGGTCTTCGATCGCTGTTCCGGTTCCGGATTCTTCGAACATTGTCTGAAAATGTTGCAGCTCTTCAGGTGTTGGTTTGCGCGTCAAGCTGCAGAGGTACACAGTCTCGATTTGGGACTCTGGAGTTGGAGCGATGGCAGCGATGCGTCCGGGAGCAAAGAATGGATTCATGGACGTCAGCTCGCGCGAGAGTTCACCATTCATCCGCAGCAATGCCTGTGGAATTGTCCCTGCGCGGTCTTGAAGCTCCTCAGCTCCCGGGTCTCCGAATTCGTCGACAAAGTCATTGGCGCGGAAGAATTTCAGTGCCCGAATGAACAGATGCGAGTTCTGATCGACGGTCCGAATGTTGTTCGCCTGAATCATCGATCCAATCACCTGTTCCGGTCGCAATCGCACTAACGGGAATACGCTCCAGTTGTCCGGAGTTTCTTCGTCTCCGTTAGTTTCGGGCGGGACGGAACTCATGCGAAAGGCATCCGTCGCGACAATCACTCGAATCAGGTGCTTGAGGTCGTAACCGTTCTCGCGGAAGTTCTCACCCAGCAAGTCGAGCATCGCGAGACGACTATCGGTACCTGGATCGGGAAGGTCATCAACTGGTCGATCGGTTGCGTATGGGCGTCCGAACAGGAGTCCCCATACATGGTTGGCGGTGGCTCGCTCGAATCGAACGTTTGAGGGGTGAGTGACCCACGCTGCCAGCCGTTCGCGTCGGGCTTCGCTTTCGGAGAGCCACTCGGGATTGAAGGGGACCGATGGTGCGACCATGCGACCGTCTTCAGTTGTTCCGTCATCGACGATGAACTCCTTCGATTTGTCGTCGGTCAATCCGAAGGGGCTGATTCGAACTTGTGAGAAATGGGCAGCGATGCCTTCGAAGTCGTTTTGTGTCCAATGATCGAACGGATGGTCGTGGCATTGTGCACAATCCATTCGCTGTCCGAGAAATGCGCGGACAGTTCGAGCGGTGATCTTGTTGGGATTGAATTCATCATCGTCGAAAGCGTTGGTCAGAAAGTTCACTTCTCCCTGACCGGTCCAGACACCTGTGCCGGAAATCATCGCGGAAACAATTTCGTTGTACGGACGATTGGCTCTGAGTTGGTGTGTCAGCCAGTTGATGAAGCGGTCTCTGCGGTAAACGAGAAACCGTCCTCCCTCGGTTCCGACATAGCTGCGGGCCAATCGCTCAGCGAAGTAGTCATCGAACCGGTTGTCCTGAAGAAGGCGCACGCACCAGCGGTTGATTCTGTCGGGGGAAGTATCCAGTTCGAAGAGCCGGAGTTCTTCGAGAGACGGAATCGTGCCGTGTAGAGCCAAAGAAAGTCTTCGGAGAATGACAAGATCACTCGCCTCACCCGCCCGTACGGAACCATCTGCTTCCCACAATCGTGCGAGTTCTGCATTCGCCTCCGTAACAATGGGGGCGTTAGCGATGGATGCTTCCGTCGAGTTCGAGGGCAAGTTGCCCGTCTGAGCCAGTGCTGAGGTCTTACTAAAATCGGTGACATTCCGTTCCAGAGCATGCGGGACAGCCGAGGAGCGAACCGCAAGAGTCGTGACACCCACCACAGCGAGTGCAATCAACATTGGTCGAACAAAACTCATTATCGAGACCGCAAGAGATTGTGGCGAATTGTGAGGAATCAGGGACTTGTGTTTCGTCTGAACGCGAGATGTTCTTGAATCTCTACCTAGTAGGATACCTTCGGAACACTTCACGAGTTTCGGAGTTTGACGAAATCATTGAAACAAAGTGGACGGAAGAAAGGTAAATTCCTGTGCTGACTGGGGACTCGTAGTTTTCAGTGAAACTTCCGAATCAAAATTCGGGGGCAGCGAGGCAGTCGTCAGAATAAGTCAAAACCCAACCGACATCCCTGTTTGTTCATGAGTCTATGACTGCATACGAGACAACTCGAAATAGCATTGACGCAGGGTTGCCGGCGGACACGCCGAGTCCTCAAGGTGGTCAACTCGATCTACTCACTCCAAATGGTGAAGCGGAAGGTGAACGAGAACATTCTCTATCCCAACAGTCGGAAGAGGATTCTTCGTCAGTATTAGATGAAGCGAAGCCGCGTCGCGGATGGATAAAGCGGTCTTTCGCTTTCTGCTGGTGGGGAGTCAGTCGTGTTTTCGCGTTGGCGAGTCTCGTTCTCATTCTCGCTATTCTGGCAGCCATTCCGATCGTCAATTTCTTTGTGCTCGGCTACTTTCTGCGAGTCGAAGGCGCAGTGGCGCGTACGGGAAAAATTCGGAACGGTTTTCCGCTTTTGGAGCAAGCTCCTCGGATTGCCACGATCGCTTTGGGAGTCTGGGCATTTTTGCTTCCACTCCGGTTCTTAGGGAGTTTTGCAGCGGACGCGGCCTTGATCGCTCCGGAATCGTCTGCTGCAGCTGGCTGGAAACTTGCTCTGACAATCAGTTGGATTGTCATCACTGGACACTTGATCTTTGCAATCGCGCGGGGCGGTTCACTCGGCTGTTTTTTGCGTCCGTTAAAGAATGTGCTTTGGTTCCGTCGACAGGTCCGGGAAGGCAATTACTTTCAACACGCTGACCACGCTATTCAAGAATTCTTCGCCAGTATTGAGATTGGTAAGACGTTCATGCTCGGAGTCAAAGGCTTCGTCGTTGCATTCATTTGGCTGGTCTTGCCAACTGCACTCTTGGGGATTGCCAAAGAACCGGAAGGAGGACAGATTCTGTTCACAGTTCTCGGTGGAGTAATTCTGGCGGTCGTGTTGTCCTGGGCTCCATTCTTGCAGGCGAGATTTGCCTGTGAACAACGTTTCGCTGCTGGCCTGCAACTGCGAGAAATCCGGTCGCTCTGGCAGCATGCACCTGTTGCCTGGACGCTCGCACTGATCGTGCTGTATCTCCTTTCGCTCCCACTCTATCTATTCAAAGCATTTTTGCTCCCACCAGAGGCGATGTGGCCGGTGACGTTGATCTTTGTCGTGACCATTCTCCCGACAAGGTTTCTGCTGGGATCAGTGTATGCTCGGGCTGTTCGCAAACGTGAAAAGCAACTGCGTTCGCATTTCTCTATCAGGTGGACTTGCGGACTGCTTCTGATCGCATTGCTTTGCATCTACGTTTTCATTCTGTTCTTCACGCAATTCCTCGGTGAACAGGGAAAACTGGTCCTCTTCCATCACCATTCACTGCTGCTTCCCGCACCATTTCAAGGTGCGATCGATCCGTGATTTCGCGAGTGTATTGAGTCGCCGCTCGCAGTGATCCCGCTTCAATGACGCCAACGGATGCACATTCTCGATGTATCAAGCGGTAAGTGATTTTCTCTCTTTCAAACTCTCGTGTCGGTCGAGCACTGTTTCGCGTTCGCTGTTCAGACTCTACGATCATGCTGTTCGTGAGTTTCATCTCTTCCGGGTGAAGGGATGGGTGCCTCGCGTTGCCAGCGATTGGTTGTATTCTGCTCGCATGTGAGCCTCGTTGCGTGTGAAGCATTCGAAACGGATTCAGACAGGAGTGCGGTTGTGAAGGAGCAGAAGTTTCTGATTGCGGCCATGTTGATTGCGGCGGTATTTGGCTTCGTCTGGCAGGGGCAAGTTGGGCTGGCTGAGTCCATTGACCCGGCCACGGACTGGCCTTGGTGGCGAGGTCCGAATTTCAACAGCCACGCGACTTCTGGGCAGAATCCACCAACGACGTTCAATGAACGAAAGAACGTGAAGTGGCTGGTCGAGGTTCCTGGGAGTGGGCATTCTTCTCCGACAATCGTTGGCGATCGAGTTTTTCTTGCGACGGCAGACACTCAGAATCAAATTCAGGGGGCGATTTGCTTTGACCGACGAAATGGTAAGCAGCTTTGGATCACACCAATTCATAGCGGAAACTTTCCTGCCGAAATTCATCCCAAAAACACGCATGCTTCGAGCACGATCGCGAGCAATGGAGAATTGCTGTTCACGACGTTCTTCAATGAACGGCAAGTGAAAGTCAGTTGTCTGAAGGTGACCGGCGACATCGTCTGGACGAAGTCTGCAGGGGCTTTTGATCCGAAGAAATACAAGTTCGGCTATGGGGCTTCGCCTTTGCTGTACAAAGACCTGGTGATCGTGGCGGCTGAGTCCGATCAGGGAAGCTATCTCGTCGCTTTCAATCAGCAGAATGGGGATGAAGTCTGGCGTATCGAGCGGACTCAGGATGTCAGCTTTTCATCACCTGTTGTGGCCAAGGTGGCTGGCCGCGAACAGCTATTGATCAGCGGGCTGTTCGAAGTGTCCAGCTATGACCCAGCGACCGGTGACAAGCTGTGGAGCGTTCCAGGAACCACGCAAGCGACTTGCGGAACGATCGTTTGGAATGAAGACACTGTATTTGCCAGCGGAGGGTATCCAAAAGCTGAAACGATCGCGGTTAAAGCGGACGGATCAAATCAAATCGTGTGGACAAACAAGACTAAGTGTTATGAGCAGTCGATGGTGATTCACGACGGCTACATTTATGCCTTCGCGGATGGAGGCATCCTGTACTGCTGGCGTGCCACCGATGGCGAAGAGATGTGGAAGAAGCGGCTGGGCGGCGATGTCAGTTCTTCGCCTGTGCTTGTGAACGACAACATCTATCTAGCGAATGAAGATGGTGAGGTATTTGTGATTCAGGCGAACCCGGAGCGGTACGAAGAAGTCTCTCGAACACGTCTCGGAACAGACTTGTTTCCAACCCCAGCAGTCGTGGGAAATCGGATCTATTATCGATTCGGAAAAGGAATTGGACCGCGACGTCAGGAGTACCTGATCTGTATCGGGGAGTAAGCCGTTTCGATTCCGGGCATTCGTTCGCAGCTCGTCGCAAATCTTCAGCGCTGGGCATCCAGTCGAGACGTGAAGCGACGATTTCAGGATCACGGGATTAAGAAAGTTGAGTGCTATGAAAACTGAGTTACAACTCATCGTTGAAGATATTAAGAAGATCAGTTCTTACACGAACGATTTACTCGATCACGTCGACGATGGGGACTGGTTTCGGCAGCCTGCTGATGGAATCAATCACATTGCCTGGCAAGTTGGTCACATCGCAATTGCACAATATGGTTTGTGTCTCAAGCGAGTGAGAGGCTTCAAACCCTCCGACGAACAACTCTTTCCCGTTAATGAATACGCCACGCTGTTCGGAAAGGGATCGCAACCGAATCCCGATCCGGAGGTATATCCCGAACCGGCAGCGATCCGAGAGAGTCTGGTGGCGATTCAACAGCAGGTGGTTGAAGAGACATTGCAGCTCACTCAGGAGACGCTGGATGAGCCAATCGATCCCGTGCATCCGATGTTCTCGACAAAAGGTGAAGCTCTTCGATTCGCTCCAAAGCATGAGATGCTGCACGTCGGGCAGATCGCAATGCTCAGACGTTTATTTGGTCAGGCATCGTTGCGATAGATTTGCGTGGCTCTAAACGCCCGGACACTGAGTTCACGCTAGGTTTGGCGAACGAAGTTGGAGCTCGTGACTCTGTTCATCGAACGTTCGCACATTCTTCGCGATCAAGCATGGTCAAGCGAAACTTTCCATGCTGGCGAGTAGACGATGTTTACTCACAGAGTTACGATCATATCTGCTTGCCCGGTCGCAGCTTGTGTGGCTGGCGTTCTATTCCTTCAGTTTTCTCGGGGGCGTGATGAGCACTTCACTGAAATATCTGGACCGGGCGATGGGGCAGCTTCGGGATTTGGGCTTGGTGAGTGATCAGAAATCGGAAGAGGCTCCGATCGTCGCGCTCCTGAATCAGATCTCCGATCTCGATGAAGAGAAGGTCGCAGCGATCGCTCACACGCTGAATCAGGCGTCTCTTTTTAACGAAGTTGTTCGGGAACAGGTTTCCGGAATGGAATTGGGGAATCGCTACGAGGAAATTACGAACGGCTTCAATAGCATTCGCGACGATGCGAAGATGATGGTTGAACAGGTTGAAGATGGAAAACTTGGTGCCATCGAAAGAGTGCAGAATGTCTGGATGAAAATCTCGCGAGGTGATATCGCGACCCGCTTTGACAAGATCAAAGAGGTCTATCTGGATGTGGCTGAAGACTCTCGTGATCAGATCGAACGAGAACAGACCATCGCCAACGCCTACCAGGATTTCCGCGGAGCGCTGAAAGAATCAGAAATTCTTGCCCTCGACGTGCTTCGGAAAGCAGAAGAAAAGCTAGCCATCGCCAAAACTGAACTCGACGAGGCGATGAAGACGGTCACGGAGAACGCCGAAGCGGATCGTGCTGAACTGGCCAAGCTCGAATTATCTCGCGATGAGAAGCTGCGGGAAGTTCAGAATGAAGACAAGCGGTATCAAATCGCTAAGGATCTCGCTGACAATCTGACGGTCAGCTACAACACCTCTGAAGTGGTGATGGCTCGACTGAAGCAGATCACCAGTGCGAAAGAGCGGGTCTATCAGCAAGCCATTAGTTTCTTCAGCACGAATGAGAGTGTGCTGACTGCTCTGACCGCTTCGTTTACCGGGCTCTTTGGGCTTCATGAGAGTACAGAAACTCTGGAAGCGATGAAGGAAGGCGTCAGCAAAAGTCTCGAAGATTTGTCCGAGATCGGCGGCAAGGTTCAGGAAGCGGCTGTTAAAGCCGGGTATGGTCCGACAGTGCGATACGAAGCGGTTCAAAAGCTTGTTGATTCCGTCACGAATTACCAGGAGCGATCGCTGGAGATCATCAACGAGATGCGCACGCTGAGCACGCAAAACGCAAACGAAATTCGCACAGCTGTTGAAGAAGGTAAGCAGCGATTGGCACGTCTCAGCCAGGAAGCTGCCAGTCTCCCACTTGCTGACAGTGAGTAATGAAGACTCTCGTGGACGAACCGGGAAATCAACGACCGCTCGATGATGTGATGTTGGCGATGGATGTCGTCGATACGCTACGCCACCGGTCCAGACTCATTGAGCGCGAACTCAACGAAGAGCAGCGCGATGAGGAACTGATCGAAAAATTGCGGCAGATCTATTCTTCTCAGGGAATTGAAGTTCCGGATGAAATCCTCATCGAGGGCGTCGAAGCACTCAAAGAGGATCGATTCACGTACTCGCCTCCAGAGGAGTCGTTTTCCACTCGATTGGCGAAGCTATATGTCAGCCGAGACCGATGGCTGCGGCCTCTCATAATTTGCTGCTCGTTAGTCTTCATCGGCTGGCTCGCGTTTCGGTTCTTTATTTCAGGACCTCGTGAACGAGAAATTCGAGCGTTTCCAGATCAAATCTTTGCAGCCCAACAGTCCATCGAAGAGATCTCCAGCGGCGAAGTAGGAGCTGCCCAAGCTCAATCGCTCGCAAATGCGGCGAATCAGGCGTATGAGCAGAAGGATTTCGACACGGTTCGAGAAAAGTTGTCGGAACTGGATCAGCTTAAATCCAAATTGCTTCAGTCGTATGATTTGAGAATCGTCAAGGAAGGCAGCACTGGAGTGTGGCGCATTCCGGAGGTCAATGAGTCCGCGCGGAACTACTACATCATCGTTGAAGCTGTCACACCTGACGGGGAAATCTTAAGTTTACCCATTCAGAGTGAAGAGGATGGCCAAACGGAAGTCGTCTCAAAGTGGGGCATTCGAGTCGGTGAGTCGACGTTCTATCGAATTGCAGACGACAAGAAAGATGACGGCATTATTCAAAACGATCGTTTCGGGGTGAAGAAATCGGGATCGCTCGAGCCAGAGTATTTCATACCTGCGATTGGCGGAGCAATTACTAACTGGTGAAAGATGAAGAATGTCAACAGGTCTGGAAACGCTCGCTTCCATCGATCGTGCGATGCATGACGTCCGGAAGGAAATCGAGAACCTCGACAAAGGAATTCAGTTCACCAATGATCAACTCTCTACTCTAAGCGAAGAAGAGTCGACTAGGTTTCGGGAGCTTGCAAAAGCTCGTCTCGACGAAATGACTCAAGGAGCAATTCTTGAGGATTTAGACAGGACGGACCGGCAAGTCCAAGCTCTGCTCAGCGAGAGGCTCGTCACTCTCGACGATCTTCAGAAACAGATCGAAGAGTCCAGTCGTTTGCAGACCGAGTTGGAAGAGACGCGTCGCGCACAGCAAGAACGGGTGCATGCCGTGCTTGCGAAGATCGATTCCGCCCACGCCAAGACGCAGGCACGCCTCGCTAACGATCCGGAACATCGAGACCAGTTGGAAACTGCGAAGAAAGCCGACAATGTTGCCAAACATGCTGAAAAAAAAGCGGAGCAGGCCGATCAGGACCGGATGGAAAAAGGTCAGGCTTACGAAGGCGATCCGCTGTTCATGTATCTCTGGAGGAGGAACTACGGAACCCCAGAGTATTCGGCAGGTACGTTCACTCGATTTCTCGACAACTGGGTTGCTCGGTTAATCAAATTTCCAAGGGCTCGCCCCAATTTCGCAATGCTTCACGAAATCCCGAAGCGACTCAAAGTTCATGCCCGCGAAGTTCGTTCGAAGGCGGACCAAGAATTCGAGAAGCTCCGAGAACTGGAAGAGTTGGCGTCGAAGGAAGATGGAACCCCGGAACTGCAGCAAGAACTCGACAAAGAACAAACTGCGGCCAACGACGCGGATCGGGCGATCGACAAAGCGGAGAAGCACTTCAGCGAGTTACTCAAGAAGAAGTCCGAGTTCGCGGGCGGAGACGATCGTTATTCCCGGCAGTGTCTTGAGTTGTTCGTTCATCACTTCCAAAGAGAACCACTCGAACAACTGATTCGAGAAGCAGAACAAACTCGCAGTGTCGATGATGACTTAATCGTTGAGCAAATCTCCCAGCTGCGAATGCATCAGGAGCGTTTGCAATCCGAGTTGAGCGATCGCAGGAGTTTGCACCTGCGGCATCTGAAACGGCTGGAAGATCTCGAAGAGGTCAGAAGAGAATTCAAACGGCATCGGTACGATGATAACCGAAGTGATTTCCCGAACAGCAATATGATCGGTGCGATGCTCAGAGAGTTCTTGCGAGGGATGGCAAATTCGGGACAGCTTTGGAATACGATTGAGAGAAGTCATCGACGCCGAAGAGTCAATTCCGATCCGACATTTGGGTCGGGTGGGTTTGGCCATCGATCGGGAGGGACCTGGAATATTCCGATTCCACCGCAAGTTGGAGGATCGTCGAGACCCAGTCCCCCCCCACATTCCGGGGGAAGTTTCCGTACGGGCGGAGGATTCTGAGAGGACTAATTTCTGGCGAACGCATGGTTGAACATATCAGTCATCACAAGCGAGTTCTCAAGGAAACCAGCTCTTCATCAGAGACATTGAGGACTTCAAGAACCTGATTTCGAACCTGCTCTCCACTTGTTCTCGATGTAAGGTCGATTGAAAGAAAATTGTTAGGAATTCTCTTGTTCTTGGTGCTCGCACTTTTCGTTTCGCCAATTCCGTGACACAATCCGAAAAGTGGCAGCGGAGATTTCTAACATCCGAGCGGGAATAGTGAATTCGTCGTTGAACGATTCAATGCCATTTTAAGGAGCGGTTTTTGCGAACGGAGTCCTGATAGAAGTTTTCAAGAAGGTCCTTCGATCATGTCTCAAGACTTGCCCATCACTCTCACGGAACTCCGAACTGTTGGCCTTAGCGAACTGCACAAACGCTGGGGTTGGATTCTTGCTTTAGGGATTCTGCTCGTTGCAGTCGGGACCGTCGCGCTCGGAGCTTCTGTTTTCACGAGCCTGGCGACAATGGTTTTCATTGGTTGGCTGATGATCGGGGGCGGAATCGTTCAGGCGCTGCACTCGTTCACCGTTAAGAACTGGGGCGGGTTCTTCATCGATCTGCTGACCGGAATTCTTTACGTCGTCGTTGGTTTTCTGATCGTGGCTCATCCTGCAGAGACAGGCATTGCTCTTACTCTGCTGATTGCGATGTTCCTGATTTTCGGTGGAGTCTTTCGAATTGCCGTTTCGCTCATGCACCAGTTTCCGAACTGGGGTTGGGTGCTGTTGAACGGGGTGATTTCACTCATCCTCGGAATTCTGATCTGGCGCCAATGGCCCGTTTCTGGCCTCTGGGTGATCGGGATGTTCGTGGGAATCGACATGATGTTCAACGGCTGGTCACTGATCATGCTCGGACTTGTTGCGAAAGACATCCCCAAAGCTGGGGAATCGCCTGAAACTCCTGAAGCAGCTTAGTTAAAGAACGAAGAATGCTCGTGGCCATTCACCGCCTTGGTGAGTGGCCACTTTTTTTGCACCTGAAAATTGCTTCTCATTTAAACTGAGCGTCACGGAAGTGCTGATGTTCTTGCTAGAGCCAACCTGATCAGCAATACTTTGCGGACCTGTCAATAAGGATTCGAATTTCTCGAAAGGAGTCGTTTTCATGTCACGCTCTCTGCGGTCATTCTGGGCACTCGCAGCTTTACTTCTGTGTTGCCAATCACTTCAAGCTGTCGATCCCAACGTCTCACCGGAACTGAAGAACTTCGCAGGGAACTGGGAAGTTGTGGAACTCGTTGAAGACGGAAAGGTGATTCCTCAAGAAGCAATCCGCAGCTGGCTGCCATCGGGCGGAAAAGTTGAAATTGCTGAGAATGCCATCATTTTTACCTCTCCGAGTGACGGGAAGAAGCACGTCAAAGTCTTTTCAATCGACGCCACTAAATACCCGCCAGAGCTGACGATCAATACACAAGAAGGAGTCGAAGGCTGGGGCATCTTCCGGTTTGATGAAGGACGTCTTGTGCTCTGTTTGAGTCACCCGACCGAAGCTGCTCGACCGACGGACTTTTCTGCCAGCGAAGGTTCGAAGCGAATGTTGATGGTTCTGAAGCGACCATCCGAGCTGCAACCTGCCTCTTCTGCGACAACAACAGAAACCGCGAAAACGACTCCGCCAGCAGCAACTCCGACTGCTGTCCCAGGAGGGACAACGGGAGTCGTGCTGACTGACGCGCAAGTTCGTGAAGCACTGATCGGAACATGGAGATTCACTGACAGCGTTGGAGCTTTGTTTTCAACGTTCAACCCGAACGGGACTTTCTCAACGGTTCGTGAAGTTCAGGAATTAAGAATCTTTCAGAAGGTTTTCGTGCAGACACCTGTCTCTTCCGGGACGTGGAAGATTGAAAACGGACAGCTGAAGTTTGTCGTTCTCACTTCGACTCACTGGGATCGAGTGAACAAAGAGTTCGACTTCGTCGTCCGATCAATCTCAGCGACAGACTTGATCTTCGTCGACTATCTCGGTCACGTCGGTCGAGCCACACGTGTTGCTCCGTAATAGAAATTTAGCTCCGCATCCAAAGAAACGGCGGAGCAGTCACGATCAAGCTCTTCGAAGCCTCATGCTTCGGGGAGCTTTTTTTGTTGTTGAACACTTGTTGATCAGGACCGACATTCGATCTGCCTAATGGACTCGAGAACTGCTTGCCAATCGTAGTGGGCACTCGCTTCAGTGAAAAAGAGATTGCTATGATGGCTGGCTCAGACCCGCACTCGTTCGACTTTTGGAAGTCATCAATGAATCCAATTCGCGCCGCAGCTGTTCAATTCAATCATGTCCCCGGAAACAAAGAGTCAAATCTGGAGATCATCGAAAAGTTCGTCGAACGCGCAGCCCAACAGAATGTTGACTTGCTGACGTTTCCGGAAATGTGTCTCACTGGCTACTGGCATCTTCGTGACGCCCCCCGAGAAGAATTGGAACGCCTGGCCGAACCGGTTCCCGATGGTCCATCGGTTCAAAGACTCCTGGAACTGTCGCGTGAGACAGGAATGTCTATCGGAGTCGGTCTGATTGAATCAGGTGATGATGGCAAGCTGTACAATTCTTTTGTCGTGGCTCTGCCGGATGGGAATGTTCATACGCATCGCAAGCTTCACTGTTTCATCAATCAACACATGAGCTCCGGCGATGAGTTCACCGTGTTCGACATCCCGCAGGGGGCCCGGGTTGGGGTGCTGATCTGCTACGACAACAACATCGGTGAGAATGTGCGAGCGACAGCTTTGAAAGGGGCTGAGATCTTATTGTCTCCGCACCAAACGGGAGGCTGCAATTCTCCGAGTCCACGATGTATGGGAGTAGTGCCGGTCGAACTTTGGGAGAATCGATCTGAAGATGAGGAAGCACTTCGCAAAGAATTTTTCGGACCCAAAGGACGCGGTTGGTTAATGAAATGGCTCCCCGCCCGTGCTCACGACAATGGTCTCTTTCTGGTGTTCGCGAACGGAGTCGGCCGAGACGACAACGAAGTTCGCACCGGAAACTCAATGATTCTTGACCCTTATGGCGATGTGTTGATTGAGACCAAGAGCGTTGAGGACGACATGATCGTCGCTGATTTGGATCCCGCAGTCCGTAAAATGTGTACGGGTCAACGCTGGCTGAAGACGCGGCGTCCCGAGCTCTTCAAGTCTCTGACGGAAAGAACCGGTTTCGAAGAAGACACCCGCACGGTTCGTTTTCGCCATTCACCAGCGACTGATGCATCGAAATAAGTGCCACTGAACTGGCTCGGCAAGCGGTTCACTAGGAAATTAGCTTGTCAGATGCGTTCCCGTGGATCAGTGGCTGTCTCATTTTACTGCGGGTTTGGATTGTTCATTTGCTCCAGATGTACAGTCAAAATCGCTGTTGAAATCAGGTTGAGTGCAAAGCTTGAGAGGCCGCAAAGCCCCATTCTCAACATTGGAGAAGTTACAAACTTATTCAATCGAAAAGCGTTTATTTGAGCTTATCTCGTACGGAATTTGAGAGTTAGGTACGTGCCAGAAGTGGTGATTCAAGGGGACTGGGTAAACATCGCAATCTTCACAATCGGCAATCTGTTGAACTTTTCGATTCGGGGATTTAGACCATGCCCTCAGTTGAATGCGGGTCTAACCGAAAATGGAGTTGAGAATGACACGACTGAAGCAACGATCGAAGATTTGGAGCTGGATTGCATGTGCAGCTCTTCTGGCTGGTGCAGCATCTGAGTCAGGTGTCACAGCGAAGCCTTTGACCGAGAACGCAATGATTCAAGCGATGCACTCTGCTGCGTCGAATCAGCGAGCTCGATACGGGCTTTTCGAACAGCAACTGGATGAGTCGTTGTGTCAAACCGCCCAGGCCTGGGCGAACAACATGGCCAACCGGAACGTGATGTACCACGGAGGCGGAGAGCAAGTTGTTGCTCATGGATATCCGACTCCCGCTGCATGTATCCAAGGATGGATCAATTCTCCCGGACACCGCGTCTGGGTTTTAGGTCGGAATGGCCGATGTGGTTTTGGTGTTCAACGGTCCTGGAGTGGTCGTTACTACTACGCAGGAGTTTATCGCTAAGGCATTCGCTCTCGCCTGTGCATTTTCTCGAACTGATTGACATGAATTGACAATGTTCGCTGCGGCGAACTTTCGAATTCAATCTCAAGAAGCGCTCTGAGGAATTCATCAGCTGACGAGTAAGAACTCGCTCACGCGATCTCTGAAACTGTGTGGTCAAGTCACACAAGGGAGCCATCCACAACGAGGTAATACTGCTCAAAGTTGCTCCCGGTAATTTGATCTCCTTCGCCGTGTCCATCATCATTTGGGCACGGCGTTTTTTATTGCCATCGTTTCAAGTCATCCAAGTCGTGCTTAAGCAGACACGTCGATGGTGATTTTCATTTGATTATTGAACGTAGCTCATATGCTCACTTCCGATTTCGACGTCGATACTCTTCACAAGCTGCGGCGAACACCAGAACTCCTTGAAGCTGTGATGAACTCACAAGCTTCCGAGCTGAAGCTTCAGACGCAGTTGCGGGAACAGTATTCCGCTGACATCGTTCGGGCAGCGATGACTCTCGTCGAATTGCGTGAGCGCGCGACCCACAAATTTTCTCGTGCGAGCGACATGTGGTTCGACCGCACTGGACTCGAACAGTCAACACCGGAAGCGGTGGCACAGTACAAAGCGACTCGCTTTGAGAAGAGCTCTGGAGAGATCTTTGATCTGTGCTGCGGAATCGGGTCTGACAGCATTGCACTCGCTGTCAGTGGCAAGAAAGTGACTGGCGTTGATCTTTCTGAAGCCGCTTGCCTCAGAACTCAATGGAATGCCGAAGCATACGGTGTGGGAGAACGGATTGAGACCATTTGCGAAGACGTGCAGCAGCTCAAATCGGAATTGCAGTTTGTCCATTGCGATCCTGATCGTCGGTCGAAAGGCAAGAGGACAATTCGTCTTGAAGACAGCTGCCCGCCGCTTGAATTTCTCAGGGAGTTGATCGAGAAATGTCAGGGCGGAGCGATCAAACTTTCTCCGGCCAGCAACTTCGGAGGCAAGTTCGAAGACGCAGAAATTGAGCTGATCAGCCTCAACGGAGAGTGCAAAGAGGCGACGGTTTGGTTCGGAGATCTTGCTGGCAAAGAAAACTGGAGTGCGACGCTACTGCCTTCTGGCTTTTCGCTGAGTGCAGATCCCTTCAACCACTTTCCGCGTGTCGGTCCGCTCAGCGACTACATTTATGACGTCGATCCTGCGATCGTTCGGGCAGGGCTGGTGGACGCACTCGCCGATGAACTCGAACTTGAACGCCTCGACGATGCAGAAGAATATCTGACCGGATCGCACCTTGTGGATTCGCCAGCAGTCACTCCATTTCGTGTGCTGGCGGAGCTTACGAACAACAGGAAGAGCATCCGGAAGTATTTTCGAGATGATCCTTGTCACGAACTCGAAATCAAGTGTCGGCATGTTCCGGTCGATGTCGATTCCCTTCGCAAGTCGATTCCACTCAACGGAACCGGAAAGAAGACACTGCTCATCGTGCGTTTGGCTGGCAAAACCAAAGGGGTCGTTGCCGAACGCATCGTCGGGCAGGAATGATCAGAGATACCTCAGCTGGCAAGATTCCGAACGAAATCTCAACTCGCGATTTTTTTGACTGTCTGCTCAGAGTTGATTTCGTTCAGCAGCTTTTGAACGTTTGCTTCGGCCAAAGCAGTCAGCGAAGAGGTGTCGAGTTGGGCTTGAGATAAGTCGATCGGCTCACCAAAGCGAACGACAGCTCTGCGTTTTCCGCGAGATGTGGGGCACTGCAAATCGAAAATGTCCTCTTCGAACTTATCAATCGTTTCCGCCATGCGTTCGATTGTCGGGTTCTCGACAGTGTAGTTTCCGTGATAACTCGTCAGTTGAGTCACAAAAAACATATCGTCGAGATGCCGCTGGAGCGTGGCGATATGCTCTGCGATCTCCGAGTTCGAAGAGTCATCACTGACGCTGTTTTGCGCCTTCTCAATCTCGCGAATCAAGTAGCTTCGGATACCGCGAATCTGCTCAGTGATATCCTGTGATCGCTGCTTGAGACCGTGCGCCGATCGAACTTTTTCAAGGATGTTCTCAGCCAGGAATCGAAGTCTTGCCGGGAGGTCACCGGTTCCGGACTCTCCGAGGTACTCGATTTCTTTCGACGAAAGAAATCCGTGACCAAAACGATAGATGCGATCCAGCAAGGGGAGGTCAGGCCGCGGTCGCCAGCGAATCCGTTCCTCGAGTTGATTCATCATCCCGACGAGTTCATCCGTCGGATCTTGCGTGTAGAAACACTTCATGCCGCATGGATAAACATGAATCGGACGTCCGGAACGCTTTGCTGCTTTAAGTGCGATCGCCGCCGCGCCTTCCCGAAACGGCATGACTCGGTCGTTCGAGTGGTAGATATCACCCTCGGAAAAGACGGTTAAAGCATGCTGATCTTCGCTGAGAATCGAAATCGCCTGTTTGATTGCTTTAGTGTCCGTCCCTTCACGATTGATGCTGAAGCAACCGTGGCGTTGGAGAAAATGCTTTCCGGGTGTCGTCGACATTCCGAAGACTTGCCACGCCGTCATAAAATGCGTGTGCCAACCCGCCTGCAAGGCTGCCTCAATGAGAACGTACGAGTCGTAATGAAACGAGTGATTCGGGAGAAGCAGAACGCCGGCTCCCGCATCGAGCGAATTCCGGATCGCCTCAGCCCCGAGCACGTCGATCGAACAGATTCCCTTCTGTTTCAAGTCTCGCAGACGAAACGAACGGACTAAGCGAATCAATCGCGGACTCAGCCGGGACGGCCACCACTTCGGAGGAGTTTGAAATGGTTGAGAGTTCATGGGAATTCGCCGTTGGTCCCGGGTTCGTAGATGTGCAATGACTTCCCGAATTTCCGAGGTTCGCGAAAGTTCACTTTCGATAGGGCGTCAACGCGGTGCCGATCTCACGGACGAGAAGTCGATTCTCAGAAAGCTTCTCTTGGAAATGTACCGATCACAATTGAAGTTCCCAAGTTGATTTCGGTGCGGATTTCGCAGTCTTCACCATGGCGAGATGAGTTGTGGTGGCACCACTTTCCATGAGTGAACCTGAAATGCCCATCGCGTTCATCGAATTTTCACACGGGTGATTGGAGTGAAAACTGGAATCTCGGACGGCGACCGCTTGAATGAAGCGACTGACTTGTGGGCCATTTGAGATTTCTGTGTTTCTCAGCTCTTCGACTGGTCGAAATTCTTGGGAGACGTCACTACCGACGCCATGTCTGGAATACTATCATCCATGGGAAGTCCCAGGGAAAGCATTGCGCGCTTTGGAAAGCGTGGGAATGGAAGGGGATTTGACCCTTCTCTGTCATTTCAACGAAGATTGATTCAAGATGAGCATTGAGTGGGAACTGCCGAGTATTGGCGAAGGTGTTGCGGAAGCAGACGTCGCGGAGATCCTGGTCTCCGTCGGAGATACTGTCGCTGCCGAGCAGCCTCTCATGGAATTGGAAACAGAGAAAGCTGTTGTCGAACTTCCAGCGCCTCACGCCGGGAAAATCGAGAAAATCGTTGTCGACTCTGGTGACACGATTCAAGTCGGCCAAGTGTATATGGTGGTCGCTGCAGAAGAGGGTGCAGACAGTTCTCCTGCTGAAAGCGAGCCACCTGCAGCAGAAGAGCAGGCGGCTGAGCCTGAAGCCAAGGCTGCAGAGCCCAAACAGGAAGAAGCCCCGAAAGCTGCTTCCGCTCCCACGGAGATGGTCACAGGCGAAGTCGAATTCGCTCTTCCTCCACTCGGCGAAGGTGTTGATTCGGCAGATGTCGCGGAAGTGCTCGTTTCCGTCGGTGATTCCGTCTCCGTCGGAACGCCACTGATGGAGCTGGAGACCGAGAAAGCCGTTGTGGAACTCCCCAGCGAGCATGCTGGCAAGGTGACGAAAATTCACGTCAGCTCGGGCGATTCAGTGACGGTCGGGCAGACTGTCTTTTCATTCGAAACATCATCAGTGGTCTCGTCTGGATCGGGCGACAAAGCTCCGGCTTCACCACCTGAGAAAAAATCTTCCGGTGCTGCGAGTTCAGAATCTCCGAAAGCTGCCGCAACTCCTTCCAAACCTGAATCGCAGACAGCAGTTCAAGCTCCTCCGAAGCAGAGTGTCGCTGCTGAGACTGAAAAAGCAGCGGAAAAAACCAACGGAATTCCAGTTCCCGCTGCCCCCTCAACACGCCGTCTGGCACGCGAGTTGGGAGTCGATCTCACTCAGGTCAAAGGCACAGGAAGTGGTGGACGGATCAGCGCAGACGATGTGCAGGCATACGTCCGAAAGCGTTTGCAAGACCCTTCCGGCCTGATCGTCGGTCGATCAGGAGGCTCGGGAGAGATGATTGCCTCAGGCTCCATCGCTCCACCACCGCTCCCTGATTTCTCCAAGTTCGGAGAGATCAACCGTGAGAAGATGAACAAGCTCTCGCGGACAGCTGCGGAGAATCTCACCGTCTCGTGGAATGTCATTCCGCACGTGACCCAGCATGATCGTGCAGACATCACCGACCTCGAAGCTGCTCGCAAGCGATTCTCGAAAGGGATCGGTCAGAACGGGCCGAAAGTCACGATGACTGCTATCGTGATCAAAGCCTTGACCACTTGCCTGCAGGGATTTCCAAAATTCAACAGCAGCCTCGATCCCGAGACCAACGAGATTGTCTTCAAGAAGTTCTACAACATCGGCTGTGCAGTCGACACGGATCACGGTCTGCTCGTCCCCGTCATCAAGAATTGTGACAAGAAAAGCATTCTCGACATTGCTGCTGAGTTGACCGAAATGGCTGTCAAAGCTCGCGATCGAAAACTGCCCGTCGATGACATGCAGGGTGCAACCTGCACGGTTACGAATCTCGGAGGAATCGGTGGCGTCGGGTTCACTCCAATTGTGAACTACCCCGAAGTCTGCATTCTGGGCATGTCACGCGGCCAGAAGGAACTTCAACTCATCGACGGAAACGTTCAAGAGCGATTGATGTTGCCGTTGAGCCTCTCTTACGACCATCGCGTCATCAATGGTGCAGACGCAGCACGATTCCTGGTTTCGTTCTGCAATCTTCTTGCAGATCCGTTTCAACTTCTGACAACCGTCTAAAGCGAATGACTGAGTTGTCGTTAAGGTGAGACGTTTGAAAAGTCGCCCCGAATTCACAGATCGCAGGATGGATTTGAAGAGAAACCTTCCATCCTGCGAATTCAAGGCCTTTCGAAACGACAGGCGGGCGTTGAGAAATCACAAAATGAGTCTCATGAAAGATACATTGCATTCACTGGCTTTCAGGAGTACGATCATTGTCAATTGTTTGCTCGATCGACCTGTCATGCCGGGTCACCGGGAGTGAATGCCTCATTACGCCGACTCGCTTAACGCGGCGCATTCTCCATTGGGTATTCACTGAGCTTGTTTCATGAATCAGCAAACTAAAGACTTGTTCGACGATTCCTCGATGACCTTCGGGGAACACCTCGAAGTTCTTCGAGTGCATCTGATCCGTGCGATCATCGGTCTCGTTATCGCGGTAGCTATTTGCCTGCTCAACGGGACAGCACTTGTCGATTTCATTCGTCGACCAATCGACCGGGCATTGGCGAACTACTCCGATGTGTCAGTTGAAGACGACGTGGCCAGCGGATGGAAGGAAGACTGGGGACTCGACACTCTGTCCGAATTGATCTTCGGGAAACCACCGAAAACCGAAATCGATGATGAGACCGGCGAAGTGGTCATCATCGATGAAGAAGAAAAACTGGCGCATCCCGATGTCGTGAAAGTCCGTGTTTCAACGGCAGAGTTATCAAAGGCTCTCAACAGGGTTGTTCCGGACCAGTTTCCTGTAGCGGCGACTCCAGATTCCAATGCTTCATCAGATTCAAGTGATCCCGATGTTAAACCGTCTCCAACAGTGACGCTGACGCTTCAGGCACCAGAGTTTGCTCAATTTCAAGCAACGGTCGAGCAGTCGCGTCGTGCTGTGACGTTGAACGTTCAGGAAGCGTTCTTGACCTATGTCAAAGTGTCTCTGATCGCCGGGCTCGTCCTTTCAAGTCCTTGGATTTTCTATCAACTCTGGTTGTTCATCGCCGCCGGTCTCTATCCTCATGAGCGAAAATTTGTTTATCTCTACGGCACGATGAGTCTCGGGCTGTTTCTGGTTGGTGCAGCATTCTGTTTCTATGCGGTCTTTCCCTTCGTGCTGAACTTCCTGTTGAAATTCAATTCGACACTGGAGATCAGCCCGCAGATCCGCATCTCCGAATGGATCAGCTTCGCCGTGATGCTGCCATTGATGTTTGGAATCAGCTTTCAACTGCCACTGGCGATGCTGTTTCTTGAACGGATATCCATCTTTACGGTCGCCCACTACCGAGAGCAGCGAAGGATGGCCATTCTCGTGATCGCCATTCTGTCGATGCTGCTCACTCCTGCCGATCCGATGAGTATGTTGTTGATGATGATCCCACTGATCGGCCTTTACGAGTTGGGAATCAAACTCTGTGTCTGGGCGCCTTCTAAGTCGCCATTCGATGCTGAACCATCTGTCTGAATCTGAAACGGTGTTATGAACGAATCCGTCGACTTGCCTGTCAATATCTCGGTTCAAGAAGTTCGCGATCTGCTCAACGGACCTCAATCAATCGTGTTCGTTGATTGCCGCGAACCGGATGAGTACGAAACAGCGAAAATCGAGGGAACGGTTCTCATTCCACTCAGCGAATTCGCTGATCGTGCGAACGAACTCGAACCTCACAAAAACGATCACTTGATCATCCATTGCCATCACGGAGGCCGTAGCCTTCGAGTGACAAACTGGTTGAGACAACAAGGTTTTCAACGCGTTCAAAACATGGCTGGCGGCATCGATCAGTGGTCCGTCGAAATCGACGATTCGATTCCACGTTATTGATCGAAGTTCAAACCCTTGAGCGGTACACCTTGCAGCTTGAGATGTCAGGAGGCTCATCAACTCGAGGAAATGCAATCTCCCGACATCACAAGAGGATTCTCGTCGAGGATTTCCTCGATTCAGATCGTCTTTGCGTTTCAGGATGAGAATCAACTCGCTGAACATGGCGAATAAAGGTTGCGAGGAAGCCCCAGACTCAATTAGCATTCGCACGTCGAAACTGATTCACCGCCTGAATCGCTTCGATTGTTTCTTTGGCCGAGTGGCGGAATGGCAGACGCACGGGACTTAAAATCCCGAGGAGGGTAACCTCCGTGGGGGTTCGAGTCCCCCCTCGGCTACTGAATTTGACAGTCTTTCGTGACAGTCAGATGGGCTTGCTTGCTGAGATGTAGTTGTCGTCCTGCCCAGGAATTCTCTCTTGAAATCCGTCTGAGGCGAGGGTTCTCTTTGGCAAAACAGATCACTGCGTGTTTTGGTTTTCACGCTTATCTGAACGAAAAGACTTCGAGTTGTTGTGTTGTTCGAAAGTCGCTTCGAATTTGGCTGATGTGCCTCTGCACTTCGTGGCGTCAGTGGTGGTCACGTCGTCTCAGTTGCTCGACGGGAATTTTTCTCTTGAGGCTTCTCGAAATTGTCTATGAAGTTCTGTGCTCAAGTGCTTAACATTGACATTGAAATTGTAGGCAGATTGCAAAACGGGCGGCATTTTGCGGGGTGGAGAGCAGCTTAGTGCGGCTTTCTTTGAACGAGCACGCTTCAGTAGTCAGAGGGCAAAGCGATGTCGAGCACAATCAATTTTGAGCATGGAGCACTCATTAGCGGGAGGAAAGGTCGGTACAGCGGAGTGCTGGATGCATTCATTGATGAAAGCAAAGCGAGCCATAAGAACTCAGTGCAAATTGAAATCATTATTCGAGTGTTTTTTCGAGATGCCTGGAACAACTCGAAAGTCAATATCGACAACAAGGGGAAGTCGAAGTGGACGGACACCAACGGAGTCACTCACTGGGTTGAACTTGCTCCTTGGCCGAAGGGAAAGCTTCACAACTGGTCGAAGCGGTTCGTGAGTAACACGAAGAAATTCTGGGACGGGAAGCTTTGGCTCAAGACTCCGAAAGCATACAAAAAATTCAATCTGCAGACTAAAGGTTACGTTTATCGTCCGAACGTCTGGTGTCGGTTTACTCTGGAGTCTGTCCAATCCCGTAATCTTGCTCATTACGACATTGATGTTGCATATATCAAAGACAAGGATGATTTCTTTCGCTCTCACTCAGTTTTGTACGACTCAAACGACAAGCAGAAGACTTGGCGGCACGAGGTCGGACATTTGATTGGCTTAGCGCACCCGAGTGCCGGAAACAACTCCGCTCACGCGTACGATGATGTTCCTGGATATCCTGACGACGCGATGGGGCGAGGGACGAAGATCAACACGTTGCACGCAAAGCCTTGGCAGGCAGCATGTGCGTGGCTGACTGGTACGAAGCGATCACAGTGGATACCTGCAAACAGCTTTCAGAAGCCGAAACGGCTGCGAAAAGCTTGACTGTGTGCTCGTCGACGTGATGGAACTCTTGCATCGAATTCTGGGTGGAAAGCTTATTGCAGATCATTGGCAGTCGTCGCTGGATTGCTTTTCCGAATCATCACGATGAGTCCGATGCTGGAGGCTGCCCAGAAGATCATTGATGTTAGGTGAATGTCGGGGGCGGGCCAGAGGAGGGAGAAATGTTCCGAGATTATTCTCCAGAGAACCAGGTGGATTGTGGTCGCGACGAGCAGCAGTCCGGTGAGTGGCCACTTTTGTAACCATCGCCATGCGGAGTCTGAGATCAAAAGTTGGAATAGTCGAAGCAGCAAAGTGATTGCGATGATGTTGCAGACTGCTTGCCACCCCAGAATGGTTCCGATCAAAGCGGCGCCAGCGACGAACTCGCGTTCAAATCCGAGAGATGGCGTTTTCCGGGGAAGGTTTAACAGGACCAAACTTCCAATCGTCGCACCAGCGGCAGCTCCGATGAAAGTAGTCAGGAGTGCCTGAGGAACAGACATTTCCCAATGCGATGGCTGCACTGGTGACCAGGAGACAAGAAGGAGTTCGGGCCATATGGAAAGCGGTCCAATTGCGAGCAGGAAGGTCGTGGCGATGGCTCGGAGTGGCAGCTTCTGGCCATCCATGCGAATGAGGGACCAAGTGAGAAGAGAGACCAGCAGCAAGCAATGGTAAAGGTAATAGCCAACGAGGTCCCATTGCGTGTACAGAAGTGTCCACACGATTCCAGCGTGAACGTTCGGATAACGACACGGCAGATTTTGTCCGCCGGAGATCAATTCGGCAAAATAGAGCAACAGGAAAATGCCGCCAGTCACCGCTTCGACGATTGGATAGCGAGATGAAATTGGGGCAGAGCAGTTGCGACATTTTCCTCTGAGAAGAATCCACGCGAGAACGGGGATATTGTCTTTTCCCGCGATTTGCTGATCGCAGCTGGGGCATGCTGAACGCTTACGGATCAGGGATTCTCCGCGAGGAGTGCGGTAGACGATCACGTTGAGGAAGCTTCCGACCGTCGCTCCGAGCGAGAAGAACCAGCAGACCATGAACAACTCGGTCGTTTTCAGTCGGAGGCTTTCTGAAAAGGTCATGTCGACCAATTCTTGAGACGTTGGGCCAGGAATTCGAAATGGCTCCAACAGTGCATCCACACTCGGGATGAGAATCATGTAGCCGATGAAAATTGAGGCGAGTAGCCAGCCCCAATACTTGCGAAGCAATTCGTTTTCGAGCAGAAGCGTGATCGTTTTTCTGAGTATCCAGCCGCGATCCCAAAGCCACTCAACGCAATCGAGCAGACAAATGATGGTGAGTACAACTGCCAGCACGCCGAGCGAAAACGGCCCTTGTCGTAGCCAGTTGGGGTAGTCCAGAAGTGTTGGGCTAAAGCGTGCGAAGTAAAGTCCGACTGCGAGCGTCGCTGAGATTGCGATGGTTAACGTTTTGCCTCGCATCCAGCCGACTGTGCGCAGTGCATACCAGGCAGACGAGACCGCAACAAACCAACTCAACGGATTCCACCATTGCGTCAGCCATAACACCGTCGAGAACAAAGCTTGCGCACCCATCAACATCGCGATGCACTCGCCGATTGGTGTCAGTCGGAGAATCGTTTCGGGATGCGTCTGGGGTTGTTGTTTTGTAAGGACGACGGAGTGGTCCATGGTTACATCCCAATACAACGTCGATGAATACTTGCGAGGGAATTGGAAGCCTCAGACATGTTGTGCCTCCGCAGGCAGAAATCGATCGGGTTGATTAGCAATGAGCCGCTTGCATCTCTGCCAGGCAGGGGCGACTTCTTCCGTCGGAAGTACATGTCGTTTGCCGTCCTTCCAGGTTTTCAGGACTCGTTGGCGATACTCGAGGCCGTAATCTCGAAGAACCATAAGTTCGTAGTTGCGTATCCAATCGATGAGGTCGACGAGTAGACCAATGCAGTCTGGACGTTGTTCAAATGTTGGCCGGGCTGTATCCGGGATGTCCTGTCGTGACCAGCACGGTCGGGGAAGTCGCGAAAAGTTGGAATACCTCGCTTCAAACCGATCCCGAAGGAGCAGCAGGCCGCCTTTGTCGTCGTCTCCCCAGAACAACCCGAATCCTCGCACCACAATTCGCTGAGATGAATTCACTGCCAGCGAATAGACGCTGGAGCAATCTCCTCGGTCCGGGGGAGGCGGAATACGTTCAAAACCCATTTTGACTAAGACGTTGCCTTGCGGGTGAAGCACGTCCTGTCCCCAGCACCAGACCTGTTGGCTGAAAAGTGCAGCGGCCTGGTTCAATGATGATAAGTGTGAATTCGGAAAGATGGCTTCCGTGCCAGTCATGACGCAACTTCCTTTTGCGTTTCCCATAAAGCGGCAATATTCGAGATCGTCCATGCGGTCGCCGCGGCGAGTTGGAAGACATCGCCAACTGTGCTGATTCCATACGCAAACACACTCAGCACCCAGCAACTGCTCGCAACCATCTGCAACGCCCAGTTAAAGGTTAGGGCTGACTGCGAGAAAGTTGGACGCTTGGTCCTTTCGATCATTTCAATTTTCAACAGACACACTCCTCTCCACAACATGACAGATCATCGAGATACATTCCCCACTTTCGGTATTCCTCGAGACCCTCACCTGAGAGCCCGAGAGATTTCGCGACTTGTTTGGCCACAACTGCGAACCGTTGACGAAACTTGTAGATGAAGCAAAAGACATGGTTGTCGTGCCGCACCATCGGCCCACACAAGAACAGGCCCGGCGTGATCGTTGATTCATCGTGTTCGTTGAGAACTGGGTAGCCGTCCTCGCGTTTCTCAAACAGATCGATGATCAGCTTCTGACTTCCGGCGAATCCAGTTGCCAGAAGTGGTCGAGTGCAAGTCTTCAACGTGCTTTGATCACCCAGCAAGATTTCATATTCATGATCTTTTCGAGTGACAGCTTCAATTTCTGTGTCTGCAATCAGTTCCACTTGCGATTCAAAGAATTCCTCGCGGGTCCGCTCTCGAGTGAAGGTCGACAGTGCCACGCTGGGATCGGAGGACTCATCTTTCCATGGGCAATTCTGATCGATGACTCGAACTGTTTTTCCAAGTTCCGCAATGTGATATGCCGCATCGATTCCTGACTCGTACCCGCCAATGATGACGAAGTTGTCGCCGTCGAGGTCCTCGTAGCTTCGAATTGTCGATGTGTGTCGACAGAGTTCGGCCCCCGGAAAACTTCCCAGGTTCGGGTATTGGAACTCTCCCGCTGCCCAGATCACATTCTTGCAGCGAAGGGTGTCTTGAGGGGTGTCGAGAAGAAAAACATCATCGACCTTGGCCACTCGTTGAACATCGATTCCGGTTTCGATTTGAAGTTCAAAGTGCTCAGCAACAGCCTTAAGGTGAGAGGCGTATTCGCTTCCGGTCGGATGTTCGACTTCCAGGCTGTAAGCGGGAGAGACACCGATCGCGATGGAATTCAAATCGAGCATGCCGATGGAGTTCGTTGGGAACGATGGCGTGATGAAGCGAGTTTCTGCTGGCCATCGCTTTAATGAAGCTCCCACTTCGTGACGATCGACGATGACAAAGTTTTCGACTTCCGCATCTTTGAGTGCGACGCCCACTCCGATGCCGGCCGGTCCAGCTCCGACGACAATGACATCAAAAATATGCTGATCCTGCTGATTCATCTGCAATCCCTTTTGAGATCGGTTTATCTACAAATCAAGATGGGTTGGGGACTGCTTCGGTGACAAATTCCCACTCGGGAAGGGGATCAGAAAACGTCGACCAGACTTCTGGGCCAGCAGCGAATTCTTCGTCAGTCAGCAAGCATTCGTTGAGGACTGATCGGATGTGGTCTTCATCCATCGACTGACCGATAAAGACAAGTTCCTGTCGACGATCTCCGTAATCGCCTTGGAAAAGAGCAATGATCTCCGCGGCGAATTCTGGTTCAGTCGGCCATTCCTCATCGCTTGCTGCCGCCCACCAGTGGCCAGCCGGATCGAGTTGAATCATCAGACCAGCATGCGACCATTCACAGGCCCAGTCATTTCTGGAAGCGATCCACATGAATCCTTTGCTGCGCAACACTCCTCGCAGGAAGCCCGCTTCGATGTCTTTATTCAGTTCTCTCTCGAGACGTTCTGGATGGAATGGTCGACGAGATCGATAGACAAAATGGGAGATGCCGTACTCTTCGGATTCCGATTCAACAGCTTCACGCGGTGTCGACATCCATTGATCGTTTTCCTCGGCCCAGTCGGAAGAGAATCGCTGGGTGTGCATCACTTCTGACAATGGAACGTTGGAATTCGTTGTGGAGATGATCTTTGCTGCGGGATTGAGTTTTTGGAGGAACTTTTCAACTCGCAGCCGTTCATCTTCGCTGACAAGGTCGACCTTGTTGAGCAGAATGACATTGGCGAATTCAATTTGATCGATCAGCAACATCGAAATGTCACGATCGTCGGTCTCGTCTAACCCCAGATTGCGATCACGTAATTCGTCGAGTGAAGTCAGGTCTTTGTGGAAATTTTTCGCGTCGACAACGGTCACGAGAGTATCAAGCTCTGAAACATCCCCAAGCGAAATTCCATTCTCGTCTTCGAAAGTGAATGTCTCAGCGACCGGTAAGGGTTCTGAGATTCCAGTCGATTCAATCAGCAGATAGTCGAAGCGATCGTCGCGGGCCAGTTTGGCAACTTCGATGAGAAGATCCTCACGGAGCGTGCAGCAAATGCAGCCATTGGTCATCTCAACGAGTTGCTCTTCTGTACGGCTCAATGCCGCTTGTCCGCCACGTACCAACGAGGCGTCGATATTGATTTCGCTCATGTCATTCACAATAACGGCAACCCTGCGGCCTTCACGGTTTCGCAGAATATGGTTCATGAGCGTGGTTTTACCGGCACCGAGAAAGCCTGAGAGAATTGTCACCGGAAGTTTGTTCGAGCGATTGGGCATTCGAGTACGTCCATGAATGGCGGGGTCTGACAAGTGTCACTTCGCGTACATTCATAACGCAATTGCACAACGTGTGCAAGAGGTGCGGACGAGCTGATAGGTGATTCGGACTGATGTCCGATTGGGGATTGTGGCGAATCGCAAACCCCCCATCTGGGACTTCGCGCGGCAGCCGAAGAGCGATTAGAGCTTCGAATGATAAGTTCAGTTGAGACAAACGCGCTCAGACGGGCAAGCGGTTGCCGACCCGAAAACTATCGCTGAATGGGAGCATCTTTGGGGAGAAGAAATTTGAGAGCTTTCGGGATGATCCGAAACTCGAAAGACTCCGCTCGAATCGGTTCCCCGTCTAGGTTCATCTGCATCAGCGAATTCGACTCGATTCGAACCGCAGGTAACTGAACCGAATGGACGAACTCATTGGTTTCCGCGTTCATTTCCTTCATCTCGCTGAAAATCTGTCCGAGCCGCGTCACGTCGACATCTTCGATTCCCAGAACGTCGAGCATTCCATCGTTCAGAAACGCATTCGGGGCGACCTGAAATCCTCCGCCTGCGAGTCGTCCATTCCCCACTGCGACGACAAGCAGATTGTCCTGCTGAATTGCTCCGTCGGGATCGACAATTCGAGCATGATCCGGTGAGGCCGCAATTGCGGAGATCAGCCCGACAATCGAATAAGCCGCTCCGCCTAATGCCTTCTTCAAACCGTCCGGAGTGTTTGTTGTGACTTCAGCTCCGAAGCCTCCGCTGGCGACGTTCAGGAAACATCGATCGTTGCAGCAGGCGATATCGATCGCAACGGGGGTGGCTGAGAGCGCCAATTGCAAAGCAGCCATTGGGTCTCCGATGGGGATTCCACAACCATTCGCGAAATCATTGGCTGTACCAAAAGGGACGACGCCCACGGATGTCGCAGAGGCGTCCTTCAATTCCATGAGACCTTGCACGACTTCACTGACCGTTCCGTCTCCCCCGACAGCGATCAGGCGGGAAACTTTCTGCTCTCCCAATTCTTGAGCGAAGCGGGCAGCGTCCCCAGCTTCCCAGGTGACATGTACCGAGATCTCAGCCCCTTCTGAGCGGCACTGTTCAACCGCCAGACGTAAGTCAGGGTTTCCGGCAGCTTTCCCGTTCACTATCAGACTCAACTCTTTAGCAACAGACATTGGAAGATATCCTGACTGATAAAATCTGTGGATCGATTTGAGTCGGTGAAAATCGGGAGTTGTTGGGATTCCGATTCTCAGCGGACAGGCAAAGGGTTGCAAGTCTCTCTGAGTGGCATTTCTCAAACCGCTTTTCAGGGATGACAAACCTTAGACAGCTGAACCTTCGTCTTCGTATTCAACTCAGTACTTGCCATTGAACGACACTCATCGACTGCAATTTCTGCGAAGCTGAATTCCCGATTCGTCACAGGTGCGGAAAGATTTTGATTCGAGTAGGTTACTGTACGTTGGGGGCGATTGTGTTCAGTGCTTTCTGCATACGACCTCAGCAATTTCATATCAAAGACGAAACGGATCACAGTCGAGACTATGCGAGACAAGGAATTCCAGTTTTCTCCGTACGGAAATGCGTTGATCTACAGCGGAAGTTTCGTCTTGACGATCGCCGGGCTGCGCGCGGCATCGTCGATCATTATTCCCTTTCTCCTGGCTGTTTTCTTAAGTGTGTTGTTTGTTCCGATCCTGCAGTATCTGGCAAAACGCATGCCATACCCGCTCGCGATTTCCACGGTCATGGTGTTGCTGATCTCGCTGTTTGGAGGCATTCCGTTTCTGGTGGGTGGTTCGTTGCGTCGAGTGCTTCGCACGCTGCCACGTTTTCAGGAACAGCTTCGTCGGCAGGAACTTGTTCTCATCGAACAGCTTGAGAAGTGGGGAATCGAGATTTCCGAAGATGGTCTCGCAGCTGCTTGGGACCCAGCCACAGCAACGCTCATGTTTCGCAATCTTCTCGACAGCGTGGTCGTGACCTTCAGCAGCGGAATTCTGGTGTTGATCATGGTGGCGTTCATGTTGACAGAGAGCAGCTGGTTGGCGAACAAGCTGGCTCTGATTGATCGGCGATCAGGTAAGGGAGCCGAAAAGATGGGGCAGATCATCGTGAACGTTCGGCGTTACGTCGGGATTAAGACATTGATCAGCCTCGCGACAGGCTTGTCGATCGGGTTTGGCCTGCACCTGATGGAGGTGCAGAATGCTGTCGTGTGGGGCTTCATCGCTTTTCTGTTGAATTACATTCCGAATATCGGCTCGGTCCTGGCCGGAATTCCGGCGGTCGCTCAAGTGCTCGTGGAAAATGGTCTCGGAATGGCGGTCGCGGTCGCGTTTTTGTATCTGGTCGTAAATCAAATTCTTGGAAGCATCATCGAGCCACGTCTTCAAGGACACGGGCTCGGATTGTCTCCACTGATCGTTTTCATTTCACTTCTCTTTTGGGGATGGGTTTTCGGGCCCGTCGGGATGCTGCTTTCGACTCCATTAACGATGGTGGTCAAAATTGCGTTAGAGGAATTTGAAGACACTCGCTGGATCGCCATTCTTCTCGGTGGGAAACCGGACCGGTGGATGGTGGCTGCCGAAACGCCAGCTGAGAAGTCTTCGCAAGCCTGATCGGAAGATTGACATCTCTATCGGCGGATGTAGAGTCAATGTCATCGCTGTAAATACGAACTGTCGAAAATCACAGAGACCTTGAAGTAGGTGACAGATGGACGCGATTGATATTCTTGGCGGGCTGTTGAAGAAGAAGTCTTCAGGATCTGGATCAGGCGCGGACATTCTGAAGGATATGTTTGGACGTGGAAGCCGTTCCCAGCCGCAGGCGAAAACTCCACAGCGACGGACGACTGAGTCGATCGAGGACCAGGCGAAAGACCTCGAAGACATGCTCAACGTCGCCCACGGACGCACCTCCGGAGGTGGAGGGACTTCGTCGAGAGGCCCAACGCCCCAGCCTCAATCGACGTCTCGAACGCAAATCGAACCGGGTGGCCCGCTTTCTCCGGATGTTGGTTCTCCATCGTGGGGTGGCGAAGACCGGATTGATGAGCAGAAGAGGGCGATGGCACTCATTCAAGCCATGGTGAACGCTGCTAAAAGTGATGGTCAGATCAGTCGGGAAGAACAGCAGAGCATTCTGAGTCACCTTGACCGCCCCGATCAGGAGACAATCGACTTCCTTCGATCAGAGTTCAACAAGCCGCTTGATGTCCGCGATTTCGCATGGTCCGTTCCGATCGGTCTCGAACAGGAAGTCTATTCTCTCTCCCTGATCGTCGTTGATCTCGTTTCAGAACAAGAGTCGAATTATCTCCGTGAACTGGCCCACGGACTGAGGCTGTCCGCATCGACTTGTGAGCAAATCCGTCGGCAAATTCACAGTCGTTCAAGATGATTTCGCGAGGCACCTGAATTTCTGTGCGCGTTCGAATGCCGGAGGTTCGAAACCATTTCAAAGAGATTCCCCAAGCGAGTTAGAAGTACGAATCCTCTTCATAGAATTCGTCGGGGTCTGCAGGGACAGTGATGAACTCGATGCTCATCGGATAACGCCAAAGTTCGCCGTTCAGCGCCTTAAGCCCTCCGACAATGGGAAAGACGACCAAAGCCAGAACGAGCGCGAACATGAGCGGGATGCCGATGATCACAAATATCAAAAGCCCGAAGACGACGGAGTAGATCAGGCTTGTGATGACCCAGTTCGTGATGACAGCTCCATGCCGGTCCGCTTCTGCAGACTGCTCTTTACTAAGCACCCACATGCAGATCGGGGCGATCATCCCAGCTCCCGGCGCACAATTGAGAAGCTGTGAAAAGTGCATCAGCATGCACCACGATTTCGTCGACATGCCGAAGATCTGATCGGCGAACTGTGCACTCTCTCCGACATGACCTCCGGACAAGAGCTGTGACTTCGCCTCGTGAAACTCATCATCGGTCAATTGACCTTGGTCGCGAAGCTGAGCAAGTCGTTCGATTTCGTCGCTAATTGACATCTAAAACTCATTTCAGTGGGGAAGAGTGTGCTTCGATTCCGTTCACACTTGTCATAACGCAATTCGCTGTGAATAGCTCAAATTTTCTCGCTCGTTGAGTGCATTCGTCGAATTGATCTTCGAAACCCGATCCAATGCACCCATCTCGTCGCAGGAAGTGAATTCCATCGACATCCCAGAAAACGCTACGTCGACTCAAATTCGGAAAACCCATTGCAGGACTGGGCGATACAGCATCCCGAGTTCGTCATGAATTCCAATGCGTTTCAAGAGTTGTTCGAAGTAGCCGGACCCGAAACAGAAGTGTTCGATCCCCGAAATAATGAGCGGCAGAAAGAGGGCGAACAGAACAAAGAATATGGCGGCGAAGACAGCCCCGCCGCGTCGAACTGGCGACAATGAACTATTGTCGGTATCTCTCATTGGAACGTCTCATCGCGGAACTCCGATCACCACTCTAGGACTTCGATGCTAACATCCTGGTCCGACAATTGCGAAGTTTCATTTCAACACCGCGATCGAAGAAGTGCGTCTCGTGAGCAATCTGTGCCTGTTGGCGAACCGCATTCGGTAAGCGCGATTCAGCAACCATCGTAGTGCGAGTGCATCAAGCCAAGAGTGAGGACTATGTTCTTCCCCGTTTGCGATAAGCTCCGGGAGTCTGTCCGATTTCGCGGCGAAAGACGACGTGCATGTATTCGGGATGTTGGAACCCACACAGGTTCGCGATTTTTTCGAGAGGGAGATCCGTCTCGGTGAGGAGCTGTTGTGCCCGCTTCACCTGCACCTTACGAATCTCTTGTTGCGGTGACCGGTTGAGGTACTTCCGCATCTTCCGTTCGAGTGAGCTTCTCGACATGGGTACGATCTGTAAAACATCTTCGACCGTAATTCCGCTGCAGGCATTTTCGCGGATGAAACGTAGTGCCGAAGCGACCGTTTGGTCTTCAATGGCCACGACGTCGGTCGACTGTCGAGTCGAGATTCCAAGCGGCGGAACAAAGACTTTCGGCTCGTCGACATGCTCGCCGTTCATGAGTTTCGAAAGCGTCTCCGCAGCACGATACCCAACGAGTTCTGCATTCGGGACTACACTCGAAAGAGGAGGGCGGCAAAGCTGGCAGAGGATCTCGTCGTTGTCGACGCCGATCACGGCAACTTCTTCCGGGACGGCCACGTCATCCTGAAAACAGGTGTCGAGAATCTGTTGGCCTCGCACGTCATTGCACGCGAAAATTCCGACCGGTTTCTCCAACTCGTTGATCCATCGCGAGAGGTGTTCTTGCTCTTCCTCCCATGGGCGAGCAGCCGTTCCAAACCAGGTGGAGTTGTAAACTGCGGAGTCCCCGAGTTTTTGTCGCACTGTGTTTTCGTAGGCGTTTTGCCGTCTTTCAGACCAGGCTTCGCCGCTGAAACCGCAAAAGGCAAGGTGGCGAAATCCGCGGTCCAGAAGGTGCTCGGCCGCGAGTTTGCCGATTTTGGCGTCGTCAGACCAGACGTGACAGAAACCGAGGTCTTCGCGTCGGTCGGTCAATTCCACCAGCGGAATACCCTTGGCAGCGACTGCATCGGCGAGTCGTGAGGTCGTTGCTCTCGATAGAATTCCATCTCCGTTCCAGTGATTCAGCCACAGCGGAGGGTCGCTGGAGAGGTCGCGCTGTTCAAGAAAAACGGACCACTCATCATGCTTGCGCATGAATTTAATGATGCCAGTCAGAAGACGACGTCCGTAAATGCTCGACGTTTCAACAACTAACGCTACCCGTCGCTTTGAAGGCATGTTTCGAGTGACCTGGAGGAGATGATGAAGTGCAATGCATGCAGCATCATGTCGGGTAAGAGGGTGTTGATGCAATGTCGGTGCACCAAACATCTCGTCCAGACAAAATGCCCGCTCATGTTGAGATGCGAATTAGAGAGTTGCGAAAACCTCTTTCGCAGCGTTGACTGTGTTTTCTAAATCTTGTTCTGTGTGTTCCGCACCGAGGAAATTTGCTTCGAACTGACTACATGGGAGATAAATCCCACGATCCAGCATCCCATGGAAATAGGTTGCGAACCGTTCGGTTTGATTTCGAGCGGAGACGGTGAAGTTGACGACCTGATCCGGATTGAAGAAGAGCGTAAACATGCTCCCAACATTCGCGACAGTGTGATCGATTCCGTGCTTGCGAGCTGCAGCGGACAGATCTTCCGCCAGACGAGTCGTCTTCGTAGCAAGCTCCGGATAAGGATTGCTGTCTCGAAGTTCTGTCAAAGTGGCCAACCCCGCAGCTGTCGCAAGCGGATTTCCTGAAAGTGTGCCCGCTTGATAGACGGGTCCAACCGGCGAGACGGTCTGCATGATGTCTGCCCGTCCTCCGTAAGCTCCGACCGGTAATCCACCACCGACAATCTTTCCGAGAGTTGTCAGATCTGGAGTAATTCCGAACAGTTCCTGGGCTCCGCCGAGCGAGACCCGAAAGCCGGTCATGACTTCGTCGAAAATCAAAACGGCTCCGGAATTCGTACAACGTGATCGCAGCGTCGACAGAAAATCACTCGTCGGGACGACCACTCCCATGTTTCCCACGACCGGTTCCAGAATTACGCACGCGATCTCATCCCCGAATTGATCGAACGCCGCATTCAATTGCTCGACGTCGTTGTACTCCAGCAAATGAGTGTCGCGCGTGCAGCCTTCGGGGATTCCTGGACTCGAAGGCGTTCCAAGAGTCAGAGCACCACTGCCAGCCTGGACAAGCAAACTGTCGACATGACCGTGATAGCAGCCTGAGAATTTGATGATCTTGTCGCGACCGGTGAATCCTCGAGCCAGTCGGACAGCGCTCATCGTCGCTTCGGTTCCAGAGTTCACCATCCGAACCATCTCGATCGAAGGGATGAGTTCGACAATCAACTCAGCGAGATCAGACTCGCGAACCGTGGGGGCTCCGAAACTTGTCCCGAGTTTGGTGGCAGCTTCAATTGCCTGAGTAACCTTCGGGTGACAGTGTCCCAGAATGTGAGGTCCCCACGAGCCGATGAAGTCGAGGTAGCGATTTCCATCGATGTCGAAGAGGTACTGTCGCTCACCGCGTTCGATGAAGACGGGGGTTCCACCCACTCCTCCGAAGGCTCTCGCAGGACTGTTGACACCTCCGGGGATCACTTTCTTGGCGCGTTCGAACTCCGCAGCACTTCGCGAACGATTCATGATTTGAGCACTTCTTTCCGTAATGTTTTCAAGTTCAGACAGCATCGCCAGCGTTGCTTAGGCCTCTTTGAGAACCATATCGATACACATGACCGACCCGAGGATCAGCATCCGGATGGGATTGTCCATCGGGACTTCCTCGGAGATCTCAAGCATGTAGTTATCAGCGCTGGTGAACATCTCTTTGCCGAGCCCGTTCCATTTCTTCGAAACTTTCGCGAGTTCAATTCCATCATGGAGAAAGCGAAATTCCCAGCCGGTGAAACTTCCTTTCAGGTCGCAGAGGATCTCGTCATTCTCTCCGAGAACGTGAAACGCTCCGCCAATTGAAAAGAGTTTCTGCTTGAACCCTCCGATGCGATCTCCATCGTCGTCATGAACGTCCACTTTCGACAGGAATAAGGAAACGCCACGGTGGACCGAGATGACCGGTTCACCATCTGGGCTGGTGATGTAGATCTCGAAGGGAGTTAATGTCTTATAGTCGGTGAATCTCAACATCTTGGTGATCCACCCCAGACGCGGCTCACGGCAATGCAGAATCATTTCTCCGGACGAAGGATCGTACACGTCGTAGTTGCTGGCCGATTTGAACATTCCAACATGTTCTATGACCAGAAACAGGTTACGTTGCAGTGCTTCATGCATCCTGACGATCCAACGAGTTCGGAGTGAAGGTGATTTGGAGAGCCCAAAGTCTAGAGTTTCAGCTCTGATCTGGCGAATCAGAGGCGAATGATTGGCCCCAGAAATTCCGTTTTGTCGCTGAGAAATGACGATTCGGAAAACTCAGTCGACGGATTTGGTTGCGAAAGCTGTGTTGAGCATTCCCTACAATCCAAGCGACTGTCAATTTCTGATCCCCAGATGAATCTCTTTGAATTGGACACCTCAAATGATAGAAATAATTGAGGCAAAAGTCGCCGACTCCACTGAAGATGGAATATTGATTGCCTGACAAATCTGTCGGCCTTCCACAAACAACAACTCCTCCGGAGAGAAAATCAGATGAAGTGGTCCCTGGTATTCGCCCTCGCATTCGTCACCACATCCGGACTGGTGGCGTCAAGTGCCTCCGCTCAGGGCCTGATCTGGTCACTTCCTGAAGATGGAACGCTTGTTCGCTACAAAGGCGTTTACAAACAGACAAGTCGTCAGCCCAATTCCACTGAAGGTGATCTGGAACTGTCATGGGATCGAATCCTCGAGATCCGGTCAGTTGGCACCGAAATGGGCGTCTATCACGGAGAAGACGTTTCGTGTCGCTGGATCGAGATTAAAGTCGAGACCGGTCACTCTCCGGAAGGTGTTCTCGACGCTGGTCCCGGTGGGATTCGGATGTTCAAGCTGTTGGTTCCGGAGACCGAAATTCGCGGCACTGTGGATGTTCCTGTCTCACAAGGACGCAAGATCTTTGCCGCGTTTCTCCCGATCGTGAAGGGATATCGAAAGATTGGTGATGAGCCGACTCAAGAAATCACTTCCGAAGTCTTTCAGCTCTACCCGGTCATCGCTCTGCTTCGTCATTACCGTGAATTGCAGCCCGGCGAACAGACTCAAACGTCGGTCATCGCTGGGGATTTCCCAACGACTCTCTACACCGGCACACTCGTCATGGAGACGAACACCTACCGATCGTCGAACACTGCAGAAATCTTGCAGTCAAGTGAGTTTCCGTTCGGCGTCGTCGGTTGGACTGCCAAGACCGTGACTGAGGAAAAGGGAACGACCGACCAACGCTCCGATTTCGCTGAAGTCACAATCATCGAAGAAGACATGAAAGCCATCGCGATCGAACAGGATGCTCAGTCAGAATTCCTGGTGAACTAAGGCAAGCAGCTCTTTCCTGTGCACTCACTTGAGGTGTGTCATCAGGCAAACAGCTGGGTTTGGGCGTGCGGGTGAGCGGAAACGAAAACTGCAAATGTTTTAATCGAGTTCGCTCTCGTCGTGAACTTCATTTGCAGGCAATGCACTCGAATTTCTCTCGCTGAAGTGCTCGCTGCCGAGCACCTGAAGGGTCGCTAAAAAGTCGCCGGGGAGAGGAGCAAGATGGCTCATCCATCGCTGTGTAATGGGGTGACTGAAACTCAATTGGTAAGCGTGTAGTGCATGTCGACGGATAGGAAATCCGGTTTCAACTTCGCGTGAGTGGTTCCCGTTAGCCTTGTTGTGAAACGGTTTGACGCGGCCATTCCGCTCGTAAAACTCGTCGCCGACGATCGGGTATCCCAGGTGGGCGAGATGAACGCGAATCTGATGATTGCGTCCGGTGACTGGTTTGCAGAGAACGAGCGTATGGTCGGTGAATCGCTCGAGCACCCGATACGACGTCTTTGCCGGTTTGGCTTGAATGGCGTCGGGTCTGCATGACATTAGCACATGACGGCCGGTCGGAAGCTTACCGATCGGGCGATCAATGACTCCCTGATCTTTCTCGATTTGACCCTCCACGAGCGCAAGGTAGGTCTTGCTCACTCGCGAAGTTTCGAACGCTTCGGAGAGTCCTACATGGGCCACGTGAGTGAGGGCGACAACGATCGCGCCGCTTGTCTGTCGATCGAGCCGGTGAACGATTCCCGGTCGGAGTAAACCTTTGTACTCCGTCCGCTGATCGAGTAGATGCTGAACACCATTACAAAGCGTGCCGCTTTGGACTGTCCCGACGGGATGCACAACGACATCAGGCGGTTTGTTTACAACCATCAGCCAGTGATCTTCGTAGATCACTGGCAGCGAGAGTTGTTCCGGTTCAAGAAGTTTGTCCGGAGGCTCAATCAGTCGAACGCAGACCTGTTGTCCCTCGAAAACACGAGTGACTTCGTCTACAGGAACGGAGTTGATTGTCACACCCCCGGCAGCTGCGATCCGCTGAAGTCTCCAGGTTGTGTAGTTCCGGAGATGTCGCGACAAAAACACGTCGATCCGATGGCCGCTCAGAAAAGCTTCAACAGTCAATTCAAAGACAGGAAGCGATTTGACGTCCAACTCGGGTTCTCATTCGTGTTCAAGATAGCTGCGCGATTTTCATCACAGCTGGGTCGCGTCCGTCTTTCAAGAGATCGAGCAGGTACTGCCCGTAGGTGTTCTTCTTGAGTGGCTCGGCGAGTTCGGCCAACTGTGCGTCGTCAATGTAGCCAAGTTGCCAGACAATTTCCTCTGGGACGCAGACTTTCTGACCCTGACGCATTTCGACCGCTTCCATGAAGCTGGACGCCTGCAGCAACGACGACGGAGTTCCTGTGTCGAGCCACGCATAGCCTCGGCCCATCAGTTCGACATTCAGTTTTCCTGCGTCGAGATAGCTTTGATTGACCGATGTGATCTCAAGCTCACCGCGTCCGGACGGCTTCACGTTCTTGGCAATCTCAACCACATCATTGTCGTAGAAATAGAGCCCCGTCACGGCGAAACGTGACTTCGGTTTAGCTGGTTTCTCTTCGATATCGATGGCTTTGCCGTCTTTGTCGAAAGAGATCACCCCGTAACGCTCAGGGTCTCGAACCCGGTAGGCGAACACGGTTGCGCCGTCTTTTCGGGAGCCGGCGCTCATCAACAGCTTTTGGAAATCGTGACCATAGAAGATGTTGTCACCGAGAACGAGACAGACTCCGTCATTGCCAACGAATGAATCTCCGATGATGAAGGCTTCTGCGAGTCCGCGAGGCTCGGCCTGCTCGGCGTATTGGATATTCACACCCAGTTGTGATCCGTCTCCGAGGAGTCGCTGATACTGCGGCAAATCCTGCGGTGTGCTGATCAGCAGGATGTCACGAATCCCCGACAGCAACAGCACGCTGAGCGGGTAGTAGACCATTGGCTTGTCGTAGACCGGAAGCAGTTGTTTGCTCACAACTGAGGTCATGGGGTGCAATCGGGTGCCTGCACCACCTGCGAGGATGATTCCCTTTTTGGTTCGCTGGGACATTCTGCTGCCTTTGGTCAGTCGGCCAGTATGAAATTGGGGGATTGGAACGGTTCTGACGAGTTGAATCGAAATGAACAAAGTCTTTGAGACTTCTCAAGCGACGATAGGTCGGGGGAGTTTCATCCTCAACTGAAATCGCGAGTGTCGCTTTGAGTGGTTGACAAGTCCTTTTGACTCACAGTTCTATTCGATCATATCCGCACAAACGGCAAAGCTGGTGTGCGGACGCATCAAAACTTACTGCTAAAGATGCAGTCAAGATGACGCAGGAGCACATCGAGTCGATCATGAAGCACCCAAAAAAGAGAGCTCCCAGACATTGTCAAACGTCTGGGAGCTCTTTCGATCTTTGTCGTTTCACCTGATTGGCGAATCTCTGGCAGGATTACTTCTTGATGTCGTAGCAGAGAAGATCGTTGCCTTCACGCAGATACAGCTTGCCATCGAGGATCACGGGATGTGCCCAGCTTGGGCGACCGCCGCTTCCAGGCACTGTGAATTCGCTGATGCGTTCGAACTTCTCGGGAGTTGCCTTCACGAGTGAAACTTCTCCACTCTGATAGCGGAAATAGAGATGGTCATCAGCTGCGACGACAGAAACCGAACCGGAACCGACTCCTCGGCCTTTCCACTTCTGTTCCCCTGTCATCAGGTCAGCACAGAACGGAATCGGATTCGAATCAACGCCACCGTAAACATAGTCGCCGACGAGAACGACTCCACCATGTTTGTTGGAGAGGTGTGTTTGCAGCGGGTAAACGACTTCCATGTTGACTTTTCCGGAACCAGCTGGAACCTGGCGAAGCAGCGCTCCACCGCGGTTGTAGCCAGCACAGAAGAAGACGAGATCGTCACGGACGATTGGTGTTGGAATGACAGCTGTGGTTTTATCAATGTCGAAAGTCCAGAGCAGTTCTCCGTCGCTGGCACGAACGCCCATCGCTCCACTGCCGGTTGAGTTGACGTAGACTTTTTCGCCACCGACATGAGAAATCACAACCGAAGCGTGACCTGCACCGCGATCTCCAGGCCGAGGCGCTGACCATTTTTCCTCGCCAGTGTTCTTGTCGAGCGCCAGCATGGTGTGTTCAGGGCCTCCGGGTGTGCAGACAAGAGTGTCTCCATCGATGAGTACGGATTCGCTGTATCCCCAGCTGTCAGCTTTTTGGCCAGCAAACTCTTCTTTGAGATTGCGTCGCCAGATTTCTTCACCGTCTGTGCTCGCACAGATCAGTTCCCCGAATGCTGTCAGAGCGTAGACGCGATTTCCGTCGACGGTCGGTGTGCTGCGTGTGCTTTGCCAGTCTTCTTTTCCGTTCTCCCAAGCGGGGCCGGTTTTCATCTTCCAGATCAAATCTCCACCATCCTGATCGAGACAGATCAGATATTCATCCGATCCTGAACCGGGAAGGTGATCGCCCATCGTGTAGATGCGTCCGTCGACAATGGAAACGCTCGAATAGCCGATTCCCAAGCCCGATGCCTTCCAGAGCAGCGAAGGTCCATCTGATGGCCATTGCTCAAGAAGATCGGTGTCGGGAGCAACGTTGGTACGTTCCGGACCGCGGAAGGTCGGCCAATCTTCATCGCCGTTGGCGACAGCCGGGATCAGAAGCGAGAGGGACAACAATAACGGCTTACAATTTCTGAAATGAATTGACATGGCGTTCACTTCTCCTGAGTTGTGGTTTCATTCCTTGAAAGTTTGCTGACCTGCATGTCGGGGACCGGCAGGGAAAGAGCGATCCAAGGAGTTTCCGATTCCCATTAGTGTTCGTCAATGCTCTGAGGATTGTCGAACTGACAATGTCGGCGATTTTTAAGGGGACATTCACCACAGGATTTGCTGATCGATGCTGTGTTCCCGCAGGTTTGCTCCTACGAGACTGCCAATGTGTGAACGCAAATTGACGTTATGACGGATTTGCGGTGGAACATTTTGATTCCGGTTGGAAACACTTCAGCCAGACTCAATGAGTGCTGCGTGAGCGGTCGACACACATTAAGGAACCCTGGCATTCTGGAAGCGGTCCCGAAATCTGTTGAACGGAGTGATCCTTCAAGACACTCACTCGTTTGAATCACCTTAGATCGACTTTCAGAATCACAACCATGGATTGGCATTCGCGACTACAGGCAGGAAAGGATTGAGAGGGTTCTGTCGATCGGAACACGTTCGGCAAACTCTGACGGTTGATACGGAACTCGGTTCATGCGGAACTCATTAATTCTCACTCAGGATTGCCAGCTCTTCAGCGCTCTTCAGGAGCGAGTGCAGCCGTTCGACGTTAACGTCAAGTTCTGTGAGGATGCTGCTTCCCTCAGAGACTGGATGCGGCAATTTCAGACCTCGTTGGTGTTTCTCGATCTGCGACCGGGGACTCATTCTCTCGAAACTCTTTCATTCATCCAAGACCTGAGTCGTGAGGAGAATGCTCGCCCGACTATCGTCACCGTGAGTGACGGATCGCTGCCGTCTCAGGCTGCAGGCGAGCTGTCACTCATTGCTTCTGCTCATCTGATCGTTGACGACCGTACCAATGAACTGACTGCATGGGACTCGGACTCTCGCCTCGACTTCGACCGTCTGATGAGACAGAACACGCCGCCTCAGGTTCCAAAGTCTTGTACTCTCGCAGGAAGTTCTCAAAGCCTGACGACTCATCAACCAGAGTTCTTTCAAGTGCTTGAAGATCTGCAGCGAGTCGCCCATCGAGATGTGACCGTGCTGTTGATTGGAGAAACAGGAACAGGCAAGACGACTCTCGCACGCATCATTCATGAACGGTCCAAGCGGTGTGATGATCCGTTCCAGCAACTCGCATGCGGGGCGCTTCCTTCTGAGATCATCGAGAGCGAACTCTTTGGCCATATTCGCGGCGCCTTTACAGGAGCGGAACGCAATAAGATCGGCCGCTTTCAAGCAGCTGGCAAGGGGACATTACTTCTCGATGAAATTGATGTTCTCGACGTCAAGCAGCAGGCGAAACTCCTCAAAGTCATCGAGACCGGCGAGTACGAAATGGTCGGGTCGACTGAGCCAATGCAGTCGGAAGCAAGGCTAATTACTGCCAGCAACATCAACCTCGAAGATCTGACTAGCTCCAACCGGTTTCGATCGGACCTCTATTACCGTTTGAGCGTTTTGGAATTCCGTCTGCTCCCACTGCGAGAGCGGCAGGTTGACATCGTTCCCATGGCGGTCGAGTTTGTCGAAGAATGCTGTCGGGAACATGAAATTCAGATTCGCTCCGTCGATCTCGAATTCCTTCACGCCCTGCAGTCATATTCATGGCCGGGCAACATTCGCGAGCTTAAAAACCACATTCGACGGGCTGTCCTGTTCGCTGAGAATGGGCGGTTGCGGAAGTCTGATCTTTCCGCAAAAGTGACTGACTCACCGACGATCTCGACGTTGAGTGATCCGGAGTTGTGCGAAAATCAGACCCTCGCTGAGCAGGTCGCAGACAACGAACGCGAACTGCTGATGCAGGCGCTCGAAGCCAATCGCCACAACCGAACTCGAACCGCGCAATCGTTGGGTATCAGCCGTGTCGGTCTCTACAAGAAAATGAGAAGGCTCGGGCTGTTGGAAGCTGCAGCAAACGGCGACCTGAAACGTGCGTCTTGATGTCTGTCGACGTTATCGCATCTTCATCCAAAGGCACTTCAGATACTCTGACTCCAGGCAATTGCCAGCGACTGGATGGTCCGCTCCAGCTTGTGTTCGCATGATGATTTGCGGCAAGCGGTTGCCGGTTGCTGCACGAACGTTGTACGTGAAGTCCGTCATTGAGAGCAGACCGGAACAGCTGCACGAGACGAGGAAACCGTCTGGCGAGACAACTTCCGAAGCAAGCTGATTCATGTCGTAGTACTTCTGCTTGCCGTCATCGAATTCATTGCGACTTCGAATCAATTTTGGCGGATCGAGAATCACGACATCAAAGAATTGCTTGTTGCGAATACTGTCGCGGAGATAGCTGAATGTGTCCGCGTGGATGAACTTCACGGCCGCATGGTTCAGCTTGGCATTTCGTCGCGCCTGACGAATTGCGTCTTCATCGAGATCAACTGCGGTCACGGAAGCAGCTCCTGCGAGTGCACAGTTGATCGCAAAGCCACCTGTGTAGCAGCAGAGATCGAGAACGCTTTTCCCTTTGCAGAACTCCCGGATTTTCTGACGGTTGTCTCGCTGATCACAGAAATAACCTGTCTTGTGACCTTCGAACGGATGCACTTCGAATTTCGTTCCGTGCTCGGTGACGACAACCGACTCCGGAACTTTCCCCGACTGAAATCCGTCTGCGATGAACCCTTCTTGTTCGTAGGTCATCGGGCCCGGACGGACGATCCAGTGGGGAATTTTAAGCTGCCGGGACAAGAGGCTCGCAAAGGCTTGAGATCGTTGAAACATCCCCAATGAGAATGCTTCAACGGAGAGAACGTCGCCGTAGACGTCTGCCACGATTCCCGGAAACCCGTCGCCTTCCGCATGAATGACCCGATAGGCATTCGTCGATTGCGTCAGCTTCAGGTCGTCATGCCGCAGCCGAATTGCTCTCGCGACGTTCTGCTGCCAGTCGCGTTTCGTGATAGAAAAGTCGCCCCACTTGAGAATGCGAATGGTCGATTCTGCTCGCGGATTCCAGATCCCCAGCCCGATTTTGTCCCCCGAGTCTGAAACGACCCGCACCAGATCGCCATGTTGAGCTGAGTCATCGACCGATGCGATGCGTTTACGAAAAACGGTTGGGTGGCGAACGAAGGCTTTCAGCTTCGCGAGTGGAAGTTTCTCGTCAGAAGTGACATCCAATTCGCGTTGGAGCGTGTGCGACGGATCAAGAGGAAATGTGCTCTTCTTGCGGCGAGTCGGCTTCTTGGAGGATTTCCCGGAAGACTTACGTTTATCGAATTTGCGTGGCTGACGAGGTGGCATCTTTTTGCGTCGCTACGGCACGTGCGGAGATGTGCCAATTTCCCGGAACCGAGGTCAGGTGATCCCCGCACAAGCAGAGGATTGATGAGACGGACTTCGTTCCGGAAGGTGATCAATCAGTGAAGATGCTGATCGTATGCAACGACTGCCAGACCGGTTACCCACTCAGCCAGTGAAAATCTAAAAATCTCATTTGAGCCGGTCACACCACCTGCTTCGCCCAGCAGTTGAGCGTTCAATGTTCAATCTTGCTCGCTGGCTTTGTCGCTCTCTTTGGGGCGGAAGATCGGGCTTGAGTAGATGTCGAGACGGTGCAAAAAGAACTTCGCCAGGACGCCCAGCGTCGCAATTCCGTACTGTGTGCTGCGACGGAAGTTGATGCTGCTCGCTTCATCGAAGTAGCGGACCGGGACGGGAATGTCACCGATTCGAAAGCCAAATTCGACGGCTTGCGCCAGCAATTCGCTGTCGAATACAAAGTCGTTCGAGTTGCGGTGAAAAGGAACCGTGGTCAGGACTTTTCTTGAGTAAGCTCGAAATCCAGAGTGAAAATCACCGAGATTCTGGCCAAGGGCGATGTTCTCGATCGTCGTGAGAACACGATTTGCCAGGTACTTGTAGACCGGCATGCCTCCCTGAAGTGCCTCTCGGCGGGTTCGAATTCGGGAGCCGAGGACGACATCGCAAATTCCGAGTCGCAGAAATTCGATCGCGGCCCCCATGACGCGGCTGTCATATTGATAATCGGGGTGAATCATCACGACGTAATCAGCACCGTGAGCGAGAGCGTGGTCGTAGCAAGTCTTCTGATTTCCCCCGTAACCCAGATTTTCTTCGTGCTGGATGACGGTGACTCCGAGCGATTTGGCGACTTCGACTGTTCTGTCGGTGCTGCAGTCGTCGACGAGAATCACTTCGTCGATGACTCCTTTGGGGATGTCCTTCAGAGTCCGCTCGATTGTTGCTTCCGCGTTATAGGCGGGCATCACAGCGATGGTGTGTCGTTTGAGTGTGTTGTCAGCCGAAATCGCATGGAGCATGGATTCAATGCGTCCAAGTGCGTGGCTGGTCGAATCGAGGGAGTATGTGGAATCCGGCACGTCGTTGCCTTCCAGGAAACTGGCGGGAGAATGAACTGGGATGAAATCTTCCGCGATAACTCTAGCTCAGCCCTCACGGCTTGCTGTGTGTGATGCCAAGAGACAACAAACTGTCGTGTCGATCATGCCGATTGTCGGCGATTTGCAAATCATGATGATGCGAAGTCCGGTTGCCGATCGGCGTCCACTGCTGTAGTTTGGAAGGCAACGACATGCTTGAGAGACCACTTCGATTGAGCCAACAGTGTCCAGATTTTCCTGAGTTTTCCCTCATCCGGTGGATTCCGTTCCGGAGACTGCTGACGTGACACACGTTGATCGATCCGATTCAGATCAGATACCTGTGAAGAATGAAACGGGGGCGACGTTTAGAGTGCCTCCACTCGTCCAGAAACCGCCTCGTCCGAACCGATTGACCTGGCTAGAACGCAACAGCATCTCTCTGGGTTCCTCAGCTGTTCTGCACATCTGGATCATCGCGGCCCTTGGGTTCCTCATCTTTCCGGTCATGAGACGTCCGGAGCGATTCGCCGTCGATACGACAGTTCGGTTTGATTCTCCACCGATTGCGATCGCCGAAGAAACAGTCGTGACCGTCGATGCGGACGAAGAAGAGGTGTCGACTTTCGATGTCTTCAGTGAGGAGGAAGTGGAAACTTCGATCGACGGAGATCTTGGGAATTCGTCGGGAGAACTCGCCTCAGCAACGCAACCAGTTGAGAGAATCGTTCCCGGTGCTCGTTCGGCCGAGGAAAATTCTTCATCGAAGCAGGGATCAACAGCTGACGCAACCGTCATTGGAAATCGACGGACTCTGGCAGGCGGCAAGCAGGGAGAAGTCACAATCTCTCTGATCTGGGACACGTTCGACGATCTTGATCTGCATGTCTGGAACGCAAACGGTCATCACGTCTGGTTCGGACATCGCGAGAGCAAAGACGGCATGCTTGACGTCGACGCCAATATTATTCCGACGACTGATGAACCGATCGAGAACTACTTTGAAGAGAAAGCTCACTCCGGCTACTACCGATTTTCCGTCGATTTATATCGGTGGAGGTCCAACAAGCCTGTCGAATACACGCTCGGCGTCTGGGTGCGTGGGCGGGAAAGACTCTACCGTGGAAGAGTCATGACGGAAATGAAAACCGTCGGAGGCTTTCAACTGGAAATTCCGGAAGAGGGCTCGGATGATCAACTCACTCTTGTCTGGCTGAATGACAGCGAAGTTCGACAGATGGCCATCTCAGAGGAAAAGAAGAAGCTGTTCCGGGAAGTCCAGGGTTTTCGCAGATTCCGCTCCACAGCGACCCGCAAGCTTCAGGAGTTCATCAGCAAATATCCTGACAGTGTCGAAGCTGTGGAAGCTCAGGAACTTCTCGAATCGTTTCAGCGGCGTGGCCGGTCAGATTGACGTAAGCTGATGTGAATCGCCTTCTGCGTTAGTTGAGCTTATCATCCAGTTTGACAAACGAAACAAGCCTGCAATCGACGACCTCATTACATAGAAGCGAGAACGATCAATGAGACACGGTCAATGTGTAGTGTGGGGAGTCTTCTTTCTCACATGTTTGCTACTCACGCCCCTTCAGGCGGAAACTCCCACGAATTCTTCTCTCGCATCCGACTTGCTTCCGCTATGTCGTGTTCTTTCCGGAGAGACTCAAGCTGCGAATCTGCGCTTGAAACTTCTCCCGGAAATTGACGGCTCACCGCAGCAAGTTACTGTCGAGTTTCAATCCGACGCCGACGGGAACTATCGCTTCTCAGCCGAACATGCTGACTATGCGATTGGAGTTCGACGTCAGGAGTCCGCAACGACAATTCTGCTTCCCAAGCATCAGAAGGTGATCATTGGAAAAGGAGCAGATCTCGGTGACGACACACTTGTCGCAGATGGAATCGTCAGTCGGCTCGTTTCCAGTGACTCGGACTGGAACAAGTACGTCCCGCTGGTCCAGGCTGCCGAGCCGAATGCTGTAGCGTTTCTTCTTAAGACAGTCGCCCAAATTCAACCGGGCGAAACACCCCATTCGTGGAGATTTGGCGGTGAAAATTCTCTTCAGTTTGAGGAGGAAGGCCATCTCATTCGGGGATCGCTGAAGAATGCCAGTTTTGAATTGGAAATTCGGGATTTGGACGAGGCGACTGCACTCGACCTGAAGAGTAACGCTCTCGAGTCTACCGACTTTGAAGTGACCGAAATTTCACGAGAAGAGTTGGAACGGACGTTGTCCCGAGGAATTCGCCGGGCCACTGAAATTCTGGCACCGTCCCATCGGCTCACACACCCTCCGCAAAACTCTTGCGTCGTTGATCACGGAGAATTGAAATGGATCGAGGGCCACCGAGTGGTCATTCTCCATGGGACTCCCGAAGAAATCGGAACTGCGCACGGGCAACTGATGAAAGAGGAGATTCTCAAGACCGTCGATTCAGTGCTGTATACATTTGGAACCGTGAACATGATTCGTTCGGGCAAATGGTTTCGGCAGGAGCTTGATGACGCCTACGAACGCCTTTCCCCGCATATCCCCGACGATCATCTTCGCGAAACGGTCGCGATGGCCAATTCGATTGGCATGGACAGCCAACTCGCACTGGTTGTTAACATCTTCCCCGAACTCTTCCACTGTTCTGGGTTTGCAGTCTTTGGCTCCGCGACAACCGACGGCAAGTTGTATCATGGTCGGGTTCTGGACTACATGACGACGATCGGCCTGCAAGATGCTGCCACAACGTTCATCGTCTCGCCAAACGACAAGATTTCCTTTGCAAATGTCGGTTACGCTGGGTTCATTGGTTCGGTGACGGGGATGAACTCACAGGGGATTTCGCTTGGAGAAATGGGCGGACGCGGAGAAGGGGAGTGGGACGGAGTTCCGATGGCGACTCTCATGCGACGGGGACTCGAAGAATGCTCGTCGCTCGAACAGGTGATGAACCTGTTCGAAACGAGCCCCAGAACGTGTGAATACTATTACGTCTTCGCGGACGGAAATCGCAACGATGCCGTCGGCGTGGCAGCGACTCCCGACTCGATCGAGTTTATCAAGCCTGGGCAATCACATGAGCGCCTCGGTGAAGGGATTGCAGATTGCGTCGTGCTCTCTGCAGGTGACCGCCTGGAGAAACTGCGTGAGCGCGTCATCTCGCAGCATGGAAAGATCGACACTACTGCCGCGATTCATCTCATGGATCGTCCGGTCGCCATGGAATCCAATCTGCACAATGCTCTCTTTGTGCCTGTCGATGGTGTCTTGTATGTGGCGAATGCGGATCACGACTCGCCAGCAGCTGAGCGTCCTTACGTGCGTCTGGACCTTCGGGAACTCCTTTCGAAGTCGCTGGATGCGGACCTGATCTCCGGGAATTGACAAAAAATCAATTCAGATCGGGAAACATCGTGACTTCTCCTGAGGAATCTCGCCTGACGAGGGGCGTGGTTGCTTGACACAAATTTATGGACTGCCATAGGATACGCGGCTCGATGGGTGGCGGGTCGAAGGATCGCCGACCCTCTATAGTTCATGTAACACTTAATAGCTAAAGGGGATATGGCGAGATGGCTGTTCCCAAAAGACGACAATCTAAGGCTCGGTCACGGAAGCGCCGCAGCCATAACGCTCTGAAGCCAATGAAGTTACAGTACTGTCCTCAGTGTGGGACAGCCGTTCCTTCTCATGTGGTTTGCCCAAATTGCGGCCATTACCATGGTCGTACGATGATTGAGACAGAGGATTAGTGGTCGAATCAGGTTTGATTCGCTTCGGAAGACAATCGCCACGCTTTGGGTAGGTTTTCTGGTCGGTCGAAGGGTTATTGGCGGAAGGCTCAAGGACTCTTCTTGTGTGAACTTTTGTCACCACTGACGTTGACTGACTTCTTCAGCCCAATTGAGGTCAGAACAGGATCTTGAAACCAATGCGAATTGCACTGGACGCTATGGGCGGAGACGATGCGCCCCTTGTCAACGTCGCTGGAGCGATCGAAGCTCTCCAGGAACACTCAAGCCTTGAAATCTCGCTTGTTGGCGACCGTCCGGTTGTTGATGAGCTGATTGACAAGCAGGGGTATTCGGGAGATCGCCTGGAGGTTGTCGAAGCGGACGGTTTTGTCGGCATGCATGAAAAGCCGATGGACGCGCTTCGACAGAAGCCCAACTGCTCGATTGCAAACTGCTGGAAGATGATGGCGGCCGGGCAGGTCGATGCCGTCATCAGCGCTGGAAACACTGGCGGAGTTGTCGCGGCGGGGCTGCGCACTCGGTTGTTCCTCAAGGGAGTCAAACGTCCCGGGATTTCCGTCGTTCTTCCCACAGTGACGGGTCGATCAGTTCTCCTCGATGTCGGAGCTAACCCGGGGGCGCGTCCTGAACATCTCGCTCAATACGCGATCATGGGGACAGTTTTCGCCCGGGAGATGCTGCAGATTGAATCTCCTCGCGTCGGCTTGATGAATATCGGCAGCGAAGACGGTAAGGGGACTCCATTCATTAAAGAAGCCCACGATCTGATCGTGCAGGGGCCGGTGGCTTCAAACTATATCGGAAATATTGAAGGACGAGGGCTCTATCAGGGTGAGGCGGACGTCATCATCTGTGAAGGGTTCGTCGGCAATGTCGTTCTCAAGGTTTCCGAGGGAATGGCTTCGATGATGATGCAGCGAGTGGCTCATCAAGTTCTCGGTTCGCTCAACGGTGAAAAATCGACGGCTGAAGAAGCTTTCGGAAGAGTCGGTCGAAGCTTCGAATACAATGAGTATGGCGGAGCGCCGCTTCTCGGAATTGACGGAATTTGCCTCATTTGCCACGGCTCGAGCGACGCACGTTCGATTCGCAATGCGTTGAGCACAGCACTGACCTTTGGCGACCGAAAAGTGAATCAGCAAATCGTAGAGACGCTGTCAGTTCAGGCTGCCACTAACGGCTAGAGATTCTCGCTTGCGAGTCATCGCTCATTGCAATACCCGTCAGGTATTCGGTCTCGTCAAGAACATTTGATCGTCAACGGTTCGAAGTTGATGGGAAGCCGCTCACCAACTCGCTTCAAAAGGCATCCTTGATGGTCGTCGCATCGTCTGGGGTGTTTGAAAAGGTTTTCGACCGGTGTTCTCGTGCTGATACGCGAAGACATGTTCGAATAACGCTCTCAATCAGGAATACGAAACATGAGTCGAATTGGGTTCCTCTTTCCAGGACAAGGTGCACAACACATTGGGATGGGAAAGCAAATCGTCGAGCAGTATCCGGCGGCGGACGCGCTTTTCGATCAAGCAGCCGAAATTCTGGGTTACGACCTGAAGAAGCTCTGCTTTGAAGGACCTTCTTCGGAGTTGGACTCGACCGTTTACAGCCAGCCAGCCATTTTCGTGACGAGCTTGGCCTGTCTCGAGAAACTCCGTGCGGACTCACCCGATATCATCCTCTCCTGTGAAGTCGCTGCCGGACTGAGTCTGGGAGAATATACCGCTCTCGTCTTCTCAGGAGCGATGAGTTTCGAGGATGGGCTGCGAGTGGTTCAGCAACGCGGACAAGCGATGCAGGACGCCGCCGATGCAACTCCCTCGGGGATGGCTAGTGTGCTGATGCTGGATCTCGCTGACGTGGAGAAGATTCGAGACGAAGCTCAATCAGCCGGGATCGTCGAGATCGCGAACTACCTTTGCCCGGGGAATCTGGTCCTCTCCGGTGAAAACGCTGCAATTGAACTCGCAGTTGAACTCGCTGAGAAAGCGGGAGCGAAAGTCGTCCCGCTGGCAGTGGCGGGTGCGTTTCACACGGAAATCATGAAACCGGCTGACGACCGCCTCATGAAGGCGTTGAGCGAGGTACCCATCGCGAGCCCTGAACGTCCCGTGATCTCAAACGTTGATGCTCAGTCACATTCTGATCCAGATGAGATCAAAGAGGTTCTCGTCCGACAGGTGATCAATCCAGTCCGCTGGGAAGACTCTGTTCGAGGCATGCTCGATTCCGGAGTTGATGAGTTCTATGAAATTGGACCGGGACGAGTTTTGACCGGTTTGCTGAAGCGAATTCATCGCAAAACACGATGCACTGCCGTGAATGATTCGTAGCGGGTGGACTGGCGTCAGGGATTCAATTCGCTTTGGCCATCGACCATTCAGATGGCACGCGAAACTGAGGGATTCGGAAGTCACTCGGTGAGGATCGCAGGCAGCAAACTTGTCAGGATTCCTGTTGTTTCCGTTTCCGATTTTGTGCGAGAATCGCTACAAGGAGATAGTGGAGGATTCTGCAACTGATGTGACGAAGTGGAATCGGAATTCCGTGCCAAATTGCATTTGAATGAAGCCAATGCGAGCGTGGAACTTCCGACGCGATCAAGACATTCCGGTTATCACAATATCTCCGGTCCCATTGCCGTTTACACATCATTCAAAAGCCGCTATATCTTCCGTCAACCGCCGTTTTTATGTTTTGTTCACAGATCATGAATCGGTCGGAAGGCCCGCAAGAGATGATGGGCCCCAGGACGGTGTTGAGTAATCCATTAAGGAGTCAGAAGTGGAAGATAAGATCATCTCAATTGTGAGCGAGCAATTGAGCGTATCCAAGGATGAAATCTCTCGAGAGAGTAACTTTATTGATGATCTTCAGGCCGATTCTTTGGATCTGGTCGAGCTGGGAATGAAGTTCGAAGAAGAGTTCGGAGTTTCGATTCCTGATGAAGATTACGAAACGATGAAAACTGTTGGCGATGCCATCGATTACATCAAGCAACGGGAGAATGCTTGAGCCATGCTGAAGCGAGTCGTTGTTACCGGCTTAGGCGTCGTCACCTCTCTTGGCTGTGAAGTCAGCGAGTTTTGGGACAGCATCTGCGCTGCCAAAAGTGGCGTCAGTAAAATTCGTCGTTTCGACTGTTCCAACTTCAAGGTTCAGTTCGGGGGAGAAGTGCAGAACTTCGAACTCACCGAACACATGGACCTTCTTGAGAAGGACGTTCGACGCCTCGATCGTTTTGTGCAGTTTGCCATGGCAGCTGCGCAAAAGGCGATCACCGATTCCGGGATCGACTTCGCAAGTGGTGACCCGTACCTGCACGGAGTTCTCGTCGGGTCTGGAATTGGCGGTCTGAACGAAATTGAGCAACAGCACTCAATTCTGTTCGACCGTGGTCCGACCCGCGTCTCACCGTTGATGATTCCAAAGCTGATGGTGAACGCCGCCAGCGGAAACATCTCGGTTCGATGGAAGCTCAAAGGGCCAAACAGTGCTGTGGCCACAGCGTGTGCCTCAGCGACAAACGCAATTGGCGACGCCTACCGTCTGATTCAGCACGGTCAGGCAAAAGTCATGGTGACCGGCGGAAGCGAAGCGGCCGTCACCCCGATGGGGCTGTCTGGTTTTGCTCGAATGCAGGCTCTGTCGACACGTAACGACGCACCTGAAGCAGCCAGCCGACCGTTCGATGTCGACCGCGACGGTTTTGTGATGGCGGAAGGGGCTGGGATTTGTGTTCTTGAAGAATACGAACATGCCCGTTCACGTGGTGCAAATATCGTCGCCGAAGTTCTCGGTTACGGCATGTCCGCGGACGGAAGTCATATGACTGCTCCAGATCCGGAAGGGCGTGGAGCAGCAAGAGCAATGCAGGGAGCATTGAAGGACGCTGAGATCAGCGCTGATTCAATCAGCTACGTGAATGCTCACGGGACAAGTACACCTCTCGGTGACAAAGCTGAGACAATGGCCATCAAGAGTGTTTACGGAAATCACTCACGATCGATGCCGGTCTCCAGCACAAAGAGTCAACTGGGACACCTGTTGGGAGCATCCGGAGGGGTTGAGTTTGTGATCTCGTCTCTCGCAATTCGTGATCAGATTGCTCCACCGACAATCAACCTTGATCATCCTGACGAAGCTTGTGATTTGGACTATGTGCCGAACGAAGCTCGACGAATGCGGATCGATCGCGTCATGACCAACAGCTTCGGATTCGGCGGACACAACGCCTGTCTGATCTTGGGCAAAGTTTGATCATCTCGAGAACTGCAGCTTGGAAGCCTTTTCTGCTCTGAGGATTTCACGTTGACTGACGAGTTGACTTGAACCACCGCAATCAAATGCGTTGTGATGTCAGCATGGTGTTTCGTTCTTCGTGGCACCGAGGATGAGATCGTCTGAAAACTGATCGTATAACTCGCGGAAACATTCGCGGAAGTTGCCTCGGTTTCGCTGAAACAGCTGTTCGAGTTTCTTTTCCGAACAGGCTTCTTCTCCCGCCAATGACTCAGCGAATCCGATGAGTTGTTGAGGTGTGCTACGACACGTGTGGAGCGTCGGCATCCGTCCAGGTCGATGACACGTTATGATTAAACCTCGAAGCTTTTGACTCTCTGCTTTGACGTGTCTCCAGTCCCACCAAGTCAGCAGTCCGGCACTGTCGAGAAGAAGAATGTGTTTTGAGTGGAGGCTCTGAGTGGCTTCCCGGAACCTCATCAAATTAGCTCGACTACCATCGTCTTGAAATCTCAGCAATGCGACTGAGAACCGACGTTTTTGAAGCTCGTTGAACAGATCTTTGAACAAGGTCGTCTTGCCAGTTCCTTTCGGGCCGACAATGGCTCCGCGAAAGTTCCTCTCTTCGATAACAGCTATCAGCTGTTCAAGCGAACCCGTTTCGAACTGGTAGCTGAGGTTGTCGATTCGCTCTGACCGGAAGGGGTTGGCGCGAGCTCTCATTTTGACAAATCGATGGTCAGGCCATCGTCCGCGATCGTGACGTTTGAGTAAATCTTCTTGAACTCATCGAGTCCAATCGGATCGTCGTCAAGATTCAGGGGATCAACGTGGGTGATCACCAGTCTCCCAACGTTCGCTGACTGAGCGAGTTCGGCGAGTGTCGAAGAGTGTGTGTGCCCGGTCGTCTCTGCCCAGTCCGAACTACTGTCCGGGAAGTAGCATTCATGTATCAAGAGATCGACGCCGCGAATGAAATCGGTGTAAGTTCCGTCGACGGTTGTGTCGGTGACGTAAGCGATTTGCTGACCGTCCAGTTCAAAGCGATACGCGATTGATCCACCCGGATGAGTTGTGAGTGGAAATGACTCGATTTGTGTTCCGTTAGCCAGCTCGATTGAGTCGCCCGGAGTGATCGTGTGAAACTCGAACGGGGGGCCGACAGGAAAAATGGCTTCGGAGAAGAGGGAGTCTCGGACAGCATCTAAGACGTGCTGCGCTCCGAAGAGCCGCATTTTTTCGACGTTGTGAATGATCGGAAGAGTGACGAGGTAGGTGAGCCCGCAAATGTGATCGAGGTGAGCGTGAGACAAAAGCAGGTCGAGTGTTTTGGTTTCGATGTGCTCGGCGATGCGGAAGCCAGCAGTCCCGCAATCGAGGATCAGTCCGATTTCGGGGACCATTAAGCAAGTGGTGTGGCGGCGTTCGTTTGGGTGAAATCCCCCAGTTCCAAGAAATTCGATTCGCATGCGGCGACTCGCCTCCAGGTGCCGAGTTGTGATTGGCTACGCCACTGATTCTGCTTCGTGCTTCAACAGCCCGCGAACAATTGACCTCAAATGGGGTTCTGCTTCGTTAGCAATCGCGATGATTTCCTGCACGTCCGCAGGTTTCAAGGCATCCGGCAGGCACATGTCAGTCACAACAGAGAGGGCGACCGTTCGCAGCCCAGCATGGACAGCCACGAGGACTTCTGGAACCGTTGACATTCCGACGATGTCGGCCCCGATCATTCGCAGGAACCTGTACTCTGCTCGTGTTTCGAGATTGGGACCTGCGATGGCGACGAAGACACCTTTCTGGGCCCGGAAATTCTCTGCTCGAGCGATTTCGAGTGCGTGATCTCCCAACTTTTGGTCGTAGGGAGCGCTCATGTCTGGGAAACGTGGCCCGAGCCGGTCATCGTTGATGCCGATCAGAGGATTGTCGCCCATCAGGTTGATGTGGTCGTCGACAACGACAATATCTCCGGTTTGGAGATAAGGATTCATGCCACCGACTGCGTTCGAGGCAATCAGGAGTTGAGCTCCAAGTGCCTTGAAAACGCGAACTGGAAGAGTGACTTGCTTGAGGGAATAGCCCTCGTACATGTGATGACGCCCCTCCATCGCAATCACAGGGAGGCCGCTCAAAGTTCCGCAAACCAGCCGACCGCGATGACTGGTCGCTGTCGACTTGAGGAAGTGTGGAATCTCCTCGTAGTCAAAGACTGCTTCGGTTTCAATATCGCTCGCCAGATTGCCCAAACCCGTGCCGAGAATGATTCCAGCGTGTGGAGTACGATCCCACTTGGCTTGAATAACAGAACAGGCTTCCTGGATCTGATTATAAAGCTCGAGCATAGTTGATTGCTGGTTCGGGAAAATTCTGGCGAAATCGAGGGGCGAAACTCACATTGTGAGAGGCAGATGTGGAGCTGGTCGACGGGATTCCGTCAGTTCGAAGTGCTGACGGGTCTAATCCGCGAGAAACTCAACGCAAACGCCGATGCGCAGCATCGAACGAGAACTCCACAAACGGTTCGATTCGAATCGTTGCCGCGTGAGTCAAGAGTTACGAGAGTTTCTTCGCACAGGTCTTACAGCGAACCCGTTTGCCTTTCTTACCGATCACGACTCCACACTTGGGGCATCGCTTTTGCTTCCGTTCCTTCTTCAGCTTTGTTCGGGGTCTCAGTACCATCTCAGCAACCTTTAGCTTTCTTTCTCAATATTTCTGGTGCCCCCGATCGATGACGATGGCGAGCAAGCCAGCAAGTTATCGTATGAGGCTACTCGCTTCAATGTCGACAGTGGAATCCTTTGTACAGCAGTCCGTTTCACTGATCACACCGTGAAATCTGGACTTGTCTGACGCGCAACCTTTCCACATTCCGCTCTCTTTGCCATGATAACCGCACGAACAAGACAGAATTGACGGATAATTTTCCATGGCGGAATCTGATTCCAATCTTCCCGATGAACAAACGAACGTCGATGACACCACGTCGATGCCGTCTTCTTTTAGTACTTCGGGAGAAATGGTCCCTCAGACGGACTCAATTCTCGACGACTTCCGCCTGCTACGTCGCCTCGGAAAAGGGGGCATGGCTGAGGTATGGCTGGCCGAGCAGGAATCGCTGAAGAGAAACGTCGCTTTGAAGTTACTGCGTCCTGATCTGACTGAAGACCAGACTTATGTCGCCAGGTTTCAAGCAGAGGCGAAAGCGGCTGCTGGGCTGAATCATCCGAATATTGTTCAGGTGTATACGGTCGGAGAAAATCTCGGCCAGTATTTCATCGCTCAGGAGTACGTCGAGGGGGCGACTCTCAAGAGTTTCATCCAGAAGAAAGGGCCACTCGAAGCCAAGCTCGGCTTAAGGATCATGCGGCAAGTGGCGTCTGCTCTACGTTCCGCAGCTGAGAAGGGAATTGTGCATCGCGATATCAAGCCCGAAAACATCATGCTGAACCGTAAGGGTGAGGCGAAGGTGGCCGACTTCGGACTCGCGCAGCTTCAAGGAGGGGAGCGGCTCAACCTGACACAGGAAGGTGTCACGATGGGAACTCCGCTGTACATGAGTCCGGAACAGGTCAGTGGGAGAAAGCTCGATCAGCGTAGTGACATCTATTCGTTCGGGATCACCTGCTACTACATGTTCGCCGGGCATCCTCCATTTGAAGGGGAGAACGCCGTCAGCGTCGCTGTGAAGCATCTACACGAGACTCCAACTCCGCTTGAGGAGGTGCGTCCGGATCTTCCGAAAGTCATCTGCCAGGTGATCAGCAGAATGACGGAGAAGAGCCCGGATGATCGTTATGCGTCGGCAGAAGATGTGCTCAACGATGTTCGCAAGATCGCAAAAGCGCTTGAGACGGGTGACTCGGTGGATAATTTGTTCGCCGATTCTGCTCGATCATCAAATTCGTTCCCGACGAATCGACCAGTGGCTATGTTGACGCTGCTCTGTGTCGTTTCGGCAATTGCTTCAGCTGGTGTCAGTCTTGCTACTCGTCAAACCATTCCGGAAGCCAATCCGAATCTGATTCACTCTTCGATTCCCAAATTGGACTCAGCGCGCGAGCAGTTCATCGACGCGATGTTTCGTGTGGACAGCGAAGATGCATTCAAGGCGGTGATCCAATACCATCCGACCGACGCTGGCTATGTCAATCGGGCACACGAGCAACTTGCGTTGCAGTACTTGCACGATCCGAATCGAAAGCAGGACGCGGAACGTCAGTTGAACCTGCTGCGGGACATCCAGACCGAAGAATACATCACGAAAGCGCGGATCGGGAAAGCGTACCTGGCGGCAATTGAGGGGAACATTTCTCTTGCCAAGTCCACATTGGCGGCTCTTCCCGCAGACTATGAAGATCGATTGAGCGAAAGCTGGCGACAGCGGGAGGAAGATGCTCGCCGAATCATTCGAGAGTCTGAAGAATCCTCTCAAAGTCGTTCGACCGAAGATTCCGCGACCTGAAATCGACTCGCAGTCCGAAATCTGACTTGGACTCATTCTCCTCAGAGAAATCAAAAGCTATGACCGATGTTGTTGAGGGGAGTCTGTACGACTATCCCAAGTACTACGATTTGCTATTCGGCTTTGATTGGAAAGCAGAGTGCGATTTTCTCGAAAACTGTTTTGATAGATACGCCAAGTGCAGCGTTAAACGCCTCTTCGAACCGGCCTGCGGAACCGGTCGATTGATGATCAAACTTGCCCAACGCGGTTATGAAGTTGCCGGAAACGATCTGAACCCGCATGCGGTCAAGTATTGCAACGATCGTCTCGTGAGGTTCGGTTTCCCCGCGAGCGCTGTCGTCGAAGATATGAGTGACTTCTCGGTTAAAAAGAAGTTCCATGCAGCGTTCAACATGATCAATAGTTTTCGTCATTTGGAGACCGAACGAAAAGCGACTGACCATTTCAAGTGTATGGCGAATGCCCTCACGAAGGGTGGGCTCTATGTCCTCGGAGTACATTTGATTCCGACAGCTGGCAATCGTATGGAACAAGAGTCTTGGGTCGCTCGACGCGGCAATCTGCAGGTCAATTCACACATGTGGTGTAAGGAACTCGACCTGAAGGGGCGGAATGAAAAACTCGGAATGACGCTCGATATCTACACGCCAACTTCGCATCGTCAGATTCGCGATGAGATGAACTATCGAACTTACACTGAAGCTCAAATGCAAAAGTTATTCTCGAGAGTTCCGGAACTCGAGGTGGCTGCTGTCCATGATTTTTCGTACGACGTTTCTGAGACAACGGAACTCAACGAAACGTCGGAAGACATTGTCTATATCCTCCGCAAGAGGTAAGAGTTCGGCGTGCATCATTTGCGGAAACAATTTGTGATACTCTGCCTCTGCCTGCTCGCATCCACGATTCCCTTCCTGCTTCTGGGCGAGTCGTTCGAGAATGAAATCCGCTCGTGGTTCGAACAATCCTGGTCACCTGCAGCACGATTCGGCTTAATTGTCGCACTTCTTGCGCTTGATATCTTTCTTCCGATTCCTTCAAGTGCGGTGAGCACCTACGGTGGGGCTGTGCTCGGATTCGGCTGGGCGACACTGGCGTCGTGGCTGGGGCTGATGCTCGGGAATGTTGTCGGCTTTCAAGCTGCAAAGCTCGTCGGAGCCCGGTTTGTGAACCGAATGACCGACAAAAGAGATCGGAACGTTATTGAGCAGTTTCAAGAACGGCTGGCGATCTGGTCGGTTGCGGTCACTCGTCCGCTGCCAATTCTTGCAGAAGCGACCATTCTCTTATTCGGCGCGATGCGCATTCCGTTTTCGCTCATCCTTTTGCCCTTGATTGTGGCGAATCTTGTAATCGCAGCGAGCTATTCGGCAATTGGAGCATTGGCGATTCAGTACGACGTCACGATATGGGTCATCGCTGGCTCAGTCGTCTTTCCTGTGGCACTGACATGGCTGGTCAGACGACAACTCGCTCCTGCATTTCTGTCTCATTCACAAGCTTTGGAAGATTCTCATGAGAGCCGTTCGGGTCACTGACCAACGAGTCCAATTCGATGCAGACTACTCGGCACAAACGCGAAGTGACTGTGTTGAAGTGGAAGTGATTCAGGCGGGAGTCTGCGAAACTGACCTGCAGCTGATTCGTGGGTACATGGGGTTCGAAGGAGTTCTCGGGCACGAATTCGTCGGCGTGGCGAAAAGTGGTCGATTCGCTGGCGAGCGAGTTGTTGGCGAAATCAATTGCGCGTGCCGCAACTGCCCGACCTGCGACGCTGGACTTCCAACTCATTGCCCCCATCGGTCGGTGATCGGAATTCTCAATCATGACGGGGCATTTGCTGATACGGTCTGGGTTCCTGAGGAGAATCTGCATGCCGTTCCTGATTCGGTCGACAACGACAATGCAGTCTTCACGGAACCGATTGCTGCGGCCTTCCAGATTCCATTTCAACTGAACTTGAGCGGTTATCAGAGCATCGTTGTTCTGGGCGACGGTCGACTCGGAAATCTCTGCGCTCAAGTGATTGCGGCGCATGGAAAGTCCCCGCTGGTTGTCGGAAAGCACGTCGAAAAGCTTAAACGTCTGCAAAAACTGGGAATCTCCACCCGGCTGCTGGATGACGTTGAGGAGAGTCGATTTGCCGATCTGGTCGTTGACTGCACCGGCTCCCCTTCAGGATTGTTGACTGCCTTTCAGATTTGTGTGCCGCGTGGAACGATCGTGATGAAGTCGACCTTCGCCGGGGAAACGGGTCCCAATCTTGCTCCTCTTGTGATTGATGAATTTACGATGGTCGGGTCACGTTGTGGTCCGTTCGATAAAGCGATCGAAGCTCTGGCCCAGAAGCAGATTTCCGTGACGGATCTCATCACAGCTCGTTACAGCTTGGAAGATTCCATCATTGCACTCGAAACCGCACAAAAGAAGGATCAATTGAAGGTCATTCTCAACGTACAGAATTGACTCGGTTTAAAGCCGCTCTGTCTCTGGCTCGCACGAAGCTGGTGACATGTCAGTCGTTTGTAGTGTCGGAGCAATACAAGCGAGTGCACAGGAGAGAGCAACTTGCTCTAGTTGCGCTCCAGTCCGTGAATCTCAAATGGAACGGGGAGAAAAGTCAGCAGCTCAGGCATTCCATAAATTAGGTGAGTCGCTTCGACATCGCTTGGAAAACGGACTTCCAGGGAGTGAATCAATCCACGACGCGAGAGGAGTTCGACGCGCGAAGAAGCTGTGGTTTGTCCATTCGCTAATTGCAGTTTCACGTCTCGATGCAGCAATCCAAGTCGGTGTGAACGGAGTTCATCAGCGTTGTGGGGGAGTTGGATACTTAAGCGGATGATGGTCTCAGCGGGTGTTCGGGAAATTCCTTCTAAGCGAACACGGTTGTCGGGAGACTGTTGTAGAATGTCGAGAGCGATGGCAATTGGCTCTCTTCGGGCTGCACAAAAGAGAGTGATGAAACCCGAAGCACTGATTGGAAACTCGATCGCTTCGCTTTCGGTTTGAAAGTCGATTGTGAAGACCGCTGTGCGTCCTCCGCGAAAGAGAAGCTCATGCCCAGCATCTGGATTGAACGGTGTTGCAGTGAGATTTTCATCTGCAAGTTCAAAGTCTCTGTCGAAGACTTGAGCGAAGAATGGAACGACCTGCGGTTCGACATCGATTCGAAATTCGACGCGGATCAGTTCACCTCTCCGCCGTTGACGAAATCCTTGCCGCTGGCGTTGGACGATCCCGCCGATCCGAACGCATTTGACGTAGTCCGCCACGTCATAACGTGTTCGTTCACTGGTCGAGAGTACAACTGCATTCGATGACGTTCGCCAACCCAGGTCGTGGTGCAGGCAGACTTCATCGATCACTTGCCAGAACGGGACGTCTTTCCCTTCAAAACGAACTCGCCTCGACAAGTTCGGCGGATCGGTGAGCACAAGGTTGCCTGTCGAACCGGTGAGTTTCTGGATGAACTCCTGAATGTTCACTTCATTGGGGGCATCGAAGCTGAACCGAGTTCCTTCAAGTGTTCTCGTCGCTGCGAGTTTGCGGATTTCGTTGCGAATCCGATCCAGTTGAATATCGATGATCGGATTGTCGACCGAAAGCTTTTCCAAGTCGGGAATGGCGGATTCCCCCAGTTGGATCAGCCTTCGCTCCGCCTCGACTCGTTCTGCTCGCTTCGGGCTGTCGAGGAGGGCGACGAGTTGCTCGACACTCTTGCTGTTAATTGCGTTGACGGAAACGTCGTCTGCATCTGATCGTGAGACGATGCAATCCGCGCCAAAAGCCATGAGCGCGATGAGAACGAGCATTGAGGTCCAACGGGATTTGGGCATTCGGTCAGAATAATTCATCCAACCCGAAAAATCATTCCATTTGGTGGAGCCGAACTTGAGGTCATCTCGGCGCGGTTGAGCAGAGCGTTCTACGTTTGTTGGACTCGCTTTCTGTCCGGGGACCTCGATGCGAATTCCAAAACCGATTCTCTGTCTGCTAGCACTGTCGTGCTTGTCAGTCTCCATTGCTCACGGAGCGGGACAGGTTGAACTGACGACTGCTGAGAGAACGTACGTCGGGAAGCCGTTGGTTCATGATCAGGGTTTGAGCTGGCTGGCACATTCTGACGGGAGTTATTCTCGCATCGATTTGCAATCGGTGACCTCAGCACGAAAGTCGCCCGATCCGTTTCGAGCGGAGTCATCAATCGCGATGAGGACACGGCTTCAGCAGGAATTGGGGCACGATTACGAAGTGACCACTCGCGGGCCATTTGTTGTGGCGGGACCAAAAGGTCGAGCGAGAAAGTATGCCGAGTTGCTCGACCGGACAGCCCGTGCATTTTCGCTGTATGCTTCGCGTCGCAAACTCCCGACGATTCGTTCTGAATTTCCGCTGCTTGTGCAAATCTTCAGTCAGCGTTCTGAGTTTGACGCCTATTGTGCCAGCGACGATGTTCCCCCGAATGGACTGATCCGGGGCTACTATCATCCAGCGACAAATCGCATCGCTCTATACGAACGACCATCGTCAGGGCCCAACTATCGAACGGTTTCGAACAGACCAAGCGTTCGCGCTTCCGACAGTGATCTCGATCCTGCGACCGTTCAAACTCTTCTGCACGAAGGGATTCATCAACTCGCATTCAATGCTGGCCTGCACTCACGAATCGGAGCCAACCCTCGTTGGGTGGTTGAGGGATTTGCTGAGATGATGGAGGGTGACGGGACCTTCGATGAGAAACAGTTTCGCGGTGCCTCCGCATTGAACCCGGAACGATTGCGTCACTTTCGAGCATATTTGAGTCAGGTAAGAGAGGAGACGATCGCCCAGTTCATTGCGAACGATGAACTCTACTTTCGACAGAATGTTCTAAACGCATACAGTCAGGCTTGGGCGCTCAGCTATTTTCTCGCAGAGACGCGACCGTCGAAGTACGCGGCTTACCTGAAGATTATTTCGACCCGAGATTCTCTCGATCAGGAGTACTCCGCGACCGAACGGCTGGCGGACTTTCAAAAAGTATTCGGGAGCGATCTCGACTGGCTTGAAGTTCAATTTGTGCGGTTCATTGAGGGGCTCTGACTCATTTCAAGTTGTTGAGGAATTCGACGAGGTCCTGAAATTCTCCCACCGTCATGGTTTGTATGAGTCCATCCGGCATGAGAGATTTCGGCGAAGCAGCGTAGTCTTCGATTTGATTCGCCTTGAAGTGCAGGTTGTCACCGGTTTCGGAGATCATTTCGATCGCTCCACCGGCTTTGTGGTCCAGTTGAAGTCCTCGATAAATCTTCCCCTCCGTAGTGGCGACCATCCACGCTTGGTACTGCGGCGGAAACTCTGCGGAAGGTTCGAGAATGGAATGAATGATCTGTGAGCGTGATTTGGAAAGTGCGACCCGACTGAGATCGGGACCGAGGACTCCACCG